>NZ_LQPV01000044.1:0-114338 GCF_002101935.1 Mycobacterium sp. IEC1808 | reverse complement strand
TAGACAGCTCGCACTTCACTCGGAGGTCTTCGTCATGTCACCACGCCACGCCGTCACCAACGTCCGTGGTCAGTACAGCTAGCCGCCGCCCTGTGGCACCAGGCTGAGCACCAGGTCGGGGCCGGCCCGGTCGATCCCGTCGAACTGCCAGCGCAGTGCCCGCGCGATGGTGGGCACCCCCACGTCGTCGACGGCGGTGATCGGGCCGCCCACCAGCGTCGGCGCCACGTAGGCCAGGATCCGGTTGACCGCCCCGGCGCGCAGGAACGCGCCGGCGAGGGTGGGGCCGCCTTCGAGCAGGACGTCGGTGCGGTCCGACAGCGCCTTGATGACCTCCATGGGGTCATGGGTGCGAATCACCATGGTGCGCGAATCGTCGTTGAGAACCCTTGCCTCCGGCGGTATTTCGCGCATGCCCACCACCACTCGCAGCGGTTGGCGGGCGGCCAGCGTGCCGTCGGCCAGCCGCGCGGTCAGCGCCGGGTCGTCGGCCAGCACCGTACCGGTGCCGACCACGATCGCGTCGGCGATTGCACGCCTGCGATGCAGGTCCAACCGGGACGCCTCGCTGGAGATCCACTGGCTGGTGCCGTCGGCGGCGGCGCTGCGGCCGTCGACGCTGCTGGCGTACTTCCACGTGACGTGCGGCAGCCCGGTGCGCACCTTGTGCAGCCACTCGCGGAGCGGCCCGGCGGCCACCTGATCCGCCAGGATCCCCGCCCGCACCTGCACACCGGCGGCCTGCAGCCGCCCCGCGCCCCCGCCGGCGATCGCGTTCGGGTCGCCAACGGCGTAGATGACCGTGCCGACCCTGGCCTCGATCAGGGCGTTGACGCACGGCGGCGTCTTGCCGTAGTGATTGCACGGCTCGAGGGTGACGAACGCGATGCCGCCCGCGGCCAGACCGCCGGCCCGCCGCAACGCCAACACCTCGGCGTGGTCGCCGCCCGCGGGCTCGGTGGCACCGACGCCGACGACGTGCCCTTCGGGGTCGACGATCACGCATCCGACCGGCGGATTCGGGTAGGTGGTGCCCTTGACCTGGTAGGAGTGTTCGATCGCCAGGCGCATGGCCGCGTCGAGGCTGTCGACCGACTGGGGCTGGTTCATGCGCGCAAGTGCGGGGATGCGGCCGCGGCCTGTCGCCGCAGCGCCTCGACCGCGGCCTCCGGGTCTTCCGCCCCGTAGACCGCCGACCCGGCGACAAAGCAGTCCACGCCGGCTTCGGCGGCCTGCTCGATGGTGTCCTCGTTGATGCCGCCGTCGATCTCGACCAGGATGGTCAGCTCCCCCGCCTCGATCAGCTTGCGCACGGCGCGGACCTTCCCGAGCACCTCGGGGATGAAGCTCTGGCCGCCGAAACCGGGCTCGACCGACATGATCAGCAGGGTGTCGAAGTGCGGCAGGATTTCGAAGTAGGGCTCCAGCGGTGTGCCCGGTTTCACGCTGATCCCGGCCTTTGCGCCGGCGGCGCGGATGTCGCGGGCCACGCCGACGGGATTGTCGGTGGCCTCGGCGTGGAACGTGACGTTGTAGGCGCCCGCCTCCGCGTAGGGCGGCGCCCAGCGGTCCGGATCCTCGATCATCAGGTGGCAATCCATCGGGATGGTGGTGGTGGCCAGCATGGCCTCCACCACGGGCAGGCCGATGGTCAGATTGGGCACGAAGTGGTTGTCCATCACGTCGACGTGCAACCAGTCGGCACCGCGCACAGCGGCCGCTTCGTCGGCGAGTCGGGCGAAATCGGCGGCGAGGATCGACGGGGCGATCAGCGGTCCCGCGCTACTGCGAGGCATGAGCGCCACATTACTGAGCCAGGGGCCCAACCTCACTTCAGGCGCGGCGCAGCGCGGCGGCAGCCGTGTCGTTTTTGTCGCCGCCGCGCTACCCCGCCACGCGGCGCAGCGCCGCGGCGAACATGGCGTCGGTGCCGTGCCGGTGCGGCCACAGCTGCACCGAATTTGCCTCCCCGAGCCCGGTGACGGGGTCGAACAGCGGCCGGGTGTCCAGCGCCGACACCGGATGACGCCGCAGCGCGTCGCCAACCACCCCGACGGTTTCCGCGAGGTGCGGCGAACAGGTCGCGTACAGCACCACGCCGCCGGGCCGGGTCAGCGCGATCGCGGCGGCCAGCAGCTCGCGTTGCAGCTTGGCCAGCGCCGGCACGTCGGCGGGCCCGCGGCGCCACCGGGCCTCCGGGCGGCGGCGCAACGCGCCCAGCCCGGTGCACGGCGCGTCGACGAGCACCCGGTCGAAGCCGGGCTCGAGGCCGCTCTCCCGCCCGTCGACCCGCAGCACGTCGACCGGCAGCCCGCGGGTGTTCTCCTCGACCATCTCGGCGCGGCGCGGCGCCGGCTCCACCGCCGTGACACGGGCGCCCGACTCCGCGCCGAGCGCGGCAAGCAGCGCGGTCTTGCCGCCCGGACCGGCGCACAGGTCCAGCCACCGCCCGTTGTCGCCGTCGACCGGCGCCAGCGTCAGCGCGCGGGCCACCAGCTGGCTACCTTCGTCCTGGACCAGCGCGGTGCCGTCGCGCAGGGGCGCCAGCCGCCCGGGATCCCCGCCCGGCAGGTACACCGCGTACGGCGAATACCGGCCGACGGAGCCACCGACGGCCTCGGCCAGCTCGGCGGCGGCCAGCACGCCGGGGCGGGCGGCCAGGTGCACCTGGGGCCGCGCGTCGTCGCTTTCCAGCACCGCGTCGAGCTCGGCGGCGGCCGCGCCCAGCGCGTCGGCGAAGGCCTGGGCGACCCAGCGCGGATGCGCGTGCACGAACGCGGCGTGCCCGATCGGATCCCGCGACGGGTCGGGGGCCAGCTCGTCGACCCAGGACTTCTCGTCCCGCCTCGCGATGGTGCGCAGCACACCGTTGACGAAACCCGCTCGGCCCGAATCGAATTCGATCCCGGCCTGCTCGACCGTGGTGGACACCGCGGCGTGTGCGTCGACCCGGGTGCGCAGCAGCTGGTAGGCGCCGAGCCGGAGCAGGTCGAGCAGCACCGGGTCGATGGCTTCCGGCGGTCGCCCCGCGGCCGCGCCGATGATCGCGTCGAGCAGGCCGCGGGCGCGGCAGGTGCCGTAGGTGAGCTCGGTGGCGAAAGCGGCGTCGCGGCCGGTGATTCCGCGTTGGCGGAGCACCGCGGGCAGGGCCAGGTTGGCGTACGCGTCGCGCTCGCTGACGGCCCGCAGCACCTCGAACGCGGCGGCGCGCGCCGGGTCCAGCGGCCGGCGCCTCCTGGGGCGCCCCCGGTTGTTCACGACGCCCGGGCTGCGGCGTCGAGGCGGGCGCCGCGCGCCCAGTCGACGGCGTTCATGAACTTCTTGCCCGGCGGCTGAATCTGGCCCAGCCGCACCGCTTCCGAGCCCGTGCCGATCCACACGTTCTTGCGGTCCGCGTGAATGACGCCGGGCTCCAACGGCATTGGGCCCGAGTCGATCTGCACGGGCCCGACCTTGATGCGCAGGTCGCCGATCAGCGTCCAGGCGCCCGGGTTGGGCGTGACGGCGCGGATCCGGCGCTCCACCACGGGCGCGGGCAGCTCCCAGCGCACCCGGGCCGCTTCCACCGTGATCTTCGGCGCCATACTGACCCCATCGGCCGGTTGCGGCCGCGGCGTCAGCGTCCCGTCGGCGATGCCGTCCAGCGTGGCCGACAACAGCGCCGCCCCCGAAAGGGCAAGGCGCTCAAGCAGATCGCCCGCGGTGTCGGTGGGCCGGATCGTCTCGGTGACGACGCCGTACACCGGTCCCGAGTCCAGGCTCGGCTCGATCCGGAAGGTGGTCGCCCCGGTGATGGCGTCGCCCGCGGCGATCGCGGCCTGCACGGGCGCCGCGCCGCGCCAGGCAGGCAGCAGCGAGAAGTGCAGGTTGATCCAGCCGTGCGGTGGCACCGCGAGCAGGCCGTCGCGCAGCAGTGCGCCGTAGGCCACCACCGGGCAGCAGTCCGGCGCCAGCTCCGACAGCTCGGCGACGAACTCCGGTGAGTTGGGTCGCGCCGGGCGCAGCACCGGGATGCCGCGCTCGAGCGCCTCGCGGGCCACCGGTGACGGCTCCGGCTTGCCGCGCCGCCCGGATGCGGCGTCGGGCCGGGTCAGCACCGCGACCACGTCGTGCCGGGGCGAGTCGATGAGGGTGCGCAGCGCGGGCAGCGCGGGTTCGGGGGTGCCGGCGAAGACGAGGCGCACCGCACAAGTGTAGGAAGCACCGGATCTCCGCAGGACATGGCCAGGTTCCACACAGTTGCATCCGTATATTGTTTCTTATGACTACTATTCAGGAGGCTCGATGACGCTCGACACCGTGGACGCCAACACCCCAGACGACCTTGCGGCAACACATCGCGCCATGTGGGCGCTCGGGGACTACGCCCTGATGGCCGAGGAGGTGATGGCGCCGCTGGGCCCGGTCCTGGTCGCCGCGGCGAGTATCGGGCCGGGAACCCGGGTGCTCGACGTGGCCGCCGGCTCGGGCAACATCTCGCTGCCCGCCGCCGCGACGGGCGCCGACGTCGTTTCCACCGACCTCACGCCCGAGTTGCTGCGGCGGTCCCAGGCGCGCGCGGCGGCGCTGGGGCTGACTCTTGACTACCGCGAGGCCAATGCGCACGCACTGCCGTTCGGCGACGGCGAGTTCGACGCCGTCATCTCGGCGATCGGCGTGCAGTTCGCGCCCGATCACCGGCGCGCCGCCGACGAACTGGTGCGGGTTTGCCGGCCGGGCGGGACAATCGGCGTGATCAGCTGGACCCCCGAGGGCTTCTTCGGCCGGATGCTGGCCACCATCAGGCCGTACCGGCCGAGCCTGTCGCCCGCCGTGTTCCCCGCGGCGCTCTGGGGCCGCGAGGGCTACGTCGCCGGGCTGCTGGGCGACCGGGTCGGTCGCGTCACGACGCTGCGACGCGACCTGATGGTGACCCGGTTCGACAGCCCCGAGGACGTACACGAGTACTTCAAGCACCACTACGGCCCGACGATCGAGGCGTACGCCAACATCGGCCACAACCGGGTGCTGGCCGCCGAGCTCGACGCCCAACTGGTCGAACTCGCGCGCCGGTACCTGCGTGACGGCGGCATGCGGTGGGAGTACCTGCTGGTCACCGCCGAGCGGCGGTGAACTGCTAGAGGTCTGCTAGAGGTCGAGGTCGGCGTCCAGGTGGACGTCGGGCTCGCCGCCGGCGGCGGTGAACGCGGTCAGGGCCCGTACCAGCCCGTGACGCTCCGGCGGCGGCATCTTCTCCACGATGGTCGCGATCTCGGCGCGCCGGTAGGCGGTGACCCGGCGCACGACCTCGCGTCCGCGCTTGGTCAGCGCGGCGAGCAGCTCGCGACGGGAGGTGGGATGCGGCAGGCGGTCGATCAGCCCGGCGGCGACCAGCCGGTCGACCATCCGGCCGGTGGCCGACGGCTGCACACCCAGCAGGCTGGCCAGCGTGGCCAGGTTGACCGGCCCCCGATTGGACAGGATCACCAGCGTCCGGAACTGCGGAATGGTGATGGTCTCGTCGACCTGGCTGATCGAGCGCGCCGAAATGGCCACCAGCAAACGCGAGGCGGTCAGCAGCGCGTCAGTGATCACGTCCAGAGACTCGTCCGCTGCCGTCGAGTTGTCCGCCACCATCGAGCCCCTCCTCCGGACATGCTCCCGGTCCACCAGCAAAGCGTTGGAAGTGTAACAGCCTTCCAATGTCGAGCTCAGAGATTGTTTCCCACGAATACTATCGCCACAACGCAGATTCGGCGCTATCCGATGTGCAGCGGATCGATCTGCACCCGCACCGGCTCATGGTCTCCCCGCGCGCTGAGCACGCCGACGGCGCTGCGCAGGGCGGCCGCGAGCGCCAGGCCCTGCGCCCGCTGGACGCGCACCAGCATGCGGGTCACCGGCGCGCCGGCGGGGGTGCCGGCCGGGCGGCGCACGCCCGGCGGCAGGTCCACCGGGCCCAGCAGGTCGGCGCGGAAATCCTCCCGCCCGGGCAGCCGAGCCTGTTCGAGCAGCGCCGCGACGGCGCCCGCCGTTCCGTCGACGGCGGCGATGTGCACACTGGGCGGCAGCCCGACCTCGGCGCGCGCCGTCAGTTCGGCTTCCGCGTGCCCCACCGGATCCCAGCGGATCAGCGATTGCGCTGTGGGAATGGAGGATTCGGCGACCAGCATCACCACGCCGCCCTCGCCGCGGGCGCGCACCAGCGCGGCCGCGCTCATCCAGCGCCACAGGGCGTCCTCGGCGGCGCGCAGGTCTTGCCGGCCCAGCAGCGCCCAGCTGTCCAGCAGCAGCGCCGCCCCGTACCCGTCGGTCGCGCGGGGCTCGGCGCCGGGGGTGGCGACCACCAGGGCCGGGCGGGCGGCGACCTCCGCCACGACGGCGTCGCCCGCCGAGGTGACGACCGGCGTGCCGGCGAAGGCGCGGCCGAGTTCCTCGGCGGTGCGGCGGGCCCCCACGACGACGGCGCGCACCGCGTCCGATCCGCATCGTGCACACCGCAGCGCCGGTTCGGCGCGGCCGCACCACCGGCATACGGCGCCGGGTCCCCTCTCCTGCAACGCCAGCGGTCCGGTGCACTGGCGGCATCGGGCGATCGCGCGGCAGCGCCCGCAGGCCAGCGACGGGATATACCCGCGCCGGGGCACCTGCACCAGCACCGGCGCCCCGGCCTGAAGCGACGAGCGGGCGGCGCGCAGCGCGATGGACGGAATGCGCGCGGTGCGCGCCGCCGGGTCGCGTTCGTCGGCGTAGCCCGTGTCGTCCAGGGCGATCACCCGCGGGGTGCGGGCCCGCACCACCGGGCGCGCGGCCACGATGTCGTGCGCCCATCCGCTGCGCACCAGCGCCTGGGCCTCGGCGGTCCGCGCGTAACCGCCGATGAGCGCCGCGCAGCGGGCCTGGTGCGCGCGCAGCATCGCCACCTCCCGAGCGTGCGGGTACGGCGCCCGCGGCTCGGCGAGGGTGTCGTCCGCGTCGGCCCACACCATGACCAGGCCCAGATCGCTCAGCGGCGCGAACACCGCGCTGCGGGTGCCGATCACGAGGCGCGCTCTGCCGCGCAGCGCCGCCAGCCACCGCCGGTAGCGCGCGGCCGGGCCCAGCCCCGCCGACAGCGCCACCACGCACTCCTTGTCGATCCGGGTCGTCGCCGCCGCCCACAGCGTGTCCAGGTCGCGCTGGTCGGGCACGATCGCCAGCGCCGCCCGTCCCGTCCGGATGGTCTGGGCGGCGGCCTCGGCGAAGCGGTCCGCCCAGGACTCGCCGGGCAGCGCCTGCCAGACGGCCCGCGCGGCACGGGATTCGGCAAGCGCCCCCAGGAACTGCCCGCCGCGGCCGTAGGCCTGCCACGCCGACGGGTCGACGGCCGCCGGAAGCGGCGGCGCGGGCAACGGGAGCGTCGCCGCGGGCTCCCGCTCCACCCGGGCATGCCGGGCCGGCACCGCCAGGCGCAGCACGTCGGGCCGGGTGCCGGCGTAGCGCGCGGCGACCGCGTCGACCAGGCGCCGGATCTCCCGCGTCAGCACCGGTTCGGGCGACACGACGCGATCCAGCCAGCCCAGCTTGCCGGTGTGATCGGTGTCGTTGCGGCGCTCCAGCAGGAACCCGTCGACCAGCCGGCCGTGGAACCGCACCCGCACCCGGACCCCCGGCTGGGCGTCGTCGGACTGCTCGGCCGACACCAGGTAGTCGAACTCGCGGTCCAGGTGCGGCACCGAGAGCATGGGCAGCACTCGGGCGATCGGCTCGACCTCGGGAGTTGCCTTGTCAGCCAACGGGATCGACAACTAGCCTTCGTCGGGCTCGGACTCGTAATCCGACTCATACCCGGTCTCGTACTCGTACTCGTACTCGTAGTCGGTTTCGTAATCCGGTTCCTCGCGCCCAAAGAAGAACCCGGCCGTGATCAAGACCTGGGCGGCGGCGTACAACCACCAGATCGGGACCGCCAGCGCGTCGTTGTACAGGATGAACCGGCCGATGGCGATCATCGTGTCCGACGCTGCAAAACACACTGCCCCCACCGCGGTCCAGATCGTCGGCAGGTCGGCCAACAGCGCCATGCAGACCATCGCGGTCAGCACGATCATGTAGAGCGTCACTGGAATGGTGAGCTTGTCGCGGGCCAGGTGCGGCCAGAACCACGTCAGCAACGACAGCGAGACCAGACACATGAAGGCGACGGCGGCGAGGCGCACCCGGGAGGTGCGGGCCAGCGGAATCAGGGCACCCAGGAAACACAAGTGCGCCAACAGGAATGCGGCCAGCCCCAGCCCGAACGACATCGACCACCACGGGATCGCCAACAGCCAGTCGCCGACGGCCGACATCAGCAGCGCGGGCATCAGCCAGCGTCGCTCGCGGACGATGGGGTGCGCCGCCGCGGCGACGGTGAGCAGCAACGCCATCGACGCCTTGAACGGCGGCTGCAGCACCCAGTGCCCCGTCAAACCCGTTCCCGGCGGCGACCGCAACGCGACCACGGTCAGGTAGACCCCGTAGGCGAGGCCCGCCCAGCCGGCCACCACCCAACCGCCGGACACCAGGCGAGGTGCGTACGGTACTTCCATGCCCAGCTTGGACACCACCGACGAGAACCCGGGTATCGACCCCATTCTGCTGAAGGTACTGGATGCGGTTCCGTTCCGGTTAACAACCGACGATGGTGTCGCGGCGGCGCGGCAACGGTTCCGCGATCTGCCGCGCCGGCAGCTGCATCCCGAGCTGCGGGTCGAGGACCGGTCCATTCCGGGTCCCGCGGGCCCCATCGGCATCCGGATCTACTGGCCCTCGGCCGATCCCGGGCACGCCGCGCCCGTGGTGCTGTTCTTCCACGGCGGCGGCTGGGTTGTGGGCGACCTCGATACCTACGACGGCACGGCTCGCCAGCACACGGTGGGCGCCAACGCGATCGTGGTGTCCGTCGACTACCGCCTGGCGCCTGAGCACCGCTACCCCGCCGCTGTCGAAGACGGTTGGGCCGCAACGTTGTGGGTGGCCGAGCACGGCGCCGAGCTCGGCGCCGACACCACGCGGATGGCGGTCGCCGGGGATTCGGCCGGCGGGAACATGGCCGCAGTGCTCGCGCAACGGAGCCGCGACGAGGGCGGCCCACCGATCGCGTTCCAGTTGTTGTGGTATCCCGCCACGATGTGGGACGCGTCGCTGCCGTCCTTCGCCGAGAACGCCACCGCGCCGATCCTGGACGCGAAGGGAGTCGCCGCGTTCTCGCGTTGGTACGCAGGCGAAGTCGACCTGGCCGACCCGCCGCCGGCCATGGCGCCCGGGCGGGCGAAGAACCTGGCCGACCTGCCGCCGGCCTACATCGGCGTCGCCGGTCACGACCCGCTGCGCGACGACGGCATCCGCTACGGCGAGCTGCTGGCCGCGGCCGGCGTCCCGGTCGAGGTGCACAACGCGGAGACGATGGTGCACGGCTTCCTGGGCTACGCCGGGGTGGTGCCCGCGGCCACCGCCGCGCAGGACAAGGGGCTCGCGGCATTGCGGAATGCGCTGCATTAACGGCCGGGAAGCGTACGGTGAACGCATGATTGAGCCGACCGTCGCCCGACCGGGCATCGATCCGACTTTGAAGGCGCTGCTCGACATGTTCCCGATGACCTTCAACGCCGCCGACGGCGTCGAGGTCGCGCGATCGAGGCTGCGGCAGCTCAAGGTGCCCCCGGAACTGCTGCCGGACATCAGGACCGAGGAGCGGATGATCGGTTACGGCGACCTGACCGACATTCCGGTGCGGATCTACTGGCCGGACGGCGACGCCGAGGCCCTGCCCGTAGTCGTCTTCTACCACGGCGGCGGGTTCTCGCTCGGCGACCTGGAGACCCACGACCCGGTCGCGCGCGCCCACGCCGTCGGCGCCGAGGCCATCGTGGTGTCGGTCGACTACCGGCTGGCCCCCGAGCATCCCTTCCCCGCCGGCGTGAACGACTGCTGGGCCGCGCTGCAATGGGTCGCCGAGTACGCGGCCGGATTGGGGGGCGACCCGGATCGCATTGCGGTGGCCGGGGATTCGGCGGGCGGCAACCTCGCCGCGGTGATGGCCCATCTGGCCCGGGACAATGGCGGCCCGAACCTGGCCTTCCAGTTGCTGTGGTACCCGACCGTCACCGCCGACCTGTCGCTGCCGTCGCACACCGAGAACGCCTACGCGCCCATCCTGGACCGCGACGTCATCGAGGCCTTCCTGTCCTGGTACCTGCCCGACCTCGACATCACCGACCCGAAGGCGCTGCCGGTCACGCTGGCCCCGGCCAACGCCGACGATCTTTCCGGTCTGCCGCCCGCCTTCATCGGGACCGCCGAACATGATCCGCTGCGCGACGACGGCTTCCGCTACGCCGAACTGCTCAACGCCGCCGGCGTGCCCGCCGAACACAGCAACGAGCCCGACCTGGTGCACGGCTACGCCAGCTTCTCCCTGGTCATCCCGGCCGCCGCCGAGGCCACCAACCGCGGGCTGGTGGCGCTGCGCAAGGCGCTGCACGGCTAGCGCGAATACTCGCTGGGCGCAACGCCGTACCAACGCCTGAAGGCGTGCGAGAACGTCGACACCTCCGTGTAGCCCAGCCTCGTCGACACCTCCTCCACCGTCAGCCCGACGTTGCGCAGCAGGTCCACCGCCACGGTGGAGCGAGCCTCGTTCAGCAGGGCCCGAAACGACGTGCCCTCCTCGGCCAGCCGCCGGCGCAGCGTGCGCGGGTGGATGTCGAGTTCGCCGGCGACCTCGGGAAGCGTTGGGAACACGCCGGAATCGCGGAACAGCTTGCTGCGCACCAGCGCAGTGATGCCGCGGCGGCTCTCGCTGCTCTGCATCAGCACGTCGCACTGCGCCATGCACATCTCCAGCGTGTGGCGGTCCGCCTGCGGCAGCGGCTCGTCGAACATGGCCCGCGGGAAGTGCAACCGGTTGTGCGCTCGGCCGAACCTGACGTCGTGCACCGGCACCAGCTCGAGCAGCGGCCGCAGCAGCTCCTCGTCGACTGCCAGCTCCGCCGTCACCTCCTCGGCATATTTCTCGGCCACCGCCATCGCGAAACTTGCTGTGGTCGTGATGATTCCGGCGATGTCGCGCTCGATGAAGAAGCCCCGCACGTCGGCGGGCAGGTGGCTGGCGTCCAGTTCGATCACGCAGTCCTTGGCAGTTTCGAACAGCGTCAGGCGGATGTGCATGGTGGTGAGCGCGAAGTAGCGCATCGAGATGGAAAACAGTTCGCGAAGGGTGCCACAAGACATCACGGCAAACCCGAACAGCCCCAAGTGGGTCAGCGTGGACCGGCTGCCGACGTCCACGCCGATGCCCCGGTGATCCGGAACGCGGGCCAGCAACCGGCGCACCGCCGCGATCTCGTCGACCGCGCTCACCATGGCGTCCGGCTTGTCGAGGTCGGCCGGCTCGATCGCGGTGCCCGCCAACACGTCGGCCGTCGAAACCCCGCGCTCGTTGGCCACCTCGCACAACACCCGGGTCGCGTGCACCGGGTGGCTCAGCGTTGGAGGGTGTGCCATCGCGTGTCCTAAAATCCCAACTCCCTGTCCGATAATCTCATTACTAGCCGCCCGCGTCATCCATACAGTTGAGGCATGGCGACCCTCAGCGCGCAGCGCCCGGCCGCGGGACCGGCCACCCGGCTGAACTCCTGGACGATGACCCGCGAGGCCCTCACCATCGGATTCGACGTGAGCAACGGGTTCATGGGCCGGGTACGCGGCAGCGACATCGCCCGATTCCGTTGCGCCGGAAGGCGATTCGTCTCGATCAGCCACCCCGACTACGTCGATCACGTGCTGCACGGCGCCCGCCTGAAATACGTCAAGTCGAACGAATACGAGCCAATCCGGGCCACCGCGGGCATCAACCTGCTCACCGACGAGGGCGATTCCTGGGCGGCCCACCGCGGCGTGTTGAACCCGACCTTCGCCCGGCGCCACCTGAACGGCATCGTCGACCTGATGATCGACCCGATCACCGCCGTCACCGACGCGCTGGAACCCGGCGCGCAGTTCGACATCCACCACACGATGGTCGAGGCGACGCTGCGCGTGGTCGCCAATTCCCTGTTCAGCCAGGACTTCGGGCCCCTGGTGCAGAGCATGAACGACCTCGCGACGCGCGGCCTGCGGCACGCCGAGCGGCTGCAGCGACTGGGGTTGTGGGGGCTGATGCCGCCCCCGGTCTACGACGTGCTGCACCGGTTGGCGTTCTCGGGGGTCCGCCTGCCACCGCCGTTGCGCGACATGCAGGACATCACGCTGACCCTCGACCGCGCGGTCAACGACGTGATCGACCACCGACTGCGCCACCCGAGCGAGTCCCCCGACCTGCTCAACGTGCTGCTGCGCGCCGACGGCGGAAGTTGGCCGCGCCAGCGGGTGCGCGACGAGGCCCTGACGTTCATGCTCGCCGGGCACGAAACCACGGCGAACGCGATGTCGTGGTTCTGGTACCTGATGGCGCTGCACGCCGACGCCCGCGACCGGATGCTCGCCGAGATCGACGAGGTACTGGGCGCGCGCCGCCCCTGCGCCGAGGACCTGGGCCGGCTGCCCTGGACCACCGCCTGCCTGCAGGAGTCGCAGCGCTACTTCTCAGCGGTGTGGATCATCGCGCGCCGGGCCATCGAGGACGACGTCATTGCGGGACATCGCATCCGGCGCGGCACCACCGTCGTCATCCCGATCCACCACATCCATCGCGACCCGCGCTGGTGGCCCGACCCGGAAACGTTCGACCCCGACCGGTTTTACCGGCCGACGGACCGGCCGCGCTCCGCGTATCTGCCGTTCGGCGGCGGTCGGCGCATCTGCATCGGGCAGAGCTTCGCGCTGATGGAGATGGTGCTGATGGCGGCCATCATGAGTCAGCGCTTCACCTTTGACCTCGCGCCCGGCGCCGCGATAGAACTCGAGGCAACGCTGACCCTGCGGCCCAAGCGCGGGGTACCCGTCATCGGAAGCAGGCGCGCATGAGCTCAGCACGTATGAAGAGGCCGGACTACGAGACCCTGATCGTCGGCGCCGGATTCTCCGGCATCGGCGCCGCGATCAAGCTGGACAAGGCGGGCATGTCCAACTACCTCGTGATCGAGGCCGGCGACGGGGTCGGCGGCACCTGGTACTGGAACACCTATCCCGGCATCGCCGTGGACATTCCGTCGTTCTCCTATCAGTACTCGTTCGAGCAGAGCCCGCGCTGGTCGCGAACCTACGCACCGGGCAACGAGCTCAAGGCGTACGCCGAACACTGCGTCGACAAATACGGCATCCGGTCGCGAATCCGGTTCAACACCAAGGTTCTTGCCGCCGAATTCGACGACGAAAACCATCTGTGGCGGGTGCAGACCGATCCGGGCGGGGAACTGACGGCCCGGTTCCTGATCAGCGCCTGCGGGGTGCTGACCGTGCCGAAGCTGCCCGACATCGACGGCGTGGACTCCTTCGCCGGCACCACCATGCACACCGCGCGCTGGGACCACCACCAGGACCTCACCGGCAAGCGGGTCGCGATCATCGGCACCGGCGCGTCGGCCGTGCAGGTCATCCCCGAGATCGCGCCGATAGTCTCGCAGCTCACCGTGTTTCAGCGCACCCCGATCTGGTGCTTTCCCAAGTTCGACGTCCCGCTGCCCGCCGCGGCGCGCTGGGCGATGCGGATGCCCGGGGGCAAGGTCGTGCAGCGGCTGCTGAGCCAGGTTTTCGTCGAGCTGACGTTCTCGCTCGCGGCGCAGTACTTCACGGTGTTCCCGCTCGCGCGCAGGATGGGGTCGGCCGGCAAGCGCTATCTGCGCCAGCAGGTCAACGACCCCGTGGTGCGCGACAAACTCACCCCGCGCTACGCCGTCGGCTGCAAGCGGCCCGGCTTCCACAACGACTACCTGGCCACGTTCAACCGCGACAACGTGCGGCTGGTCACCGAGCCGATCGACAAGATCACGCCGGACGCGGTGGCCACCACCGACGGTGAACACCACGAGGTCGACGTCCTGATCCTGGCCACCGGCTTCAAGGTGATGGACACCGACAACGTGCCCACCTTCTCGGTGACCGGGAGCGGCGGGGTGTCCCTGAGCCGGTTCTGGGACGAAAACCGCCTGCAGGCCTACGAGGGCGTCAGCGTCCCCGGATTCCCCAACCTGTTCACCGTTTTCGGCCCCTACGGCTACGTCGGCTCGTCGTATTTCGCCCTCATCGAGACGCAGACGCACCACATCATGCGCTGCCTCAAGCGGGCCGGCCGCGACGGCGCGACCCGCGTCGAGGTGACCGAGGAGGCCAACGCCCGGTACTTCTCCGAGATGATGCGCAAGCGCCACCGGCAGATCTTCTGGCAGGACAGCTGCAAGCTGGCCAACAGCTACTACTTCGACAAGAACGGCGACGTCCCGCTGCGTCCGGCGACCACGTTGGAAACCCAATGGCGCAGCCGGCATTTCGACCTCGACGACTATCGCTTCACCGCGTGAAGGGTCAGGCGCGCCCCTGCAGGATCCCTTCGATGTTGCGCTCCGCGAGCGCGGTGATGGACATGAACGGGTTGCAGCCCAGGTAGCCGGGCAGCAGCGACGCGTCGTTGACGTACAGCTTGTCGTAGCCCTTCACCCGGCCATATCCGTCGGTGGCCCTGCCCCGGACCACGCCACCCATCGGGTGAACGGTGTTGGGCGCGAACGCCGTTCCCTCGAAGAGATCGTCGCGGTAGTCCACGCCGTTGGCCTGCGTCACCTTGTCGAAGACGAACCGGGCCTTCTCACGCAGGTGATCCGTGTGACCCTGCGGCCAGTCGATCGAGATCGAGTCCTTCGTCCGGTCGTAGCTGATCTCCGCGCGGTCCCCGGTCCGCACCATGACGTAGTAGCCCAGTGCGAGCGTCTCCACGGGAAGCGGAAGCGAGAACATGCTCGCGTACACCGGGTTGTCGGGATCGTCGCGGCCGTCGAGGTTGATCATCCCCAGCAGGGACTGCTGGGTGCCGGCCGGATCGCCGGGTTGCAGCATGTGGGAGACCATGATGTCCCCGTTGTTCCCGTATCCGCGGCCGATCTCGTCGTTCAGGTGGGGCAGCGTCCCCCTCTCGCGGGCGCGCAGCAACAGCTCGGTGGTGCCGAGCACGCCGGCGCCCAGATGCAGCTGGTCGCAGCCGATTTCCGCGCGAGCGAGCTCCTTGCCGAATCGGTCGATCTCGCGGGTGGACACCACGTATTCGCCAGAGCGCTCGCGGCGGATGCCGGTCACCTCGGTGAGGGGCTTGAGGGTGGCCTTGCCCGTCGCCAGCGCGGCCGCGATGTAGGTCGCATCGACGCTGCCGACCCGCCCGTAGTTGTTGCCGTACTGTTGCTCGAAGTTCAACGCCGAGCGCGGAACTTGGTCGGCCTCTTCGGATTTCATGTAGTCGAACGAATACGCGCTGCCGTTGTAGTCCACCTTGTAGCCGGCCGCTTCGGCGTACCGCCGTCCGACCCTGGCGTACTGGAACCACGGCGTCTGCTCGAACCAGTCCATGTCGCGGTAGCTGATCCGCAGCATGGACTTGGCGCGTTCGATGTAGGTGCCCAGGAACGCGTCGGGGTCGATGTCCGGGAAGGCGGTGCGGACCTGGTCCGGCGTCGGGATCGCGGCGATCGCGGCGTTGACCATCGAGCCACCGCCGACGGCCGTCCCGCGGAACACCGTGTGCGCGCCGTGGACCGCCTTGTCGCAGATTCCGGCCTGGACCGGTTGCGTGGACGGCGTGTGCTCGGCCACCTGGGCGATCGACACGCCCCGATACGACGGCACCAGGCTGGGCGGGACCGACGTGAACCACCCCGCGCGGTTGTCCGCGGGCACCATCCGCGAAAAGCGCTTGCCGTCCGCGTCCGGGGTGTTCCACCACCTACCCTTCTCCAGGATCAGTGTTTGGACGCCGGCCTGGGCGAGCCGCAGGGCCGACACCCCGCCGCCGTACCCGCTGCCGACCACAATGGCCTGGTAGTGGGGTCGCAGGGCGGCGGTTGCGTAGGCGTTCCGGATGCCGAACTCCACCGCCCCCGCGCCGAGGGCGCCGGCCGTGACGCCCGCGGCGGCACCCAGGAAGCGTCTCCGCGAGAAAGCCATTTACTAGGCCGCCTCTCCGATCGTGCGGATTTATAACGAACTGTGATTTAACTAACCCGGGTCTAAGCATACCTTCGGTACGTGAAATGCGCTACTGTACGTATCCATGACAGGTTTTCCGCTGCGAATTGGACTTCCTGCATGTATTGGTACGGATGTGCCATTTCGGGCCGCGGGCTGGACGAGGCCCAAGCGCTACCTCTGGCTGCTCGCGGCGGCCGTCCCGGCGCTTCTATTCCCGTCCTGGCTGGCGGTGCGCGTCACCGGGCTCGGCGTGTTCTGGTGGACCGTTCCCATCCTGGCGTTCGTGATCATTCCCATCGTCGACCATCTGGTCGGGCCCGACTCGCAGACCCCCGGCGAGAGCGTGCTGGCCTGGCTGGCGACCGACCGGTTTTACCGCTGGGCCACCTACCTCTACCTGCCCAACCAATACCTCTCACTGGTCTTCGCCTGCTGGCTGTGGAGCGGCGGCGGTTGGCTCACAATGGGTTTCGTCGACAAGCTGGGGCTGATGACGACCGTCGGCCTCATCGGCGGACTGGCCATCAACGCCGCCCACGAATTGGGGCACACGCGCGAGCGATCCGAACGACGGTTGAGCAAGGTCGCGCTCGCACAGACCTGCTACGGGCATTTCTACGTCGAACACAACCGCGGACACCACGTCCGGGTGGCGACCGCCGAGGACCCCGCCAGCGCCCGATTCGGCGAGGGCCTCTACGCGTTCCTGCCCCGGTCGGTGACCGGGGGCCTGCGCTCCGCCTGGCGCCTCGAGGCGGCTCGGCTGGCCGGGATCGGCAAAACTCGCTGGACGCTGAACAACGACATACTCAATGCGTGGCTGATCAGCGCCGCGCTGTTCACGGTGCTTTCGGTCTGGTTCGGTCCCGTCGTGCTGCCGTGGCTGATCGTCCAGGCGATCGTCGGCTTCAGCCTGCTCGAGACGGTCAACTACATGGAGCATTACGGGCTGCGACGCCAGCTGCTGCCCAACGGCCGCTACGAACGGGTGCGCCCGGCGCACAGCTGGAACAGCAGCACGGTGATCACCAACGTCCTGCTCTTCCACCTACAGCGACATTCCGACCATCACGCGAACCCGCTGCGTCCCTACCAGGTGCTTCGCCACGTCGATGACGCACCGCAGCTGCCCAGCGGCTACAGCGCCATGCTGCTGCTGGCGCTGATCCCGCCGCTGTGGCGGCGGGTGATGGATCCCCGGGTGCTCGACTTCTACGGCGGCGACATCAGTTTGGCCGCGCTAAAACCCGGCGACAGCGCGGGGCCGACGACGCTACGCTTTCCCGCGTGGCAAAAGAGTTTTCGCGCATCGATGAGTCGCTGACCGACTTCATTTCGGCTCAGGCCGTATTCTTCGTCGCCACGGCGCCCTCCGAGAGCGGCCGAATCAACCTCTCCCCCAAGGGCTATCGCGACACCTTCGCGGTGCTGGACGAGCACACCGTCGCGTACGTCGATCTGTTCGGCAGCGGCGTGGAAACGATCGCCCACCTGCGCGACAACGGGCGCATCACGATCATGTTCTGCTCGTTCACCCGCAACTCGCGGATCCTGCGGCTGTTCGGCACCGGGCGCGTCGTGCGCCCGGATGACGCCGAATTCGCGGGCCTGCTAACGCGTTTCGGCGACCAGCACGCCGGCGTCCGCGCCGTCATCGTCGTCGACGTCGAACGCATCGCCGACGCCTGCGGGTTCGCGGTGCCCTACTACGAGCTCGTCGACGAACGGCCGGTGCTCGACGCCCACCACGCGCAGGCCTCCGACGAGAAGTTCGCGCACCTGGTCAACCGCAACCGGCGCAGCATCGACGGGCTGCCCGCACTCGAGGCCGACCATCCGCTGCCCCGACCGTAACGCTTTTCCCGCTCCTGCCGATGTTGAGCAGGCGGGGGTGACGGAAAGGGACCGACGATGTCGTTTGTGTTCGTCACACCGGAGCTCGTCAGCGCGGCCGCGACGGACATTGCCGGCATCGGGTCGACGATCAGCGCCGCCAACGCCGCCGCGGCCGCTACGACCACTCAGGTGCTGGCCGCCGGCGCGGACGCGGTGTCGGCGGCCGTCGCATCGGTGTTCTCCGGCCATGCCCAGGCCTATCAGGCGCTCAGCGCACAGGTGGCGGCGTTTCATCAGGGGTTCGTCCAGAACCTGGCCGCGAACTCCGCGGCGTACGCCGGCGCCGAGACCCAGGGCCTGTCGGGGCTCGGCAACAGCAACCTGGGCGGCGGCAACAACGGCAACAACAACGTGGGCGGCGGCAACGTCGGCGACGGCAACCTCGGCGCCGGGAACCTCGGTGGCGGCAACGTCGGCAACGGCAACTGGGGCAGCTCCAACGTGGGCATGGGGAACCTGGGCAACAACAACCTCGGGGTGGGCAACTACGGCAACAACAACATCGGCATCGGGCTCAACGGCAACAACCTGGTCGGCCTCGGCGGCCTCAACGCCAATGGCAGCGTCGGAAACCTCGGCTGGGGCAACGCCGGCGACAACAACATCGGCCTGGGCAACACCGGCAACAACAACATCGGCCTGGGGCTCACCGGCAACAACCAAATCGGCGTCGGCGGCACCTATTACGACACCGCGACGGGTCAGTTCACGTTCGGTGGGCTCAACTCCGGCAGCGGCAACGTCGGGCTGTTCAACTCCGGCACCGGCAACGTCGGCGTGTTCAACTCGGGCAGCGGCAACACCGGCCTGTTCAACAGCGGCGCCCACAACTGGGGCCTGTTCAACTCGGGCCACGCCAACACCGGCATCGGCAACACCGGCAACACCAACACCGGGCTGTGGAACGCCGGCTACTCCAACGCGGGCGTGTTCAACTCCGGCCTGCAGAACGTGGGCGTCGGAAACCCCGGCGACAGCAACGTCGGCTCGTGGAACGCCGGCCAAAACAACATCGGCGACCTCAACGGGTCGAACGGCAGCATCGGCTACCTCAACGGCGGTTACAACAACATCGGCGTCGGCAACTCCGGCGCGTACAACATGGGCAGCTTCAACGGTGGCGACCAGAACGTCGGCGACTTCAACACGGGCTGCGACAACACCGGATCGTTCAATTCGGGCAACACCAACACCGGGTTCTTCAACGCGGGCAACACCAACACCGGGCTGTTCAACAGCGGCAACCTGGACACCGGCTGGGGCCACACCGATGACCTGACCGGCGTGGTGAGCAACTCGGGCTTCGGCAACACCGGCACGGGCAATTCGGGCTTCTTCAACACCAGCGATTTCAACTCGGGCTTTTACAACACGGCCAGCGGCGGCCTCAACTCGGGCTTCGGCAACAGCGGCGCGGGCGGCAACGATATGGGCTTCTTCAACTCCGGCACCGGCCAATTCGCCGTGGGCTTCGAAAACTCGGGCAGCGGCAGCTTCTACACCGGCATCGCCAACGCCGGCACGGGCGACTACAACACCGGCATCGGCAATTCCGGCGTCAACGGCAACCACACGGGCTTCTGGAACACCGACTCGGGCGTCGGCGGCAACACCGGGTTTTTCAACTCCGGTCTGGGCAACAACACCGGCTTCTTCAACACCGGCGGCGGCTACCCCTTCGACCAGGGCAACACCGGTTTCGCCAACTTGGGCGTCGGCGAATCCGGTTTCCTGCGCCTCTGACGGGCCGTCTAGATCGCGCGCTTGAGCTCGTCGACCATGTTGAGCTGCTCCCACGGCAGCTCGATGTCGGTGCGCCCGAAGTGCCCGTAGGCGGCGGTCTGCGCGTAGATCGGGCGCAGCAGGTCCAGGTCGCGGATGATGGCGCCGGGCCGCAGGTCGAACACCTCGGGCACGATCTTCTCGATCTTGACCGGGTCGACGGTCGCGGTGCCGAACGTCTCGATGAACAGCCCGACCGGGGCCGCCTTGCCGATGGCGTAGGCCACCTGCACCTCGACCCGCTCCGCCAGCCCGGCGGCCACGATGTTCTTGGCCACCCAGCGCATCGCGTACGCCGCCGACCGGTCCACCTTGGACGGATCCTTACCGGAGAATGCGCCGCCACCGTGGCGGGCCCACCCGCCGTAGGTGTCGACGATGATCTTGCGACCGGTCAGGCCCGCGTCGCCCATCGGGCCGCCGACGACGAACTTGCCGGTCGGGTTCACCAGCACCCGGGTCGCCGACGAGTCCAGGGTGTCGTGTGCCAGCTCGTCGAGCACGGCGTTGAGCACGTGCGTGCGGATGTCGGGGTCCAGCGTCTGCTCCAGGTCGATGCCGTCGGCGTGCTGGGTGGAGACCACCACGGTGTCCAGCCGCACCGGGACGTCGTCCTCGTAGGCGATGGTGACCTGGGTCTTGCCGTCGGGGCGCAGGTATCCGAGCGTGCCGTTCTTGCGGACTTCGGTCAGTTTGCGTGACAGGCGGTGCGCCAGCGCGATGGGAAGGGGCATCAGCTCCGGGGTGTCGTTGATCGCGTAGCCGAACATCAGGCCCTGGTCACCGGCGCCCTGGGCGTCCAGCGGGTCGGCGGCGCCCTCGACGCGCGTCTCGTGCGCGGTGTCGACGCCCTGGGCGATGTCGGGCGACTGACGGCCGATGCCGATGTTCACCCCGCAGGACGCCCCGTCGAAGCCCTTCTCCGACGAGTCGTAGCCGATGTCGAGGATGCGGGCGCGCACCGTGTTGGTGATGTCGGCGAACGCCTCCTTGGCCGACGTCGTCACCTCACCCACCACGTGCACCTGCCCGGTGGTCACGAGCGTTTCCACCGCCACCCGCGAGCGAGGGTCCCCCGCCAGAAGCGCGTCGAGGACCGAGTCGCTGATCGCGTCACAGATCTTGTCGGGATGCCCTTCGGTCACCGACTCACTGGTAAACAGACGACCCTTTTCGCTCACAGTCCCGATCCTTCCAATAATTAGTTAGTCGAATTATATCTTCTGGCATCATCCGGCACCCGTGCGGGCGCCGTAGCGAAGTAAACCCTGCTACCCGCTGTGGCCGTGCAGGAACGCGACGATTGCGTCCACGATACGACTGGCCATCAGCGTCTTGGAGCCGTGTGGCAGCGCCGACTCGGCGCCGTCGGATGCCAGCAGCCAGCCGTCGTTGCTGTCCACCTCGAACGCCTTGTTGTCACCGACGGCGTTGACGACCAGCAGGTCACAACCCTTGCGCCGCAGCTTTTCTCGCGCGTGGAACAAAACGTCGCCGTTGGCGTCGCCGGTCTCGGCGGCAAAACCCACGATGGCCCGCATGTTGGGCAGCTGCCCGTGTGTGCGGGCCCGCACCGCGCCGGCGAGCACGTCGTCGTTGCGGACCAGCTCGATCGTCGGCTCCTCGGCGACGTCCGGGCCCTTTTTGATCTTCGCGGTGGCAACCCGCGCGGGCCGGAAGTCGGCGACGGCCGCCGCCATGACCAGCACGTCCGCCTCGGGGGCGTGCTTGGACACCGCCTCGCCGAGCTGCTCGGCCGAGCTGACGTGCACCACGTTGACGCCGGCGGGGTCGATCAGCCCGGCGGTGTGCCCGGCGATCAGGGTGACCTCGGCGCCGCGTTGGGCGGCCACCCGCGCCACCGCGTAGCCCTGCTTTCCCGAGCTGCGGTTGCCGATGAAGCGCACCGGGTCGATCGGCTCGCGGGTGCCGCCGGCGGTGACCAGCACCCGGCGGCCGGCGAGGTCGTAGGGCAGGGCGTCGTGGCGTTCCAGCAGCAGCTGGGCCAGCGTGGTGATCTCCTCGGCCTCGGGCAGCCGTCCGGCGCCGCTGTCGGTGCCCGTGAGCCGTCCGTAGGCGGGTTCCAGCACGACGGCCCCGCGGCGCCGCAATGTGGCCACGTTGTCGACGGTGGCCGGGTGCAACCACATCTCGGTGTGCATCGCCGGGGCGAACAGCACCGGGCACCGGGCGGTCAGCAGGGTCGCGGTCAGCAGGTCGTCGGCGCGGCCGGAGACGGCCCTGGCCAGTAGGTCGGCGGTGGCGGGCGCCACGACGACCAGGTCGGCCTCCTTGCCGAGCTGGACGTGCGGCACCTCGGGCACGTCGTCGAAGACGCCGGTGCGCACCGGCTGGCCGGACAGCGCCTCGAAGGTGGCGGCGCCCACGAAGCGCAGCGCGGATTCGGTGGGGATGACGCGGACCTGGTGGCCGGCTTCGGCGAGCTGCCGTACGACGGTGCATGCCTTGTAGGCGGCGATGCCCCCGGAAACTCCTACGACGACCCGCTTGCTCTCCACCGCGCCCGGCCCGTTACTCGCCCTCGGTGTGCTCGAGCAGGTCGGCGTGGATCTCGCGCAGCGCGATGGACAACGGCTTTTCCTGCAGACCCGGCTCGACGAGCGGGCCGACATACTCGAGGATGCCCTCGCCGAGCTGGTTGTAGTAATCGTTGATCTGACGGGCCCGCTTGGCCGCGTAGATGACCAGGGCGTACTTGCTGGACACGCGGTCCAGCAGCTCGTCGATGGGAGGGTTGGTGATGCCCAGCGGGGTGTCGTAGGCGCCCTGGCCGCCTGCCGACGGGTCGAACTGGTCCACGGCGGTCAGCGACGCGTCGGACTGCGGAATGCTCACGTAAGTCAGTCTCCTGGCGGATAGAGCCGTGCGGTACGGCTAGAGAACTTCGATGCTTGAATCTGGTCTGGTCAGGCGGTTCATGCCGGGCCCGGCGCAGTTCCCACCAGCAAGGATACCAATTCGGCGCACGCAGACTCCAATCGACTGTTGACGACCACCTCGTCGAAGTCGTTTTGCGCCGCCATCTCGGTGCGGGCGGTGTCGAGGCGGCGCCGGATGGCCTCCGGTGTCTCGGTGCCCCGGCCGATCAGCCTGGCCTCCAGGTCCTCCCAGCTGGGCGGCGCCAGGAACACCGTGAGCGCCTCGGGCATCGCCTTCTTGACCGCCCTGGCGCCGGCCAGGTCGACCTCGATGAGCACGGGCAGCCCGGACGCGGTGGCGGCCCGCACTGGCTCGGCCAGCGTGCCCGACCGGTGCAGCCCGCCGTGGATCTCGGCCCACTCGAGCAGGGCGCCCTCGTCGATCAGCTGTTGGAAGCGGGCGGGGGTGACGAAGTGATAGTCGACGCCGTCGACCTCGCCGGGCCGCGGGGCCCGGGTGGTGGCCGAGACGCTGAACTGCAGGTTGGGGATCCGCTCACGCAGACACCGGACCACCGTCGACTTGCCGACCGCGGAGGGACCGGACAGCACGACCACACGCCCCCTGCCTGGCGGCTCAGGGCGTGCCCCCCGTGCGACGTCCGGCCCCCCGCCGGCGCTCACTGGCGCTCCCGGGTCGGTACCCCCAACAGGCCGTTCGGCCTGCATGGTCGCGGTATCGGGTTAGGAGCCGAACTTTTCCAGCAGGGCCTTGCGCTGCCGGTCCCCGAGGCCGCGCAGGCGGCGGGTGGGGGCGATCTCCAGCTCGGTCATGATCTCCTGCGCCTTGACCTTGCCCACCTTCGGCAAGGCCTCGAGCAGCGCAGACACCTTCATCTTGCCGAGGACTTCATCGCTTTCGGCGTCCTTGAGCACCTGGGTGAGGTTGGTGCCACCGCGCTTGAGGCGATCCTTGAGCTCTGCTCGCGCTCGACGTGCGGCGGCCGCCTTCTCCAACGCGGCCGCGCGCTGCTCGTCGGTCAACTGGGGAAGGGCCACGATTCCTCCGTATCTGATCAATCGCTAATCGATCTCGTTTTGTCTCTGCCGGGTACTTCAGCCAGCGGAGATGACCGTACTCAGCCTTCCTGACGAAATCTAACCCGACCCCCTCGTTAATTGTGCAAATGTGCAGCGTGAGCCGCCCGGGCGAGCCCCGAGGGGCCTCGCCGGGGCGGGCCCGACCGCGCCCCGATCCGGTCGCGAGGACGCCCCTACGACCCCCCGAATAGGGCACTCTACCTGCGGTTTTGCGCCATACAGCCGGCCGGGGCCGCGGCGGCCGCGGACGATACCGACGGCGAGGGCCGACGTCCGCGAGCCGGGGTGCCGGGGATCACCAGATTTTTCGTGGCGTGTCGCGCGTGTCGCGGCCCACTGGCCCAGCCGCAGGTCGGCGGCGGCTACGCAGCGATATGCCAGCTAACACCCAGCCAAATATCAGTTACGATCGAAATCGTGCCGAACCTGCGCATCCGTCAGGCGGCTGAACTGCTGGGAGTCAGCGACGACACCGTCCGTCGCTGGATCAACCAGGGCACGTTGTCGGTCACCCACGACTCGGCGGGACGCAAGGTCATCGCCAGCGAGGACTTGGCCGAATTCTCCCGGGCAAACGCGCCCGCCCCGCCTCCCGACCCGCTGAGCATCGGCAGCTCGGCCCGCAACCGGTTCGTCGGCCTGGTCACCAGCGTCCTCAGCGACACTGTGATGACGCAGGTCGAGATGCAGTGCGGTCCCCACACCGTGGTCTCACTGATGAGCACCGCGGCGGCCGAGGAGCTGAAACTGCGCCCCGGCAGCGTCGCGGTGGCCGTCGTCAAGGCCACCGCCGTGATTGTGGAAACCGCCCGGCCCAGCGCGGCCGTGGCGTCGGAGTGAGTGTGCACTGACGGCTTTTGGTGTGCGCTCAGGGCTTTTGGCACTGAGGGCTTTGAGTGTGCACTGAGGGCTTTTGGTGTGCGCACAGGGCGGAAAACCGGCCGGATTCGCGCCCTCAGCTCACACCGAAAGCCAAGGATTCACACCCAAGCGCCTACAGCGCCGCGAGGTACGCGACAGCGTCCAGCATCCGTTCGCCGGCCGCGCGCAGGTCCGAGACGCTGGGGCCGGCCCGCAGCACCTCACGCGCCACCGCGGGCAGCAGCTGGCCCGGTGCGGCCTTGCCCAGGCCGGCGAGCGCCTCGGGCCGTCCCCCCTGCGCCCCGACGCCGGGCACCAGCACGGGTCCGCCCAGCTCGCTTACGTCGGGCGCCTCGAAGACGGTCGCGCCGAGCACCACGCCGACGTATCCGGGCTCGGTCGGGTTGGCGGAACGGTTGACCACCGCCGCCTGGTCGGTGATCAGCTGGGACACCGTGCGGCCGTCGAATTCGGCGCGCTGCACGGTGCCGCCCTCCGGGTTGGACGTCGCCGCGAGCACGAACACCCCCCGGTCGTTGGCGGCGGCGGCCTCCAGCAGCGGCCGCAGCGAACCGAACCCCAGATAGGGCGAGGCGGTCACCGCGTCCGCCGCCAGGGGCGAGTCGCCGGCCCAGGCCGCGGCGTAGGCGGCCATCGTCGTCCCGATGTCGCCCCGTTTGGCGTCGGCGAGCACCAGCACCCCGGCCGAGCGCAGGGCGGCGATGGTGCGTTCCAGCACCGCGTACCCGGCGGCGCCGTAGGCCTCGAAGAACGCCACCTGCGGCTTGACGACCGCGAATCCGGAGAACGCCTCGACGCACACGTCGCAGAACGCGGCCAGGCCATCGGCGGTGGTGGGCAGGTCCCAGGCCCGCAGCAGCTCGGGGTGCGGGTCGATCCCCAGGCACAGCGGCCCGCGGCTGAGCTTCGCCTCGGCCAGCCGGGTGCCGAACCCGGTCACTGGGCGCCACCCGCGGGCGCGATCGCGCTGTGCAGCTCCTGCAGCGAGCGCACGCCGATGTCGCCGCGGATGCCCGCCTCGATGCCCTGCACCGCGGCCGACGCGCCCTGCACCGTGGTGACGCACGGGATGTTGACCGACACCGCGGCCGAACGGATTTCGTAGCCGTCGATGCGCGGGCCCGAGTTGCCGAACGGAGTGTTGATCACCATGTTCACCTCGCCGGCCTTGATCGCGTCGACGGCCGACATCGCGGGGCGCCCGGGCTGCGGCGGCTCGAAGTGCTTGCGGACCTCGTCGCAGGGAATCCCGTTGCGGCGCAACATTTCCGCGGTGCCCTCGGTGGCCAGCACCCGGAAGCCCAAGTCGGCCAGCCGCTTGACCGGGAACACCAGCGACCGCTTGTCCCGATTGGCCACCGACACGAAGATCGTCCCGCCGGCCGGCAGCGACCCGTAGGCGGCGGTCTGGCTCTTGGCGAAGGCGCTGCCGAAGTCGCGGTCGATGCCCATCACCTCGCCCGTCGATTTCATCTCCGGGCCGAGCAGGGAATCGATTGCGGCCCCGTCGACGCGGCGGAAGCGGTGAAACGGCAGCACGGCCTCCTTGACCGCGATCGGGGCCTGCGGCGGCGCGTGCGCACCGTCCCCGTTCGCGGCCAGTAGGCCCTCGTCACGAAGCTGGGAAATGGTGGCGCCCAACATGATCCGGGCGCACGCCTTGGCGAGCGGGATCGCGGTCGCCTTGGAGACGAAGGGCACCGTGCGGCTGGCCCGCGGGTTGGCCTCGAGCACATAGAGCACGTCGTCCTTGAGGGCGTACTGGACGTTGAGCAGCCCGACGACGCCGATGCCGTGGGCGATGGCCTCGGTGGCGCGGCGGACCTTCTCGATGTCGCTGCGGCCCAGCGTGACCGGGGGCAGCGCGCAGGCCGAGTCGCCGGAGTGGATGCCGGCCTCCTCGATGTGTTCCATGATGCCGCCGATGTAGACCTCGGAGCCGTCGCACAGGGCGTCGACGTCGATCTCCACCGCGTCCTCGAGGAAGCGGTCGACGAGCACCGGGTGCTCGGGCGAGAGCGCGGTGGCGCGGGTGATGTAGCCCTCCAGCGTCTCCTCGTCGTAGACGATCTCCATGCCGCGGCCGCCCAGCACGTACGACGGCCGCACCAACACCGGGTAACCGATGTCCTCGGCGATACGGCGGGCCTGCGCGAAAGTCGTTGCCATGCCGTACTTCGGTGCCGGCAACCCGGCGGCGGCCAGCACGTCGCCGAACGCGCCGCGGTCCTCGGCCAGGTCGATGGCCTCCGGCGGCGTACCGACGATCGGGACCCCGGCGTCGAAGAGCCGTTGCGCCAACCCGAGCGGTGTCTGGCCGCCCAGCTGCACGATCACGCCCACCACTCCGGGCCCGCCGGAGGCCGACTGCTGTTCGGCGCGGAACACCTCGAGGACGTCCTCGAAGGTCAGCGGCTCGAAGTACAGCCGGTCGGCGGTGTCGTAGTCGGTGGACACCGTCTCCGGGTTGCAGTTGACCATCACGGTCTCGAAACCGGCCTGGCTCAACGTCGTTGCCGCGTGCACGCAGCTGTAGTCGAATTCGATGCCCTGGCCGATGCGGTTGGGACCCGAGCCCAGGATCAGCACCTTGGGCCGCTCGGTCTGCGGGGCCACCTCCGTCTCGGCGGCGGGGTCCAGCTCGTAGCTGCTGTAGTGGTAGGGCGTCTTGGCCTCGAACTCGGCCGCGCAGGTGTCCACCGTCTTGTAGACCGGGTGGATGCCGAGGCGCTCGCGCAGCGAGCGCACCCCGTTCTCGCCGGCCAATTCCGGCCGCAGCGCAGCGATCTGGCGGTCCGACAGCCCGCTGTGTTTGGCCCGGCGCAGCAGGTCTGCGTCGAGCACCGGGACGTCCACCAGCTCCGCGCGCAGCTTGCCCAGCTCGCCGATCTGGGCCAAAAACCACGGGTCCACGCCGCTGGCCTCGGCGACCTCCTCGATCGAGGCGCCCAGCCGCAACGCCAGTTCGATGTCGTAGAGCCGGCCCTCGGTCGGGGTGCGCAGCCGGTCGAGCACCTCGTGCATATCCCCGTCCGGGTCGGGCTTCGTCCAGAAACCCGCGCGGGTGGTCTCCAGCGAACGCATCACCTTGCCGAGCGCCTCGATGAAGTTGCGGCCCAACGACATCGCCTCGCCGACGGACTTCATGGTGGTGGTCAGGGTGGGGTCGGCGCCGGGGAACTTCTCGAACGCGAACCGCGGCGCCTTGACGACGACGTAGTCGAGCGTCGGTTCGAAGCAGGCCGGCGTCTCCTTGGTGATGTCGTTGAGGATCTCGTCGAGGGTGTAGCCGATGGCCAGCTTGGCGGCGATCTTGGCGATCGGGAAGCCGGTGGCCTTAGAGGCCAGCGCGCTGGACCGCGATACCCGCGGGTTCATCTCGATCACGATCAGCCGGCCGTCGACCGGGTTGATCGCGAACTGGATGTTGCAGCCGCCCGTGTCGACCCCGACCTCGCGCAGGATGGCGATGCCGAGGTCGCGCATGCGCTGGTATTCGCGGTCGGTGAGCGTCATGGCGGGTGCGACGGTGACCGAGTCCCCGGTGTGCACACCCATCGGGTCGAAGTTCTCGATCGAGCAGACCACGACCACGTTGTCGTTGCCGTCGCGCATCAGCTCGAGCTCGAATTCCTTCCAGCCGTATATCGATTCCTCGATCAGCACGTTGGCGCTGGGGCTTTCGGCCAGGCCGGCGCCGGCCATCCGGTCGACCTCCTCGACGGATCGCGCCATGCCCGACCCGAGCCCGCCCATGGTGAAGCTGGGCCGCACCACCACCGGGAGCCCGAGCTCCTCGACCGTCTCGCGCACCTCTTCCATCGTGAAACACACTCGGCTGCGGGCGGATTCACCACCAACCTTGGCGACGATGTCCTTGAACATCTGGCGGTCCTCGCCGCGCTGGATGGCGTCGATGTCCGCCCCGATCAGCTCGACACCGTAGCGCTCGAGCGCCCCGTTCTCGTACAGCGCAACGGCGGTGTTGAGGGCGGTCTGCCCGCCCAGCGTGGCCAGCAGCGCGTCGATCTTGTTGCCCCGCTCGGCCTGCTGGGCGATCACCCGCTCGACGAAGGCCGGGGTGATGGGCTCGACGTAGGTGTGGTCGGCGTACTCGGGGTCGGTCATGATGGTGGCCGGGTTGGAGTTGATCAGGCTGACCTCCAGCCCCTCCGCCCGCAGCACCCGGCAGGCCTGGGTGCCCGAGTAGTCGAACTCGGCGGCCTGGCCGATGACGATCGGGCCCGAGCCGATCACCAGCACGTGGCGCAAGTCGGTGCGACGCGGCACTAGCGTCCCCCTGCCATCAGGTCGACGAATTGGTCGAACAGGTACTCCGCGTCGTGCGGACCGGCGGCGGCCTCGGGGTGGTACTGCACCGAAAACGCCCTGCCGTCAGCGAGTTTGACGCCTTCCACCACCCCGTCGTTGGCGCAGGTGTGGCTGACGACCGCCGGGCCGAACGGCGTGTCGAAGGACTGGCCCGCCTCGCCTTCGAGCGCGAAGCCGTGGTTCTGCGCGGTCACAGCGACCCGTCCGGTGGCGTGGTCGATGACCGGGACGTTGATGCCGCGGTGCCCGAAGACCATCTTGTAGGTGGACAGGCCCAGCGCCCGGCCGAGTATCTGGTTGCCGAAACAGATGCCGAACAACGGGATTCCGGCGTCCAGCACCTCGCGGGTGAGCCCGACCACGTGGTCGGCGGTGGCGGGGTCGCCCGGGCCGTTGGAGAGGAAAACGCCGTTGGGGTTGATGTCGGCGATCTGCTCGAAGGTCGCCGACGCCGGCAGCACGTGGCTGCGGATGCCGCGCCGGGAGAAATTGCGGGGAGTGTTGGTCTTAATCCCCAGGTCGAGGGCGGCCACCGTGAACCGGTGCGGCCCTTCGGGTTCCACGACGTAGGCGCCGTCGGTGCTGACCTCGCCGGCCAGGTCGGCGCCCAGCATCGACTGCTGGCCCCGCACCCGCTCCACCAGCTCGGCCGGTTCGGCGAGCGCGTCGCCGGAAAACACCCCCGCCTTCATCGAGCCGCGGCTGCGCAGGTGGCGCACCACCGCACGGGTGTCGATGCCGGCGATGCCGACGATGCCCTGGCGGGCCAGTTCGTCCTCCAGCGTGCCGGTGGCGCGCCAGTTGGAGGCGCGCGGCGACGGGTCGCGCACCGCGTAGCCGGCGACCCAGATCTTGTCGCCGCGGCTTTCGGCGTCCTCGTCGTTCCAACCGGTGTTGCCGATCTGTGGCGCGGTGGCCACGACGATCTGGCGGTGATAACTGGGGTCGGTCAGCGTTTCTTGGTAGCCGGACATGCCGGTGGAGAACACTGCCTCCCCGAGCGTCTGGCCGACCTTGCCGAACGGCGTTCCGGTGAAGACGCGCCCATCTTCCAGAACCAACACAGCCTTAGTCATGCGCGGCCCCCTCCTCCCGGCCCTCCAGCCAGGCGTCGTACTCGTCGCGGTGGTTCGCGCGAAACGCGGTGTCGATCTCGGTACCCGAAGGCAGGCGCCACCGGATCGCCAGTATCCCGATCCGAGGCGCGACCCTGCCCGCCATTCGGCGCTCCATGCGGATGCCCTCGATCGCCTGTTGTGGAATCCAAATAGGTTGGGCCCTAACCCTTTCCACCATGATCCCCTCGTTGTAGCGGGTCAGCACCGCCTTGCTGCGAAAGCCCAGATCGCCGGCCGCGATCCGCTCGCTCCAGTCGGGCGCCATCATGGAACCGCAGTAGTGGCCGCGGGTGGTGATGGTCGCGGCCCCCACCTGGTCGGGCAGGTCGGGCAGCTCGCCGATCAACTGCTGCTGCCGCTGCGCGCGCCGCTGCCAGGAACGTATTATCAGCTGGATGAGCACCGTTATCACGATCACCAGCACGGCCGCGAAGATCAGCGACCCCACCAGCGTGCCGGAATTCATGCCGGGCTCTTCCCGTCCCGCGCGGTGACCTTTCCGCGCAGCAGGGTCGCGGTCACGGTGGCGGGCAAGGTCATTGACTCATAAGGCGTGTTGGCCGACCGGCTGGCCAGGTCCGACCCGGCGACCGTCCACGTGGCTTCTGGGTCCACGACGGTGAGGTTGGCCGGCTCCCCCACCTCCAGCGGGCGGCCCTGATCGGGCAACCCGACGATGCGCGCCGGGTTCTCGCTCATCACCCGCGCGACGTCGCGCCAGGTCAACAGCCCGGGCGCCACCATCGTCTGCGCCACCACAGACAGCGCGGTCTGCAGCCCCAGCATGCCGGGGCGCGCGGCCGAGAACTCGACACACTTCTCGTGTTCGGCGTGCGGGGCATGGTCGGTGGCCACACAGTCGATTACCCCGTCGGCCAGCGCCTGACGCAGCGCGACCGCGTCGGCCGCCTCGCGCAGCGGCGGGTTGACCCGGTTCACCCCCTCGTAGTTGGCCAGCCTGCTGTCGTCGAGCAGCAAGTGGTGCGGGGTGACCTCGGCGGTGATCGAAATGGCTTGTTCCTTGGCCCATCTCACGATCTCGACGGTGCCCGCGGTGGAGGCGTGGCAGATGTGCACCCGGGCGCCGGCGTCGCGGGCCAGCAGCGCGTCGCGGGCGACGATCGATTCCTCGGCGGCCCGGGGCCACCCGGCGAGTCCCAGGCGCGCGGCCGTCGGGCCCTCGTGGGCGACGGCGCCGACGGTCAGCCTCGGCTCCTCGGCGTGCTGGGCGATCAGCACTCCCAGCCCCGTGGCGTACTCGAGCGCGCGGCGCATGATCAGCGGGTCATGCACGCAGATGCCGTCGTCGGAGAACATTCGCACCTGCGCGGCGCCGGCGGCCATCATGCCCATCTCGGTGAGCTCGGCCCCGGCCAGCCCGACAGTGACCGCGCCGACGGGATGCACGTCGACGAGCCCGACCTGCCGGCCGCGATGCCAGACATGGTCGGTGACCACCGGGCTGTCGGCGACGGGATTAGTGTTGGCCATCGCGAACACCGCCGTGTAACCACCCAAAGCGGCAGCCGCCGAACCGGTTTCGATGTCCTCGGCGTATTCGCGGCCGGGCTCGCGCAGGTGGGTGTGCAGGTCGACGAACCCGGGCAGCAACACCTGGCCCGTCGCGTCGATGACGTCGGCCGTATCCGGGATGCCAAGGCCCGGTCCGATTTCGGCGATCTGCCCGTCATCGACGAGGACGTCGACCCGGTCGCCCTCGCCGTACAGATGCACCCCGCGGATCAGCACGCTCATGCCGCGATGTCCTCCGCCCCGACCAGCAAATGGAACAGCACCGCCATCCGCACGTGCACTCCATTCGAAACCTGTTGCAGCACCGCAGATTGCGACGAGTCCGCCACCGACGACGAGATCTCCATGCCGCGTACCATGGGCCCCGGGTGCAGCACCACCGCGTGGCCCGGCAGCATCGCCTGGCGCCGCTCGGAAAGCCCGTAGCGGACCGAGTATTCGCGCACCGACGGGAAGAAGCCGCCGTTCATCCGCTCGGCCTGCACCCGCAGCATCAGCACCGCGTCGGCGGCGGGCAACTCGGCATCGAAGTCACAGGAGACGGTGGCCGGCCACCCCTCGACCCCGACCGGCAGCAGCGTCGGCGGCGCGACCAGCACCACCTCCGCGCCGAGGGTGGCCAGCAGCATGACGTTGGAGCGGGCGACCCGGCTGTGCAGGATGTCGCCGACGATCACGACGCGCCGGCCCTCGATACCCCCGAGCCGCTGGCGGACGGTCAACGCGTCCAGCAGCGCCTGCGTGGGGTGCTCGTGGGTGCCGTCGCCGGCGTTGATGACCGACGGCCCGTCACCGTTACTGCACGTCCAGTCCGCGAGCAGGTGCGCGGCGCCGGACGCGGGGTGGCGGATGATCAGCGCGTCGGCGCCGGCCGCCCGCAGCGTCAGCGCGGTGTCGCGCAGCGATTCCCCCTTGCCCACCGACGATCCGGCCGCGCTGACGTTGATCACGTCGGCGCTCATCCACTTGCCGGCCACCTCGAAGGAGACCCGGGTGCGGGTCGAGTTCTCGTAGAACATCGTGACGACGGTGCGGCCGCGCAGCGTCGGCAGCTTCTTGATCTCGCGGCCGACCAACGCCTGCGCGAACCGGTCCGCGTCGTCGAGGATGGCGGTGGCGTCGTCGCGGCTCAGGTCGCCGGCAGCCAGCAGGTGGCGCGTCATCGCGAGATCACCACCCCGTCGCGGCCGTCGTGCTCGGTGAGCAGGACGTGCACGCTCTCGGCGCGCGAGGTCGGGACGTTCTTGCCGACGTAGTCGGCGCGCAGTGGCAGTTCGCGGTGGCCGCGGTCGACCAGCACCGCCAGTTGCACCGCCCGCGGACGGCCCACGTCGCGCAGCGCGTCCAGGGCCGACCGCACCGAGCGGCCGGAGTAGAGCACGTCGTCGACGAGGATCACCAGCGCGTCGTCGACGCCGCCGGCCGGGATGGACGTGGCCGCCAGCGGTCGCGGCGGCTTTTGCATGAGGTCGTCGCGGTAGAGGGTGATGTCCAGGGCGCCGTGGGCGACGTCGACCCCGCTGAACTCGCCGATGTTGGTGGCGAGCCGGCTGGCCAGGATCACGCCGCGGGTCGGGATGCCCAGCAGCACCACACGCGGTCCGTCGGGACCATCCAGCGCGGTCTTTTCGATGATCTGATGCGCGATGCGGGAAATGGTGCGACCCACGTCGGCCGCCGACATCAATTCGCGGCCGGTGTCATCCGCGGCGCACATACGAGACTTGACCTCCTTCTCCGCCTCTCTGGACGGATCGTTAAAGGATGTCGACTGCCAGGCAGCGTAGCACTTGCGCCGAGCGCGCCGGCGTGCGGCGTGCGGCGGCGCGTTGGGCGTCAGGCGCCCGGGGGCCTACGGCGGCGGTGGGGGCGGCGGCGGCGCGGGCAAGGTCCGCTGTGGGCGAATGGGCCCGCAGTTCAGGCCGATCTTGCAATTCCAGCTGGCCGACGCTTGGGGTTGGGGCGAGTCGCAGCACTGGTCGTCCGGTGATCCGGGCGTCGGGGCCACGGTCGTCGGGGGGTCCGCGATGGTCTTGGGGACAACGGCGTCGCCGACTTCGCCGACACCGCCGAGCGCCAGGGCCAGCACGGCAGCACCACCGCAAACCGCGGCTATTGTCCTGCCTGCTTTATTTGGCATGAGCCTAAGTCTTGACCTATGCGCGCGAAATGTACAGAGCCGCAAACGCGCCATTTTGCGGCCGTTAACCCCGCATCAAATCCATTCCGGCTGTCGGCCGATGCGCACCGGCTGGTTGCGATGCGCGCAATTTGGAGTTTCAGAGCCGGAGTCGTCTGTTGCCAACCCATTTCGGCGTGAGAAAGCACGGGAAGTATGACCGTCGTTCGCGCCGAATTGGCTCGGCGGTTTTACTTTGGCGACGACGCGGTCTTGGTTCGTGCGCAAGGGCAGGGAACATCACGGCTACAGAGCGACGGCACGGTTCACGATTTCCTCATTGAGCCCGGCGCCGCCGACATCGAACTGCGCGGTGACCGCGTTATATGGCGTCTCGATCACAGTTCAGCACGGCGCCCATTACCCTGAACCGGTGAATCTGGACGTCAATCAGGCCTCCGTCCGCGAGGTGTGCGACGCCGGCGTGCTGGCCGGTGCGGTGACGATGGTGTGGCAGCGCGGAGAACTGCTGCAGGTCAACGAGATCGGATATCGCGACATCGACGCGGGCCTGCCGATGCAGCGGGACACGCTTTTTCGCATCGCGTCGATGACCAAGCCGGTCACGGTCGCGGCGGTGATGAGCCTCGTCGACGAGGGCAAGCTGGCGCTGAAGGATCCGGTCGTGCGCTGGGCGCCGGAACTGGCCGACGTGCGGGTGCTCGACGACCCGCACGGCCCGCTGGAGCGGACGCATCCGATCCGCCGCGCCATCCTGATCGAGGACCTGCTCACCCACACCAGCGGCCTGGCCTACGCGTTCTCGGTGTCCGGGCCGATCTCGAAGGCCTACATGCGGCTGCCGTTCAACCAGGGTCCCGACGCGTGGCTCTCCGAGCTGGCCAAGCTGCCGCTGGTGCATCAGCCCGGCGAGCGCGTCACCTACAGCCACGCCATAGACTTGTTGGGCGTCATCGCGTCCCGCATCGACGGCAAGCCGTTCCATGAGGTGCTTGACGACCGGGTCCTGGGCCCGGCGGGCATGCCCGACACCGGGTTCTTCGTGTCGGCCGAGGCGCGCCGGCGCGCCGCCACCATGTACCGGCTCACCGACGACCACCAGCTGCAGCACGGCGTCATGGGTCCGCCACACATCACCCCGCCCTCGTTTTGCAACGCCGGCGGCGGGTTGTGGTCCACCGCCGACGATTACCTGCGGTTCGTGCGGATGCTGCTCGACGACGGGAGCATCGACGGCGTGCGGGTGCTCTCGCCGGAGTCGGCCCGGCTCATGCGGACCGACCGGCTCACCGACGAACACAAGCGGCACAACTTCCTCGGCGCGCCGTACTGGGTGGGCCGCGGGTTCGGGTTGAATCTGTCGGTGGTGACCGATCCGGCGAAGTCCACGCCGCTGTTCGGGCCCGGCGGACTCGGGACGTTCAGCTGGCCCGGCGCCTACGGCACCTGGTGGCAGGCCGACCCGTCGGCCGACCTGATCCTGCTGTATCTGATTCAAAACCTGCCCGACCTGACCGTGGACGCGGCCACCGCCGTCGCGGGCAACACGTCGCTGGCGAAACTCCGCACCGCGCAACCGAAATTCGTCCGCCGCACCTATCAGGCGCTCGGGCTGTAGCGCGATGGTCGACTACCCGCCCGTCCGCATCACCGGGCCACGGCTCGAGCTGCGCCCGCCGGTTCTCGACGACGCGGGCGCGCTGTTCCAGCGGATCGCCCGCGATCCCGAGGTCACCAAGTATCTGTTGTGGGCGCCGCATCCGGACGTGGCGGCGACGCGGCGGGTCATCACCGAAAAGCTCAACGTCAGCGACGAAGAGCGGACCTGGGCGATCGCGCTGAAACACAGCGGCGAACTCATCGGGCTGACCAGCTGCCGGCGCGCGGTGCCGCACTCGGTCGAGATCGGTTACTGCATGGGACGGCGGTGGTGGGGCAAGGGCTACATGTCCGAGGCGCTCGACCTGTTGCTGACCGCGCTAGAGGCCGATCGCGGGGTGTATCGCGTCTGGGCATCGTGCAGCGTCGAAAACGAGCGCTCGGCACGACTATTGGAGCGCGCGGGTTTCGTCCTGGAGGGCCGGCTCGGCCGCTATGCGGTCTTCCCTACCATGGGCCCCGAGCCGCAGGACAGCCTGCTCTACGCCAAGATCCTGCGGTAGCGCGACGCGACGGCTTTTCCAGTGTGTGTGTCCTGGGCCACCCTGAGCGCACAATCGAAGCCGCCACGCAACTCTCAACGCTGTTCGCGACTCGCCGACGATGTTTCCCCGCATGGTAAACGGGAATTCGGTGTGGGACACGGGTGCGCCGGGGCACACACGCGAGTAGCCACAGGGAGAAGGTGCCCACCCATGACCACCGTCACGCGTAGCGGGCCTTTCCCGCCCTCCCACGGCCGGGGACGGCACGAATTGCCCGGCGGCCGCCACGAACTTCTGCGATCCCGGTTGGGAATCATGCTCGGCGCCGCCGCGCTTGCGCTGCTTTCGGGCGCCGCGGGCGCCCTCGGCGCCGTCGAACTTCGCCCGGCCACCGCAACCGTCCACGGGCCGACGAACCCGCCGGCCACTACCCAGCCCGCCGCGAACATCGAGCAGGCCGCGGCCAGGGCGATACCCAGTGTGGTCAAACTCGAGACGGCGGCCGCCACGCAGTCCGAAGAGGGCTCGGGAGTGGTGCTGAGCGCCGACGGGCTCATCCTCACCAACAATCACGTCGTATCGATGCCGGCCGGCGCCGACCCGGCGGTGGCCACCAGGGCGACCCTCCCCGACGGGCGCGCCGCCCCGTTCACCATCGTCGGCGCCGACCCCGTCGCCGACATCGCGGTCGTTCGCGTGCAAGGGATTTCGGGCCTGCACCCGATAACCATGGGCGCGTCGGGTGGCCTGCATGTGGGCCAAAACGTGGTGGCCATCGGCGCGCCCCTCGGGTTGGACAGCACGGTAACCACCGGGGTGATCAGCGCGCTGCACCGTCCGGTGTCGGGCATCACCGGTCCCGCCGGCAGCAGCGCCGTGTTCGACGCCATCCAGACGGACGCCACGATGAGTCCCGGCAGCTCCGGCGGCGCGTTGGTCGACACTTCCGGTGAAATGATCGGGCTCAATTCGGCCATCGCGACGATGGGAGCGACTTCCCCCGGGGGCCCGGCCGGCTGGGTCGGCGTGGGCTTCGCCATCCCCGTCGACCAGGCCAAGCGCGTCGCGAACCAATTGATCAGCAGCGCCAACGCGACGAACGCGTCGCTGGGCCACCGCTGAACCGCGGCTAGGTGTCCCGCTCCAGCGCCCGCCGCGCGTAGGCGCGCACGTCGGCGTCGCCGTCCTTGAGCGCAATGCCCAGCGCGTCGCGGGCGGGGGGCTCGGCGGCCCAGCGGGTCAGGCTCAGCACCGCCGCCTTGCGCACGTCGAGGTGCGCATCGGTTAGCGCCTCGGACAGCAGGGGCACCGCGACCGCCGCCGCCGCGCCGGCCAGCGCCCGCGCCGCGCCCTCGCGCACCTGCCAGGCCGGCGCCCGCAACGCCTTTTCGACGGCGCCCAGATCCGCCTCGCCGCAGCCCAATTCGCCCAGAGCGGCGAGCGCGGCCGCGCGCACCAGCGGGTCGGGATCGGCGACCAGCACGCTCACCGCTCGCGCGCCGTCCCGCAGCGTCGCCAGGCCCCCGGCCGCCGCGATGCGGACCTCCCGGCTCTCGTCCCCAGTGGCCGCGACGACGCCGGCCACGTCGTCGACCGACACCAGCGCCCGCACCGCCTCGATGCGCACCCGGTGGTCGGGATCGTCTAGAGCGCGGCGGTATTGGCCCGCATCACCGGTCCGGCGCGCGGCGAGCAGGTAGACGGCGGCCGCGCGCACCACCGAATCCCCGGACAGCAGATGCGGTTCGGCGCCGGCCGGGTCGGGCAGCACCTCCACCAGCTCCCGGATCCCCTCGGCGGCGCTGCGGCGCACCGCGGCGTCGGCGTCGTCGAGCGCCGCGAACAGGGCGGGCGCGTACCCGTCGGGGATGTGCTCGGTCAGGGTGGCCACCGCGGTGCGGCGCACCCCGGGGTCGGCGTCGGCCAGATACGGCGCCAGCTCGGCGATCGTGGGCTCCTCCAGGGCAAGGACCTCGGCGATGCGGGGCGACGGCGGCTCGAACGTCGTTGCGGGCGAGGCGATCCGCGAGCCCACGGCGGCCGGGGCCTGGCCGCCGATCAGCGGCGGCTGCTCGACCTCGCGCACGGTCTGGTCCACCGGCGGCAGGCCGTCCAGCTCCGGGACGGGCACGAAGTACGGCGCCACGGGCCGCTTGAGGAATGTCATGTCCCCGTCCGGGCCTTGGCGGAGGTTGAGGTGATAGCCCCATTGGTTGTCGTCGCGGCCGGGCAGGTCGGCGCGGTCGTGGTAGAGGCCCCAGCGCGATTCGGTCCGGGTCAGCGAGGAGCGGGCGGCCATCTCGGCGCAGTCCCGGATGAACGACACCTCCACCGCCCGCATCAGCTCGTGCGGGTTGCGGGCGCCCATCTCGGCGATCTCGTCGCGCATCCGGTCGAAGGTGCGCACCGCGATGGACAGCTTGGCCGCAGTCTTCGGCGGCGCCACATAGTCGTTGACGAACCGGCGCAGCTTGTATTCGACCTGCGGTTGCGGCGGCCCGTCCGGGTGCCGCAGCGGACGGTAGATCAGCTCGTGCGCCTCGCGCAGCTGGTCCTCCGGGAGCGCCCGCGGCGCAGCCACATCGGCCAGCGATGCGGCGGCGTCGGTGCCGGCGAGGTCGCCGAAGACGAACGCCCCGATCATGTAGTTGTGCGGGACGCAGGCCAGGTCGCCCGCGGCGTACAGGCCGGGCACCGTGGTGCGGGCGTGTTCGTCGACCCACACCCCGGACGCGGAATGGCCGCTGCACAGGCCGATCTCGGAGATGTGCATCTCCACGTCGTGGGTGCGGTAGTCGTGGCCGCGGTTGGCGTGGAAGGTGCCGCGGGTTGGGCGTTCGGTGGTGTGCAGGATGTTTTCCAGCGCCGTCAGCGTCTCGTCGGGCAGGTGCGACACCTTGAGGTAGATGGGGCCGCGGGCCGAGTCGATCTCGCTTTTGACCTCGGCCATCATCTGCCCCGACCAGTAGTCGGAGTCCACGAACCGCTCGCCGTGCGCGTTGACCTGGTAGCCGCCGAACGGGTTGGCCACGTAGGCGCAGGCCGGCCCGTTGTAATCCTTGATCAGCGGATTGACCTGGAAACACTCGATTCCCGACAGCTCCGCGCCCGCGTGGTAGGCCATCGCGTACCCGTCGCCCGCATTCGTCGGGTTCTCGTAGGTGCCGTACAGGTATCCCGACGCGGGCAGGCCCAGCCGCCCGCACGCGCCGGTGGCCAGGATCACCGCCTTGGCGCCGACGGCGACGAATTCGCCGGTGCGCGTGTGCAATGCGGCGGCGCCCACCGCGCGACCACCGGACGTCAGCACCCGCACCGGCATCAGCCGGTTCTCGATGCGGATCCTCTCCCGCATCGAGCGTTGCCGCAGCACCCGGTACAGCGCCTTCTTGACGTCCTTGCCCTCGGGCATGGGCAGCACGTAGGAGCCCGAGCGGTGCACCCGGCGCACCGCGTATTCGCCGTGCTCGTCCTTCTCGAACTTCACGCCGTAGCGCTCCAGCCGCTGCACCATCGCGAAGCCGCGGGAGGCGGTCTGATAAACGGTGCGCTGGTTGACGATTCCGTCGTTGGCGCGGGTGATCTCCGCGACGTAGTCCTCGGGTTCGGCCTTGCCGGGGATGACGGCGTTGTTCACCCCGTCCATGCCCATCGCCAGCGCGCCGGAGTGCCGGACGTGGGCCTTCTCCAGCAGCAGCACCTGCGCGCCGTGTTCTGCGGCGGACAGCGCCGCCATGGTGCCGGCGGTGCCACCGCCGATGACCAGCACGTCGCAGTCTAGGCGGAGCGGGGCCAGGTCGGGGATCTGCATCACGCCGCCACCGAATGATCCAGCGCGGCAATGATTTCCGCGCGCAGCGGGGCGCGCGGCTGGTCGGCGCGCGGTTCCGGCACGTCAAGCACCGCGCGCACCGGTTCGCCGGCCCGGCCCAGCACGACGATCCGGTCCCCCAGCGTCAGCGCCTCGTCGACGTCGTGGGTGACGAACACGATCGTCGTCGGATGGGTGCGCCAGGTGTCGATGAGCAGCCGCTGCATGGCGGCGCGGGTCTGGGTGTCCAGCGCCCCGAACGGCTCGTCCATCATCACCGCGCGCGGCGCCCCGGCCAGGCCGCGGGCCAGCTGGACGCGCTGGCGCATCCCGCCGGACAGGCTCTTGGGCAGGTAGTCGCCGAAGCCGGTGAGCCCGAGCTCGTCGATCCAGCGCTCGGCCGCCGCGCGCCGAGTAGCGCGGGGCTCGCCGCGCAGCCGCAGCGCCAGCTCGATGTTGGACCGCACGGTGCGCCACGGCAGCAGCGCGTTGTCCTGGAAGACCATGCCGCGGTCGCCCGAGGTGGTGGTCACGGGCACGCCGTCGGCCAGCACCCGGCCGTCGTCGGGCGCCAGCAGCCCGGCGAGCGCCCGCAGCACCGTCGACTTGCCGCAGCCCGACGGCCCGGTAAGCACCAGGATCTCCCCCGGGCGCACCGCCAGGCTCAACCCGGCAATGACCGGGGAACCGGTGTAGGACAACGTGACTCGATCCAGCTCGAGACGAATTCCCGCGGTCACTTGGCACCCTCCTGCGCCCGCGGCAGCCACCGCGTCACCCGGCGGCCCACCAGTTCGACGGCGGCGGCCGTCGCGAAGCCGAGCACGCCGATGGTGATGATGCCGACGAACACCTTCGGGTAGGCCAGCACCGTGTAGTCCTGCCAGGTGCGGTAGCCGACCCCGAGCCGGCCGGAGATCATCTCCGCGGAGATCACGCAGATCCACGCCACCCCCATGCCCACCGACAGCCCGCCGAACACGCCGGGCAGGATGCCTGGCAGCACCACCTGGCTCAGCACCGCCCACCGGCCGCCGCCCAGCGTGCGCACCGAGTCCTCCCACAGCGTGGGCAGCGCCCGTACGGCGTGCCGGGTGCTGACCATGATCGGGAAGTAGGCCGCGAGGAAGGTGATGAACACGATCCCCGCCTCGTCGGTCGGGAACAGCAGGATCGCCACCGGCACCAGCGCGATCGCCGGAATGGGCCGCGCCAGCTCCGTCAGCGGGCCGAAGACGTCGGCGAAAAGCCTTGAGCGGCCCAGCAGCACCCCAGTCGCCACCCCCACCACGGCGGCCAGCCCGAACCCGGTGAGGATGCGCAGCAGCGACTGCGCCAGGTCGAGCCAGTACTCGTAGGCGCCCAGCCGGCGGTGCAGCGCGGTCACGATCTGGGTGACCGTCGGCAGGGTGTCGAACCGCAGCAACAACCGCACCTTGCCCGCGGTGAGCAGCTGCCACAGCCCGACGGCGGCGGCCACCGACGCCACCCGCACCAGCCACGACCGCCACGGCCGGGCCAACGGGCGCGGGGTGGGGATGGCGGGCAGCGGGACGGCCCCGACGAACCGTTCGCTCAATTCGGCGGTCATACCGAACCTCCCAGTGCTTGTTGGTAATTCACGGCGACGCTGCCCGGATGGGCAGCGGTGTAGCGACGGGCCCCCGCGACGGTGCCGAAGGGCAGGTAGGTCTGGCCGTCCCGAACCCACTCCGCCTTGTCGGCGAACCAGCGCGTGCCCAGCTCCGCGTCGGGAACGTAGGCCGCGCGGACCTTGGCGCCGCGGGCGGCGGCATCCCTGATCGCCTGGAGCAGGCCGGTGGGGTTGGCGACGGTCTGGGTCGTCTCGGAGCCGTCCAGCCACAGCTCGCTCGCCAGCGCGGGGTCGCCGGTGAGCAGCGACGGGTTGGCGGTGCGGCCCCGCGCCGCGTCGTAGTCGAGCCCGCGGGCGGCGAACACGGCGCGCAGCGGCTCGTCGACGACGAACTTTCCGACGTCGAGGTCGGCGAAGTCACCGATCGACTTCAGGTACGGCACATCGCTTTTCAGCGTGTCGACGAGCGACGGTTTCAGCGTGGCGTCGAACGAGGTGCCGCCGGGTCCGTTGTAGAGGTACACCACCTCCTGCGGCAGCCCGCTGCCCTGGGCGACGATGCGCGCGGCCTCCAGCGGCTTGGAGTTGAGGAAGTCGGTCGAGTCCAGCTGCGCCTGTAGGAACGCCCCCAGCACCTCCGGGTGCGCCGACGCGTACGAGCGCCGCACCACCACGCCGTGCAGGGTGGGCAGGTTCAGCTCGGCGCCGTCGTAGAGCAGCTTGGCCTTGCCCTGGTAGACCAGCAGCCCCGGCCACGCCACGAACTGCGAAAGCGCCTGCACCTGGCCGGATTCCAGCGCCGACGCGCCAATCTGCGGCTGCTGGTTGAGCACCTCCACACCGCCGACGCCGGCCTTGGCCAGGGCCCGGACCAAAGTGCCGTGGCCCGCCGAGCCCACGCTGGCGGACACCTTGGTCCCGGTGAGGTCGGCCAGGGCGGTGGCCGGCGAATCCGGCGCCACCAAAACCATGTTCAGCGCCCCCCGCGGGTTGTAGCCGGTGACGGACACCATCTCCGTGCGGGCCAGCGGGTTGCTCTGCGTCTTCGAACCGTTGATCAGCATCGGGTAATCGCCCATCGAGCCGATGTCGATCTTCTCGGCGAGCATCTGCGCGGTAATCGGGGCGCCGGTGTCGTAGTCCTGCCAGCGCACCGCGTACTTCGTCCCGGTCCGGGCGGTGATGTCGGCGAGCCGGTGCTCCAGGTAGCCCTGCGCGCGCATCAGCGTGCCCGCGGTGACGGTGTTGATGGTCTTGGACTGGTATCCCACCACCACGTTGACCACACCGGAGGACTGCGACAGCGATTCCAGCGAGCAGCCGGACAGTAGGCCGACGATGACGACGGCAACCGAGATCAGCCGTGCGGCTTGGCTTTTCATCAGCGGAGCAGATACGGCATGTTGACGGTGACGGCGCCGGTCGGGCAGCGGGCCGCGCAGGGGCCGCAGTACCAGCATTCGTCGACGTGCATGTAGGCCTTGCCGGTGGCAGGGTCGATGGCCAGCGCGTCGAGCGGGCAGACCTCCACGCACAGCGTGCAGCCGTCGATGCACAGCGACTCGTCGATCGTGACCGGCACGTCGGCGCGGTTGTTGACCAGCGTCATGGGTTGCTCCTAATCAGGCTGCCGCGCATGGTGATTCGATCCCCGCGCATCCGGATGTATTCCAGGTCGACGGGCCTGCCGTCGTCGAGGCTGGTGAGCCGCTCCAGCATGAGCAGCGCCGCCCCGTCGGGCACCTGCAGCGTGGCCGCCGAGTGCGCGTCGGCGGAGATGGCCTCCAGCGCCAGCGACGCCGAACCCAGCCGCTGCCCGCTCACCTCCTCGATGAGCGCAAAGATGTCGTTGGTCTCCAACGGATAGTCCAGGATCCGGGTTCCGATGTCGGGGGCCAGATAGGTCAGGTCGAGGCTGAGCGGCAGGTCGCCGAGGTAGCGCAACCGCTCGACGAACACCGCCTGATCGCCCGGGTCCAGGCCCAGCCGGCGCGCCACCGACGGCGGGGCGGTCACCGGCATCGCGGCGCGCACCTCGTTGCGCACCTCGCCGACGTGTTTCAACGTTTCCTTGAGCCCCAGCAGCGCGTCGAGCCCGTGCTCATACTTGCGCTGGGCGACGTGCGTCCCGACCTTGGGCCCGCGGTCGATCAGCCCCTCGTTCTTCAGGACCGTGAGCGCCTCGCGAACGGTGTTGCGGGACACCGCGAATTCGGCCGCCAGCTGGTTCTCGGCCGGCAGCGCGTCCGGGTAGGCGCCGGCGTGGATCTGCTGGCGCAACACGTCGGCGACCCGCCGGGCCCGGTCGGATCGGGAACCCTCGAAGGGCCCGCGAATCGGCACTGGTTGCGTCACGCCGTCACGCTAACGCGGTCCGACGGGGCGTCCGGGGCGGCGAAACGGGGGCAGCCGGGGCGGCTCCCGGCATTGCGCCGGGCGCGATTCGGCGGCGACCAGCCAAAAACCCCACCCGCCGCCCTATTGCGCCACCTGGGGAAAGGCGATGTCTTTGCGATCCCGGTGAGTTAAAAACGCCGCTACGGTCGCGAGGCGCCGACCATTTCTCGGCTGCTTTCCGGCGGTGGCCCCTCTTCGATTTCGTCGGTGGGCACCAGGGGCACCGCCGCCAGCGGAAACAGCCCGCACAGCGCCCACGCCGCCGGGTATTCGGCCGCCATGATCAGCACGCCGAACACCGGCGGCCCGGCCGCGGCCATCAGCCGCTGCGTGGTGTTCTGCAGGCCCAGCGCGCGTCCGCTCCAGAACGGCCCGGCGAACTCCGTGATCGCGGTGGCCTCCAACCCGTTGTCGAGGACGGCGAGCACCGAGACGGCGAGCATCAGCAACACGTCGTATCCCGAACCCGTGCCGTCGGTGAGGGCGAGCACGAACAGGGCCACGGCGGCGGCGATGGCGATGGTGCGGACCGGGCGCATTCGCGAGCCGACGCGATCGGACCAGCGGCCCACCGCGATTCGGCCCGCGGCGCCCAGCACCTGGGAGAGAGTGACCAGGGCGCCGGCGGCCGCCACCGACCAGCCGTGGCGACCCATCAGCCACACGAGCGTGAACGTCACGGTCACCGTCTGCGGGATCATCAGCAGCCCCGCCACCGCGTGGATGCGCCACAACACGGACGAGCCGCGATACGGGCTGGCCAGTTCCTCCGCGGCCGCCGCCTTGCGGGATTTCCTTGGCGGATCGGCGATTCCGATCGCGCTGGCCACCGCCGCCAGGGTGCACATCACCGCGAGGAACATCAGTCCCCGGTGCGGCCCGCTCTCGGCCAGCTCGGGAATGATCAACGCCCCCAAGGCGATTCCCAACGGCTGCGCGGTTTGGCGGATACCCATCGCCAGGCCGCGTTGCCGCGGCGGGAACCAGGCGGACACCAGCCGGCCGCCGGCGGTGTTGCAGCTCGCCGCGGCCATCCCGCCCATGAACAAGAAGACACCGATCATCAGCGCCGAGTGGGCCGACGCGGCGGCGTAGGCCGCGGCCGCGGTGAGCACCGAGCCCGCCGTCAGCACGGCGCGCTCGCCGACCCGGTCCAGCACGTAGCCCCAGAAGACCAGCGTGACCACCATGCCCCAACTGGGCATCGACGACAGCAGGACGGCCACGGTCAGCGACATGCCGCGGCGCACCTCGAACGAGGGAATCAGGAACGCCACCCCGTTGATGAAAAGGAACGACGTCGCCGTTACCCCCAACGAGACGGCCATGATTGACCACCGCGCACCCGCCGCGTGCAGCGATGCGATGCTCGTTTCCCCCGACATGCAGCAATGTTGCCACAGCGCTCGGTGGGCACCGGGCCTGCGGCTGTCCAAACTTATTGAAAACTAAGGTGATTCATAACTATTATCTACCGTCGACGCCAGTACGCCGCTCTCGTGTGACTATGAAATCTGTTGCGCCCATTATGTTTCGCAGAACGATGAAAGTACGGAACCGCCCATCGGGCACGACAAAACTCATAGGCTACGCATAGCCATTTCGATCGATCTCAGCGATTTCTCAGCGTGGGTGCCATAGACATATACGACAACCACACCGGAAGATCACAACGTGATGAATGACGCGACAAAACAAGCATTGACGAAAGTACCCGCGGTTACCCTGGGCTTTTGGGTGATCAAGGTCTTCGCGACGACGCTGGGCGAGACGGGTGGCGACGCCCTCACGATGACCGTCTTCCACGCTGATACGCACAAGAATTGGGGGTATCTGATTGGCACCGCGCTCTTCGGCGTCACGCTGATAGCGCTGGTCGTCGCGCAGATCCTCGCCAAGCGTTTCCACGCGAGCTTGTACTGGGCGACCATCGTGGCATCGACGACGTTCGGCACCGCGATGGCCGATTTCGCCGACCGATCGCTGGGGATCGGCTATACGGGCGGATCGCTGCTGCTGTTGTGTCTCCTTTTGGCCACCTTGGGGCTTTGGCGCTGGTCTGAGGGAACGGTATCGGTGAGCACCGTGTCCACACCGAAGGTCGAGGCGTTCTACTGGGCCACCATCACCTTCTCGCAGACGCTGGGCACCGCGCTGGGCGATTGGCTCGCCGACACTCGCGGGTTCGGTTACGAACGCGGCGCGCTGGTATTTGCGGCGGGCCTTGCCGTGGTCGCGGCCCTGTACTACTGGACCGATGTGTCGCGGGTCGCACTGTTCTGGGTCGCATTCATCCTGACGCGGCCGCTGGGAGCAACTTTGGGCGACCTCCTCGACAAGCCGGTCGATGACGGCGGCCTGGCGTTGAGCCGCCCGTTGGCCTCGGCGGTCATCGCGGTCATCATCGTGGCCTTGATCATCGTCCTGCCGCAACGCCCGGGAGTACACCCCGGTCACGTTGACGAGAAAGCGGCAGAAGCCAGATCACCCGGCACCGACGCGAAGCGCCCGGCCGGGGACAGCGGCGACCCGCACTCATAGCATTCGATATGCGAGTCCTGCTTGTCGAGGACGAGCCACGACTGTCGGCGACGCTGTCGATGGGGCTACGGGCTGAGGGCTTCGTCGTGGTGGTCGTCGGCAACGGCGTTGAGGGACTACATGAGGCCACTACGAGCAGCTTCGACGTCGTGGTGCTCGACATCATGCTTCCGGGCCGCAGCGGATATGAGGTGTTGCGTCAAATGCGGGCCCAGAATGTCTGGACGCCGGTGCTCATGCTGACCGCCAAGGACGGCGAGTACGACGAGACCGATGCGTTCGATTTAGGGGCGGATGACTATCTCACGAAACCGTTTTCGTTTCGGGTGCTCCTCGCGCGCCTACGCGCGCTGGTGCGTCGCGGCGCCCCCGAGCGACCCGTGGTGTTGAATGCGGGTTCGCTGTCATTGGACCCAGCCCGCCACACAGTCGAGCGCGATTCGACCCCGATCGCGCTTACGCCCCGCGAGTACGGGGTGCTGGAGTTCCTCATGCGCAACAAGGGCATGGTGGTGACTAAGGCAGAGATCTTGCGCAACGTGTGGGACGCGCACCACGAGGGTCCCGACAACGTCGTCGAGGTCTACGTGGGATACGTGCGCCGCAAGATCGATGTTCCGTTCGGTACCAACACCATTGAGACGCTCCGGGGCGTCGGCTATCGGTTATTGGGCTGAGGCCGGGCCGCGTCGCCTCAAGGCTTCTCAGCGCCGTCTCAGCGAAGGCCTTGTACGGTCTGCGGCGTGACCGAGGCAACGAGATCTGGGCCGCGTGAAACGCGGCTGGCGCTGAGCAAAGTGCCCGCGGTGACGGTGTGGTTCTGGATCATCAAAATCCTTTGCACCACCGTCGGCGAGAGCTTCGCGGACTGGATCAACGTCACGATGGGCGTGGGCCTGCACAGGACCGCGCTGATCTTCACGGTGGTGCTTGCCGCGGTCATGGCGTGGCAGTTGCGACTGAACCGCTATGTGCCGTTGGTGTATTGGCTGTGCGTCGTCGTCTTCAGCGTAACCGGGACCCTCTACACCGACATCCTCACCGATGATCTGCACATTCCTCTCGCGGTCAGCACGAGCGCGTTCGCGGTCGCTTTGGCGGTCGTGTTCGGTGTGTGGTTCAGGCGGGAGCGCACTCTGTCGATCCACAGCATCGTCACTCTGCGCAGGGAGTTGTTCTACTGGCTCGCTGTGCTCGTCACTTTCGCGCTGGGCACCGCCGCCGGCGATTGGACGCTGCAGCTCACCGGCTGGGGCCCGGGGATCTCGGTGCTGCTGCCGGCCGGGCTTATCGCGGCCATCGTGATCGGGTGGCGGATGGGCGCCAACACCGTGCTTTCCTTCTGGCTTGCCTACATCTTGACTCGGCCGCTCGGCGCGAATCTCGGTGACTGGCTCGCCTCCCCGCGCTCCGCTCATGGCCTCGGACTCGGGACCGCGACCACCAGCGCGATCTTCCTGATCGCGATCCTGGCCACGGTCGGCTACCTAACCGGCACCCGCTCCGACGTCATGGAACGTTACGGCCGGGGCCGCACGCGGGTCGCCCCAACAAATCCGGCACGCGAACGGATCATGCTCGGCTACTACGTCGTCGTCGCCGCGGCCGCGGTCGCACTTCTCGTCTTTTCGGCCGCCCGCCCGCATTCCGTCGCGGCGGGTGAGGAGGAGGCCGGCCCGCCGGCACCACCCGTCGCGGCTGCGCCGGGACAGCTCACCGCCCACTTCCCGCCGGCCGAGACCGCGAAGTTCCGCGCCATCGTCCAGGCCACACTCGAAAAGGTGCGGGCGGGCGATCAAAGCGGTGCCAAGGCCCGGATCACCGATCTCGAACGCGGCTGGGACGACGACGAGTCCTCGCTGCGGCCGATGGACCCCACCGCCTGGAAGGCGATCGACGGCCAGATCGACGCCGCCCTGAAGGCTGTGCGGGCACGGCATCCTGACCCCGCGGCGGAGACCCAGTCGCTGAACGCACTGCTGGGCGCCCTCAGCTGAGATAGCGACCCCCGCTACGGGTTCGCGTCCAAAGGGAATGCCACGATCACCGTGGTCCCGCCGCCCGGGCGGTCGTCGATGGTGACGGTGCCGCCGTGAGCGGCGACGACCTCGGCGACGATCGCCAGACCGAGGCCGGTACCCCCGCCGCTGCGGGAGCGGTCCGAATCCAGACGCACGAATCGTTCAAACACCCGGACCCGTTCGCCTGCAGGTACGCCCGGGCCGTCGTCACTGACGGTGAGCACCGCGGTACCGGCCCGGCACCCGACATGCACGTCGACGCGTGACTTTGCATGGCGGACAGCGTTATCCAGGATGTTGCGGACAACCCGCGACACCGCCACCGCGTCACCGGTCAACCGCGCCGAGGCGATGTCGGTGTCAATGGCGCATCCTGACTCGTTGCGCCGCACGCGCGCCACCTCGACCTCGGCGAGATCGCCGAGGAATAGCTGCTCTTTGCGCAACGTCAGACTTCGCTCATCGACGCGGGCCAGAAGAAGCAAATCTTCAATCAGCGCGTGCATGCGGTGCGCCTCGGGCAGCAGGATCGCAAACTCCGCATCCAGCAGCTCGGGATGAGCCTCGGCAACTTCCAACCCGGAGATGATGGTGGCCAGCGGGCTGCGCAGTTCATGGGAGGCGTCGGCAACGAAGCGTTGTTGCGCGCGGTGGCCTTGCTCGATGCGGGCCAGCATTTCGTTCATCGTGACCGCGAGGGCCGAAATCGCGTCACGGCCGGCCGGTACGGGCACCCGCTCCGCCAAGTCAGACGTGGAGATTTCAGCCACCCTGCTGCGGATCGCATCCACTGATTGCAGTGACCGGCGGACGAGCCAGTAGGTCGCGGCCGCCGCCACCGCGATGATGATCGGTGCGCCGCCGCCCAACAGCAGCGCGACGGTCCGCGCCGTCGCCTCGACCCCTTCGCTGCCGCCGCCGACAACGACCGTGTAATCGCCGTACGGAGTTGCGACCCGTTGACCGCTCAGACGCATGTCGTCCCCTGGGACCGCGTCGTCGGGCATGCCGCGGCGCAGGTTGGGGCCGAACTCGGTGATGGCGACCAATGGTCTGTCGGGGGCGGACCCCGACCGACGTATCACCTTGCCATCCGGGCCGATCAATTGGACCGCGACCACGCGCTGGTCGGTCGAGAAAAGATCGCTCTCCAGGCCGTCGATAGGCTCGGCCTGCAGCGACTCGGCGATATTGCGAACCCGGCTGCTGGCGGCATCGTCCACTCCGGCCAACAACGACCGGTACAGGATCGCCTCGAGGCCCGCGCCGGCGAGAGCGAGCGCAACCAACACGACGACCGCGGATACCGCGGCCGAGCGGGCGGATATACCCAGATTCAAGACGGCAGATACCCGCACGCCTTCGATTCTGCAGGTCGGCGGATCGGCCGGGAACACCGCGGCTTGGCGGGCTTCTCAGCGGCCTCTCAGCGACCCGCTCGTAGGTTGGCGACCGATGAACGTCGAGGAATTGCGCCGGGCGCTCGCCCATCTTCCGGGCGAAATGCCAATTGCCATCGAGGATTCCCACATGGGCTGGATGGAGAACACCTCGCTCTACGTCGCACCCGCGCACGTTGACCGGCGCGCCTCCGGCAACTATCTCTACGCGTGGCATCGGGATGACGCCGCCAACTGTCACGCGCTGCTTATCAGCGGCCTTCACCAATCCGACGGGCGCGTCGTCGATATCACTCCCGACCCCGCTCGACCGGAGGCGATGGACGCAGGCGATGCGGTCCATCAGACGACGCCCAGGGCAGCGCGGCGCAGCGATGGAGTCGCCCGCAGCAGAGGGCGCCACGCCTGACGTCGCGGCGCTGGGCCGTGGGCCCGGTCAGGCGCCCCCGGTCACCGGCTGCGCGACGCTGTCGCCGTTGCGCGCCGAGGCGTCGGCCGGCAGCTCGAAGACGGGGTACGCCGAACCGACCGCGGCCGTCGCCGCGTTGCGCTGGGCCTCCATCCGGGCCAGCGCCTCCGCGGTGAACACCGACAACCCGAGTTCGGGGTTGTAGCCGTGGATTTCCTTCACGTCGAGCTGGGCGAGGAAATAGACGATCTCCTTCGAGACCACCTGGCCGGGCACCAGCACCGGGAAGCCGGGCGGGTAGGGCACCACGAACGTGGTGGACACCAACTTCCGGCCCTCCGCGAGCCGCCGACCCGCCATGCCGATCAGCACGTGCTCGCGGTCGGCCTCCTCGTATCCGGCATAGAAGGCCGACCGGGTGTCGCCGAACTTGCAGGCGTCGACGGGGCGGAACGCCACGTCGAATTCGCTGAAGTCGGGCAGGTGCGGCAGGTCCTCGGTGATCTCCTCGATCCGGCGCTGCTGCAGGGCGCGGTCCTCCTTGCCACTGATGGCCTGACTGCGCTCGAAGTCGGTCGCGATGCGCCGCAGCACGTCGAGCAGGTAGTGCACGCTCGACCACGTGACGCCGATGGTGAAGATCAGCAAGACGCTGTTGATGGACGTCTTGTTGATCTGAATTCCGAAGCGGTCCATCAGGATCTTCTCGCGGAAGTCGTACCCGTTCATGCCGGTCTTGCCGACGAACAGGGTGACCCGGGTCGCGTCGAGCACGAACTGGTCGGAGCGCCACGCCTCGTTCCACTCGGCCAGGGCGCCCTGCCGGACCTCGCGGTAGGAGCTGACGGCCGACGCCCGGAACTCGTCGGGCACCAGGTCGGACTCGTCGAGGATGCGAAACCACTTGCCGATCAACCGGTCCCGCCGCACCCGGTGGCGGAAGACCAACGACATGTTGTAGACGTTGCGGACCAGCTCGAAGCCCTCGATATCGACCTGCCGGCGCGCCAGGTCCAGCGATGCGAGCAGCTGCTGGTTCGGCGACGTCGAGGTGTGGGTGAGAAACGCCTCGTCGAACGAGTCGCGGGTCAGCGCCCGGAAGTCCTGGTCGCGGACGTGGATCATCGACGCCTGCCGCAGCGCCGACAGCGACTTGTGCGTCGAGTGCGTCGCATAGACCCGCACCCGCGCACGGGCGGGGTCGGGAAGCAGCCGCCGATCGACCCACTCCGCCCGGTCGACACCCTCCATGGACGCGGCCCAATCCCGGTATTCCGCAGCGTATTCCGGGGACGCCAGCATCTGCTCGAGGCGATCGGCGGACACCATCGCGGTCCGCTGCCGGGCCCACGGCACGGCCGTCGCGAACGCGTACCAGGCCTCGTCCCACAAAAAGCAGATGTCCGGCTTGATCGCGAGCACCTCCTCCATCACCCGGCGCGGGTTGTAGACGACGCCGTCGAAGGTGCAGTTGGTCAGCAGCAGCATGCGGACCCGGTGCAGCTGCCCGGCGGCCTCGAGGTCCAGCAGCGCCCGCTTGATCGTGCTCAGCGACACGGCCCCGTAGATCGCGTACTCCGGCAGCGGGTAGGCGTCCAGGTACAGTGGGTAGGCCCCGGCCAGCACCAGGCCGTAGTGATGCGACTTGTGGCAGTTGCGGTCGATCAGCACGATATCGCCGGGGCGGGTCAGCGCCTGCACCACGATCTTGTTGGCGGTCGACGTCCCGTTGGTGACGAAATAGGTGCGCCTCGAATTCCAGGTCCGGGCGGCCTTGTCCATCGCCTTCTTGATGTTGCCGTGCGGGTCCAGCAGGGAGTCCAGCCCGCCGGAGGTGGTCGACGTCTCGGCCATGAAGATGTTGCGGCCGTAGAACTCGCCCATGTCCTGCAGGGACTTCGAGTTGAAGATGCTGGCGCCGCGCGCGACGGGAAGCGCGTGGAACTGGCCGACGGGGGCCGCCGCATAAGCCCGCAGGGCGTCGAAAAACGGTGTGGCATAACGGTTTCGCAGGCCCGCGAGCACCGTGCTGTTCAGGTCGGTGACGTCGTTGAGCCGGTAGAACGTGCGGTCGTAGACGTCGGGTTCGTCCTCGGTCTCCGCGGCGATCGACTCGTCGGTCAGCAGATACAGGTCGATGTGCGGCCGCAGCTCGCGAATCCATTCGGCGCATTCCACCCAGTCGTGCGCTCCGCTCGCCACCACGTCGTCGCAGGCGCCCAACAGGGTGTTCATCAGCGGCACCCGGTCGCGCGAGCGCAGCGGCAGGTCGTGCCGGATGATCGCGGCCTGGATCTCGCCGTTCAGCGCGACCGCGGTGATGGCGTCCTCGATGCTGGGCACCACCAACAGCTCGTACTGCACGTCGTCGGACGGGTTGCGCAGCGCCCGCAGGCACTCGGCCAGGCTGTCGGGCGCCGTCGCCGGCGCGTCGTCGGCGAGCAGCACCGTGTAGAACTGCTGCTGCTTGGCCTGGGCGACCAGCTCCTGCTCGCTCAGCGACGCGCTGGTGTCGAACAGCCCCGCCCGGTCGCCGTACTCCGAGAGCAACCGCACGGCCAGCGACACCTCCTCGGCGAGCCGGACCGTCGACAGGCTTTCGAGGTGGGCGCGGAAGGTCGCCAGATTGGCCGCGCCGGGATACAGCCAGTACCGCTCGTAGGCCCCGATGCGGTCCATCAGCCGCTTGACCTTGGCGATCTCGTGGTCCTTGTCCAGCCCGGCGAGATCGACCTCGGCGAGGTGACGGCAGGCGTCGTCGAGCAGGTTCCAGGTGTCCAGGCGCGTGTACGACGGGTTGGCGACCGCCGCGAGCGCGGACACGCGAAGTCGCCGCGGCCGGGCGCTGTCTCGATCCATGTCCATCACCTTCCGAGTTCAGTGCAGCTCGTAATTATCCCGCGAAAGGCGGAAATAATGGCCGCTACTGGTGTCCGTGCATGTCATACCCGAGGCCTCGCTGTCGCATTCCAGTGAATTGAGCGACCGCGTCTGGCCGTACTCCAGCACCGGGGATGACGGGTCCTTGAGAGTGTCCGTGTGGCAAGACATTTGGGGCGCGCCGCCCTGCCGCATGCTGATGCGATCGCCCCAGCCGCCCATGCACGGATTCGGGCGCGGCGGCGCGGGCCAGGTGTGGTCGCGGATCTCGCACGCCGCGAAGGTCGTCGCGTCCGACTGGCCCAGGCCGCAGTAGACGTTTCCCGACGGTGACTGGAACGCGTAGTACGGCTCGGCGTGCGCGGTCGGCGCGAATGGCGACAACACCATCGCGGCCAGCGTCAGCGAGACCGCCGCGGTCGGTTTCCTCATAGCCAGCAGCATCCCATCGGTAGCCGCTATTGTCGCCCGTCCGAGGTCAGGGATCCAGATCGTCGTCGGCATCCACGACGCGCCGATTTGCCCGCGTACCCTCCATCCACCGCAGCACCGGGAGCTCGCGGCTCCGCGCGGGCAGCTCGGTGACGTCGCTCAGCGAGCGCACCACGGCCTGCGTCAGGCCCATGATGGCGGCCATCACCGGCAGCAGCGGCTGCAGCGGCCGGGCGGCCGAGCGGACCGTGCTGATGCGGCGGGCCACGATCAGCCGTTCGATCGAGTGGTAGAGCCAGGCGCCGACGCCCAGCGCGTAAATCGAGAGGACCGACGCGACGATGGTCCACCCGTAGGCCGCGCACACGACGGCGCCCAGCACCACCGTCGCGGCCAGGAAGGCCGCGACGGCGACACGCAGCTCCAACCGGGTCATTGCTGTTCGCGGACCGCCTTGGCGGCCGCGCGGATCTGCGGCGTCACCAGCATGACCTGGCCCAGCACCCCGTTGATGAAGCCCGGCGACTCGTCGGTGGACAGCTCCTTGGCCAGCTGCACGGCCTCGTCGACGGCGACCGGCTCCGGCACGTCGTCGGCGTAGAGCAGCTCCCACACCGCGACCCGCAGGATGGCCCGGTCGACCGCGGGCAGCCGGTCCAGCGTCCAGCCCTGCAGGTGGGAGCTGATCAGGTCGTCGATGTGGGCGAGGTGCTCACCGACACCCCTCGCCGCGGCGGCGGTGTACGGGTACAGCGGCGACACGTCGGGATTCGCGTCGGCGAGCGCGGTGCGGACGTCGACCACTTCGGCCGGGGTCAGCTCCCGGGCCTCGGCCTCGAACAACAGGTCGACGGCGCGTTTGCGCGCCTGATGGCGTCCCTTAGCAGCCATGCGGCCCGCTCACGCGTTGACGCGGCCCAGGTAGCTACCGTCGCGCGAGTCCACCTTCAGCTTGTCCCCGGTGTTGATGAACAGCGGCACCTGGATCTCCGCGCCGGTCTCCAGCGTGGCCGGCTTGGTCCCGGCGCTGGACCGGTCGCCCTGCAGGCCCGGTTCGGTGTGGGTGACCTCGAGCTCGACCGACACCGGCAGCTCGATGTAGAGCGGCGCCCCGTTGTGGAACGCGATCTGCACGGGCAGACCCTCCAGCAGGAACCGCGAGGCGTCGCCGACCAGGGACTCGGGCAGCGGGTGCTGCTCGTAGTCCTGGCTGTCCATGAACACGAAGTCCGAGCCGTCGTGGTACAGGTAGGTCGCGTCGCGGCGGTCGACGGTGGCCGTCTCCACCTTGACGCCCGCGTTGTAGGTCTTGTCGACCACCTTGCCGGACAGCACGTTCTTCAGCTTGGTGCGCACGAAGGCCGGCCCCTTGCCGGGTTTGACGTGCTGGAACTCGACGATCTGCCATAGCTGGCCGTCGATCTCCAGCACCAGTCCGTTTTTGAAGTCGGCAGTCGTCGCCACGGTCGGTGTATCTCCTATGGGATGGCAGTTCTCCGCGAACATCGCTGTCGGTTCGCCCCATGCAGATTACCCGCGCCGCGGCACCGGCCCGAACCGTGCGCCCGTGATCGCGCGCACCCTTGGACTAGAGGGCGACCAGGATGTTTAGCGCGATCTCGATCGTCGGCAGCACGAACACGAAGAAGAACGCGGTCGAAAAGGCGATGGCTTCGCGAATCAGCGGCAGCAGAAATCCCGCTAATTGATTGAGCATCTGCTCGAACGTGGTGAGGGCGCCGGCGAAGAAATTCTGCACGTCGCCCCACAGGGCCGATATCGCGCCGGTGATCGATTCCGCGGGCGGCAGCATCGCGGCGTTGGCGGCCTCGGCTGCCGCATACAATCCCGCGCCGTTGGCCAGCTGCTGCACGAACTGCTCCTGAGCCGCCGCCGCCTGCCCGGCCTGCGCCTGGTAATGCTGGGCGTGCCGCGAGAAGAAGTTCGCGATGGTCACCGACACCTCGTCGGCGGCCGCGGGCAGCACCGCGAGGGTCTGGGCGGCCGCCACGGCGTGCGCGGCACTGAGATTCGAGCCGATGCCCGCCAAATCCGTTGCCGCGGAGGCGATTACCCCAGGCGCCGCGGTCAAATACGGCATGTCGGCTCTCGCATCCGGTCAGCCTAGCCTGCGGGAACGCGCGCAGAAACCTAACAACGGGCCAACTTTGGGCGTCGAGTACGGCCAAATTTGTAGGGAAATCCCTAATTGAACGCCCAGTCCCCTTATCACTAGCGTCGCCGCCGACGGGTTTGAAACAACGGGGAGGTAGGCATGTCGTTTGTTGTTGCAGCGCCGGAGTTGATGTCGTCGGCGGCTTCGGATCTGGCGAACATCGGCTCAGCGCTGCGCTCCGCCCACGCCGCGGCAGCGGTCCCGATGTCCAACGTGCTGGCGGCGGCCAGCGACGAAGTGTCCACGGCCATCGCGTCGCTGTTCGGGGCGCACGGGCAGGCCTATCAGGCGCTCAGTGCCGAGGCCGCACAGTTCCACCAGCAATTCGTCGGGCTGATGAACGCCGGTGCGGCACAGTACGCCGCCGCCGAGGCCGCCAACGCCAACCCGCTGCAGACCCTCGAAGACGACGTACTCGCGGTGATCAACGCGCCCACCAACGCGCTCATCGGGCGCCCGCTGATCGGCAACGGCGCCGACGGGATAACCAACGCCCAGGGCGTCGGCACGCCGGGCCAGGCGGGCGGAATCCTGTGGGGCAACGGAGGCAATGGCGGCCGAAGCACAAACGTTGACGTGCCGGGCGGCGCGGGTGGACCGGCCGGGCTGTTCGGCAACGGGGGCACCGGCGGTGAAGGCGGCACCGGCGCGGCCGGTGGTGCCGGCGGGGCCGGTGGCCTCATCTACGGCAATGGCGGCAACGGAGGCCTGGGCGGAAGCTCCACCCTCTTTGGCGGAGTCGGCGGCGCCGGCGGCTCGGCCTTCCTGTTCGGCAACGGCGGATTCGGGGGCACCGGTGGCGCAGGCACTACCGCCTTCGGCGGCGCCGGCGGCGCCGGCGGCAACGGCGGCTTGATCTACGGCAACGGCGGCGGCGGCGGTCTCGGCGGCACCACCGCTGGCTTCAACGGCGGCGACGGCGGCGCCGGAGGGCACGGCGGCGTCCTCTTCGGCGACGGCGGCGCCGGCGGTGGAGGCGGACAGGACACCAACCACAACGGCGCTCCCGTCGGCGGCAGGGGCGGCGACGGTGGCACGGCCGGCGCGCTGTTCGGCAACGGCGGGGTCGGCGGTCCCGGCGGCGCCGCCGACAACGGCGGGGACGGCGGCAATGGCGGCGGTGCTGGGCTCATCGGCAACGGGGGTGGCGGCGGCAGAGGCAACGGCGGATTCAGCGGCGGCAACGGCGGCAACGGCGGCAACGCGATCCTGGTCGGCAACGGCGGCAACGGCGGCAACGCCGGTACCGGCCTCACCGATGGTCATGGCGGCGCCGGCGGGACCGGCGGCGCGCTGTTCGGCGCGCACGGCACCACCGGCACCAGCTGAGCCGAAAACCATAGGGAAATCCCTGATTCGCGCCGAAGCTCGCGATCACTAGCGTCACCGACGTAGGGCCCGAGGGATAGGTGGGGTGACATGTCGTTTGTCATTGCGGCGCCGGAGTTCATGTCGTCGGCGGCTTCGGATCTGGCCAACATCGAGTCGGCGCTGCGCTCCGCCCACGCCGCGGCCGCGGGGCCGACGTCCAACGTGCTGGCGGCCGCCGGCGACGAGGTATCGGCGGCCATCGCGTCGCTGTTCGGGGCGCACGGTCAGGCCTACCAGGCGCTGAGTGCCCAGGCGGCGGCCTTCCACGAGCAATTCGTCGCGCTGATGAACGCCGGCGCGGCGCAGTACGCCGGCGCCGAGGCCGCCAATACCGGCCCGCTGCAGACCCTCGAGCAAGACGTCCTCGGAGTCATCAACGCGCCCACCCAGACACTGCTGGGACGCCCGCTGATCGGCAACGGCGCCAACGGGATCACCAACGCCCAAGGCGTCGGCACCCCGGGCCAGGCCGGCGGGATCCTGTGGGGCAACGGCGGCAACGGCGGCACCAGCACCGCCATCGGCACGAACGGCGGTGCCGGCGGGGCCGCCGGGCTTATCGGCAACGGCGGCAACGGCGGCGACGGCGGCCCCGGCGCAATCGGTGGCAACGGCGGGGCCGGGGGCCTGTTTTTCGGCAATGGCGGTAGTGGCGGAGGCGGTACCGTCGGCGGATCGGGCGGCAACGGCGGGTCGGCCTTCTTGTTCGGTAACGGCGGAGGCGGAGGCACCGCCGTCGGCAGTCCGAATATCGGCGGCAACGGCGGCGCCGGCGGCAACGGCGGGTTCTTCTACGGAGCCGGCGGCGCCGGGGGCAACGGCGGCGGCGGCACCACCGGCGGGAACGGCGGCAACGGCGGCGACGGCAGCTTCTTCTACGGCAACGGCGGCGCCGGGGGCGCAGGCGGCACTGCCGGCGGCGCCGGCGGCCACGGCGGGAATGCCCATTTGATCGGTAACGGCGGCAATGGCGGCGCCAGCGGCCTCGGCGGCGGCAGCGCGGTACACGGCGGTGACGGCGGGGCCGGCGGACTGCTATTCGGCGACGGCGGCGCTGGTGGCGCCGGCGGGTCGGGCGGCAACGGCGGGTCGGCATTCTTGTTTGGCGCGGGCGGCAGCGGAGGCGCCGCCTTCAGCGGTGGGGGTATCGGCGGCGCCGGCGGTAACGGCGGGCACGGCGGGTTCTTCTACGGCAACGGGGGCGCCGGGGGCAACGGCGGCGACGGCCTCACCGGCGGCAGCGGCGGCAACGGCGGCGACGGCAGCTTCTTCTACGGCAACGGCGGCGCCGGGGGTGCCGGGGGCAGTATCGGCGGCGCCGGCGGGCACGGCGGGAATGCCCATTTCATCGGTAACGGCGGCAACGGCGGCGCCAGCAGCGGCGCGGGCGCACGGGCCGGGGACGGCGGGGCCGCAGGCCTGCTGTTCGGGAATGGCGGCGCCGGCGGGGGTGGTTCCGCCGGTGCGTCGGGCGGCAACGGGGGGTCGGCCTTCTGGTTCGGTAACGGCGGCAGCGGAGGCGCCGCCCTCGGCAGTCCGACTTTCGGCGGCAACGGCGGTAACGGCGGCAACAGCGGGCTCTTCTACGGCAACGGCGGCGCCGGCGGCAACGGCGGCGGCGGCACCACCGGCGGCAACGGCGGCAACGGCGGCAACAGCGGCCTCTTCTACGGCAACGGCGGCGACGGCGGCGAAGGTGGCAGCGCCGGCGGCAACGGCGGCCGCGGCGGGAACGCCGCACAGCTGATAGGTAGCGGCGGCAACGGAGGTAACGGCGGCCTGCCTAACGGCGCGGGCGGGGCCGGAGGGACCGGTGGACTGTTGTTCGGCGCCCACGGCACCAACGGCACCAGCTGAACCCGGGCGTACCGACGAAGCTGACCCGGCGAAAACAGTAGGGAAATCCCTGATTCGCGCCGATGCCCCTCGTCGCTAGCGTCACCGACAGCGGACACACAAGGGCGGTGTAAGCCGCCGAGCCGCCATCGGGTTTGGCGCAATGGAAAGTAGGTGGATCGGCATGTCGTTCGTCATCGCGGCGCCGGAGTTCATGTCGTCGGCGGCTTCGGATCTGGCCAACATCGAGTCGACGCTGCGCTCCGCCCACGCCGCGGCCGCGGGGCCGACGTCCAGCGTGCTGGCGGCCGCCGGGGACGAGGTGTCGGCGGCGATCGCATCGCTCTTCGGGGCGCACGGTCAGGCCTACCAGGCGCTGAGCGCCCAGGCGGCGGCCTTCCACGAGCAATTCGTCGGGCTGATGAACGCCGGCGTGGCGCAGTACGCCGGCGCCGAGGCCGCCAATACCGGCCCGCTGCAGACCCTCGAGCAAGACATCCTCGCAGTGATCAACGAGCCAACCGAGATACTGCTGGGACGCCCGCTGATCGGCAATGGCGCCGACGGCATAACGAACGCTCAAGGCATCGGCAGCCCGGGTCAGGCCGGCGGGATCCTGTGGGGCAACGGCGGCAACGGCGGCAACAGCACCGCTCTCGGTGTGGCCGGCGGCGCCGGCGGGGCCGCCGGGCTGTTCGGGAACGGCGGCAACGGGGGCGGCGGCGGTCTAGCAGGCGGAAGCGGCGGGGCCGGCGGGACCGGCGGCCTCATCTACGGCGCCGGCGGCAACGGGGGGCTGGGCGGCGCCGGTTTGTTCGGGAACCCCGGCGTCGGCGGCGTCGGCGGGTCGGCCGGCCTGTTCGGTAACGGCGGGATTGGCGGCGTCGGCGGCGAAGGCCTGGGCAACGACGGCGCCGCCGGTGGTGCGGGCGGCAACGGTGGCTTGATCTACGGCAACGGCGGTGCCGGCGGGGCCGGCGGCCACGGAGGCAATAACAGCGGCGGCGGGGCCGGCGGCAATGGGGGGCACGGCGGCGTCCTCGCCGGCAGCGGCGGCGCCGGCGGCGCCGGCGGCGATACCTCCGTCGTGAACGGCATTTCGGGCGGCCAAGGCGGCAACGGCGGCGCGGCCGGCTTGTTGTTCGGCGACGGCGGGTTCGGCGGCACCGGCGGGACCTCCTTGAATTCGGGCGACGGCGGCAACGGCGGACAGGCCGCCCTCTTCGGCAACGGCGGTGGCGGCGGCGCCGGCGGCGGCGGCGTCGGCCCGGGCAACGGCGGCAGCGGCGGCAACGCCCAGCTGGTCGGCAACGGGGGCAACGGCGGCGACGGCGGAATCGGCATCGTCCACGGCCACGGCGGCCCCGGCGGCACGGGCGGACTGTTGTTCGGCGCCCACGGCACCAACGGCACCAGCTAAGCCAGGACGGCCAGTTCCTTGGGGAACCGCGTCAGCAGTTCGGGGCCGTGACCGTCGGCGCCGTCCGGCACGACGAGGGTGTCCTCGATGCGCACCCCACCCTTGCCGGGCAGGTAGACGCCGGGCTCCACGGTGACCACCGACCCCGCCAGTAGCGTGCCGGCGGACGTGGCCCCGATCCCGGGCGCCTCGTGGATCTGCAGGCCCACGCCGTGGCCCAGGCCGTGGCCGAACTGCTCGCCGTACCCGGCGTCGGCGATCAGCTTTCTTGCCGCGCCGTCCACCTCGCGCAGGTTGGCGCCCGGCTTGAGGGCCTCCCGGCCGGCCCGCTGCGCGTCGGCGACCAGCTGGTAGATCTCCAGCTGCCAGTCGGCGGCCTTGCCCAGCACGAAGGTGCGGGTCATGTCGGAGTGGTAGCCGGCGACCAGCGCGCCGAAGTCGATCTTGACGAAGTCGCCGTCGGCCAGCACCGCATCGGTCGGGCGGTGGTGCGGGATCGCCGAATTCGGCCCGGCGGCCACGATCGTCTCGAACGAGATCGCGTCCGCACCGTGGTCGAACATCAGCGACTCCAGCTCGCGGCTCACCTCGCGTTCGGTCCGGCCGGGCCGCAGCCCGCCGCGCGCCACCAGATCCGCCAGCGCGGCGTCGGCCGCCTCGCAGGCCAGGCGCAGCAGCGCGACCTCGCCGGCGTCCTTGACCTCGCGCAGCGCCTCGACGGTCCCGGCGGCGCGTACCAACTCGGTCGACGCCTTGTGCTCCTCGATCTCGCCGGTCAGCGCGTCGAAGCCGTCGACGGTGACCACGTTGCTCTCGAAGCCCAGCTTGCCGACGGCGGCGTCGGCGGCGCGGCCCGCCAGGTAACGCCCGACTGCGCGCTCGATGGCGACCTCGAGGTCGGGCGCCTGCTCGGCGGCCTGAGTGCGGTACCGGCCGTCGGTGGCCAGCACGGGTTCGCGGTCGTCGGCAAACACCAGCAACGCGCCGTTCGATCCTGAGAAACCGGACAGGTACCGAACGTTGACCAGGTCCGTGACCAGCATCGCGTCCAGTCCGCTGGCCCCGATCTGCGCTTTCAGCTTTTCTCGGCGCTGGGAATGTGTCACGACCCTTGACGGTACTCGCTACGCTTTCCCTTCATGAGGAACTGGATGCTGCGCGGATTGGTGTTCGCCGCCGCGATGGTCGTCGTCCGTTTGATACAAGGTGCACTGATCAACGCGTGGCAAACACAGGCCGGGCTGATCAGCGTCGTGCTGCTGCTCTTGTTCGTGATCGGCGTCGTCGTGTGGGGGGTGCTCGACGGTCGGGCGGACGCCAAGGCACAGCCCGATCCGGACCGCCGACAGGATCTGGCGATGACGTGGCTGCTGGCCGGCCTGTTGGCCGGCATCCTCAGCGGCGCCGTCTCCTGGCTCATCGCGCTCGCGTACTCCGGCCTGTACACCGGGGGCCTGATCAACGAGGTGACGACGTTCGCGGCCTTCACCGCGCTGCTCGTCTTCCTGCCCGGGATCATCGGCGTGGCCGTGGGCCGCTGGCGGATCGACCGCAACCCGCCGCCCCGCCCGCACGGGGAGGGCGACGAACGGGCCGATACCGACGTCTTCTCGGCCGTCCGCGGCGACGAGGCGCCGACCGGCGAGATTCCCACCGCGGGAGCCCGGCACGAGGAGCGGACCGCTTCGGTCGCCACGGCCGAGCGTGACGCGCCGACCGAGACGATCCACACCGCGGCCGACCACGAGCCGAAGACCGAGGTGATCCGCACCGGCGACCAGAAGCCAGACGCGGAGCCTAGGTAGGACTAGTCGGTCACATTCGCAGTGCCGTGATGAAGCTGATTGCTGCGGCCGAGCCCACGTGGCTGGCCTGTTGCAATGCCGGCAGCCCCGCCGCCGTGAAGAGGTCGCTGATCCCGAATTTCGTTGTAGCCCAGCCTTTTGCGTGTAAGTGAGCCGCGGCATCGGTGTGCTCGCCGGGGTAAATCAAACCGGCCATATTCATGTCCAGGCCGCGTCGCCGCCAGCCCTCGGCCATCAACCGCGCCTGTTCTTTCGACTCTGCTGACGTACCGGTGACCAGACCGTAGTCCGCGGCCAGCCGGCTGTCCCGGTGGGACAACGACATGATCGAGTCCAGCATCGAGACCTCTGCCTCCGGCGGCAGGTATCCGATCAAAAGACCCTCGGCGAGCCATGCGGTGGGTTGCGTTGAGTCAAAACCGGCGTCCTGCAACGCCGTTGGCCACGCTTCGCGCAAATCGACGCCGATTGTTTCCAAGCTAGCGGTGGGGGCCGCGCCGAGGGCAGAGAGCGCTCCGCTTTTAAAGGCGATAACGTCAGGCTGGTCGATCTCGTAGACCGTCGTCCCCGCCGGCCAATCCAGCCGGTAGGCGCGGGTGTCCAACCCGGAGGCCACGATCACCACCTGACGCGCGCCCGCGCGCGTCGCCGCGATGCAGAAGTCGTCAAAGAAGCGGGTACGGGCGGCGAACATGTCGACCATCCGCGGAACACCGATGTCGCTTTCGAGGCTCACCGAATCGATCTCGCCGCTGGCCAGTCGGGCCAGCACGTCCAGTCCGACGGCGCGCACCAAGGGCTCGGCCAGCTCGTCGGTGATGACCGGCTGCGGACGCCTGGTCGCGACCGCTCGCGCCGCGGCGACCATCGTCGCGGTGGCTCCCACGCTGCTGGCCAGATCCCACGCATCATGCTCGGTTCGTGCCATCAGGTCCCCCCTCTTCTGCGCGCATGGCGGCACGCCAAAGCGACTGTCGAAGCGGTCTTTCGGACTCGGCTGCGGGCTCGGTGAACGATTACGGCTCGGACACCGGCGCCCGCAGTGATGCGGTGATGCGTTCAGCGGTCCGGCGAGTGGCTTCGATCATCCCGGCCGGGGGCCTGCCCGTCGGCAGCATCGTGGACACGACGGCAACGCCCGATGAACCGAGCGGTATTGCCATCGCGGAGCAGCTATAGTCGGCTGCCACCTGCCCGGCGTCAACAACCGGAACCCCGGTGGCGCAGCTATAGTGCGCGCGAGCCTGCGCCGTCTCCGGCAGGACGGCGTCACCCGTCTTCGCGACGTAGCGGACGGGTGTTCGCGCGTCGAGTGTGTCGAGGTATACGGGACCGTCGCCCAAATTGACCGACAGGCTCACGGCCGCCCCGGTGCGTGCCGCGAGTTCGGCCATGGGCCGCCGGGCCGCGACGCGCAGTCGGGCCACGGGTGTGACCGTCGCACCGAGGCGAAGCACAGTTGCGCCCAGGCTGTAGCGCGAGCCGTCCCGACGAACTGCTCCTACCTCGACCAGTTGGCGAAGGAGTCGATGCACCGTCGGGTGAGGCAGCCCCGCGGCTGCGCTGAGGTCCACCAGCCGCACCGGTTGCAGCTCGGCGACCAGGTCAAGAAGCGCGAACGCAGTATGGATGACGCTTCGGGCTGGGCCGGCTGGTTCGGAACTTCCCGCGGTGGGGGCCATGCAACAGCGTACCGTCACCCGGGACATCAACGGGTCCTCGAGGTGCGCAAGTAGCTGCTGACGTCGGACGTGTCCGGCAGCGGCAGCGCGTCAGCGGACAGCAGACCGGCTTGGCGCAGGACTTGAGCCTGGTCCCAGTAGAGCGTCTCGCTCAACATCAAAGAGTCCCGGAACTTGACGATCACGACGAAGGCGACCTCGAGTGACACACCCGTCGGGGCCACCCCGGGCAGAAGCTGCGGTACCTCGCGGTCATGGGTGAGCCGCATGATGCACTCATCGACCAAGACGTCGTCACCGATCGAGCGGGCAATGAGGTCGAGCTCGGTGTCCGGCGGCTGCCCGGGGATGAAGACGTCGGCGTAATAGGCGCGCAGCGCGTCGCGTCCAGACGCTCCGCTCATCGTCGGCAGGTGCATAACGCGCGCCTCAGGCACCATTGTCGACACCGCGAGATCTGCGTCCCTGCATTCGAATTCGTAGCGGGTGTGCCGCTCCCAGAGCTCCACCATGTCAATGCGGTTCATCACGATGGAACGCTAGGACTGCCGCGGCGGGGCCGACAAACCAATGTCCGGAGAGTGGACAACACGGCGGCTTGCCTCCGGAGCCGCCAGCGAGCCAATCGCCCAGCCCTGTTCGGTGAGTGGACATCGAGTCGGTGGCTTGCTGAAACGGCTCTACCGTCGGCTGTCATGAGCAGCATTGATCGCAAGATCGCAGCGACCGGAGGGATCCGCCCGATGAAACACACTGCGCAGCAGAGCATTCGACCGTGTGAAAGGATGTGCGCCGACACCCGAACTTGCGCCGCGCCAACTGCTCGAAGGAGGCGGGCATGAAATGCGCCGCGGCAGTCCTGCGGGGAGTCGGCGGCGACTGGGACATCGAAGAAATCACGCTGGACCCACCTCGCGAAGGCGAAGTTCTGGTGAAGATGCGTGCGGCCAGCGTCTGCCATTCGGACGACCACTTTGCCAACGGTGATTGCACGCCCAGTCCCGAGGTCGCAGCAATCATGGAGGTCGCCGGCGCGCCGCCGTTATACTTCTTCCCCGTGCTCGGCGGCCACGAGGGGGCCGGGGTCGTCGTCGAGGTCGGTCCGGGTGTGCGGTCCGTGCGATGCGGGGACCACGTGACCATGTCGTTCATACCGGCGTGCGGGTCCTGCCGGTGGTGCGTGTTGGGTGCCACCTACCTGTGCGACGTGGGCGCGATGTTCTTCGCCAAGCAGATGGTGACCGACAAGACGGCGCGGCGCCACCTCGGAAACGAGGACCTGATGGCGATGATGAAGCTCGGCACCTTCGCCGAATATGCCGTCGTAGCTGAGCAATCCGTCGTCAAGATCGACAAATCGATACCGTTCGAGTCGGCCTCGCTGGTGTCGTGCGGCGTCTCAACAGGTTGGGGGTCGGGCAGTTCCGGCGTCGGGACAGTGCCGGCGATACCGTCGTCGTCGTCGGCGTCGGCGGGGTAGGGATCAACGCCGTACAGGGCGCCCGCGCCGCCGGCGCGACTTCGGTGATCGCGGTGGATCCCGTGGGTTTCAAGCGCGAGACGGCCGAGTCCTTCGGCGCGACGCGTACCTGCGCGTCGATTGAAGAAGCCATACCCCTTGTTCGCGACCTCACCCGCGGCGCGATGGCCGACCGTGTGATCCTGACGCCGAGCGTGCTGGAACCCGAGATGGTGGCACCCGCGATGGCGTTGACGCGCAAGGGCGGCACGTGTCTGATGGTGGCGGTTCCGCGATTCGAGATGAGCATCCCAATCGTCTTGCTCGAGATGGTGCAGTACTGCAAGCAATTGAAAGGACTGATCTACGGCGGTATGAACCCGCGCGCGGGCATGCCGATGTTGCTGTCCATGTACTGCGACGGACATCTCAAACTCGACGAGCTGATAACGCGGCGGTACCGGCTCGAAGGAATCAACGAAGCTCTCGCGGACATGCGACTCGGCCGGAATATCCGTGGTGTCATCGAATTCAGCTGAGCCCCTTCAATTGCGGCGTTAAGGAGCACGATGAAGCTTGAAGTCATCGACAAAGGTTCTATTAGTGTGGCGCACCCGGCGCCGCTGCTTTTCATCCATGGCTCATGGCACGCGGCCTGGTGCTGGGACGAGAATTTTCTCGATTTTTTCGCGGACAAGGGCTATCGAGCGGTAGCGGTCAGCCTCCGCAACCATGGCGGAAGCGAAAGGACCAAGCCACGGCGGTGTTCGGTTGCCGACTGGGTGCAGGACGTGGCGAACGTCGCCAGGCGCCTTCCCGTGGAGCCTGTGGTCATTGGTCACTCGATGGGCGGCTTAATCGTTCAGAAATACCTTGAGACGCACAACGTCCCAGCGGGAGTCCTGCTCGCGACGATGCCGGTGAGCGGCGCCAGCCGTGCGTTGCTCCGCATACTGGGGCGTCATCCGACGCGCTCAGCACGCGCCTTGATCCGGGGCAAGACCCTGCACGCGGTGAACACAACTACGGCGGCACGCAAGAACTTCTACTCCGCGGCCACGCCAGATTCGGATCTCGCGCGCTACACTCCCCTGCTGGACGAAGAGTATGTCGGAAGGCAGGCCTTGGATTTGACGGTGCTCAGCCTTCCCAGGCCCAAGCGGGTCACCACACCTCTGCTGGTCTTAGGAGCGCAAGACGACGCCTGTTTCAGCCAGAACGAGATACGGAAGACTGCCCGCGCGTACGGTACCGACGCCGAGTTTTTCACCGGCATGGGCCACAACATGATGCTCGAACCGGGTTGGCGTGCAGTCGCCGAGAGGATCGACGGCTGGCTGTCGGCACGAGGTTTGTGACGGTCGACTACCCGGCGGCTTCCGCCAGATACCGCAGGGCGAGCAGGTAGCCCTGGATGCCCAGCCCGACGATCACGCCGGTCGCGACGGGGCTGATGTAGGAGTGACGCCGAAACTCTTCGCGGGCATGCACATTGGAGATGTGCACCTCGATCAGCGGCGCGCTCAGCTCGGCGCACGCGTCGCGCAGCGCCACCGACGTGTGGGTCAGGCCGCCGGCGTTGAGGATCACCGGCTCGCCCGCGTCGGCCGCCAGGTGGATCCAGTCCAGCAGCTGTGCTTCGTTATCGCTTTGCCGCACAACGACTTTGAGCCCGAGGGCGGCGGCTTCGCGCTCGATCAGCTCCGCCAGCTGCTCGTGGGTGGTGTCGCCGTACACGTCGGGCTCGCGGCGGCCCAGCCGGCCCAGGTTCGGGCCGTTGATCACGTTCACCGTCATGATGCCGCCAACCCCGAGTAGGCCGCCGCCAGCAGCGACGGGTCCGGACCGGTCAGCCGGCCCGGCTTCCCGAGTCCGTCGAGGACGACGAACCGAAGCACGCCGGCGCGGGTCTTCTTGTCCCCGGCCATGTATTCGAGCAACTGCGGCAACGCGTCGGCGTCGTACGTAACCGGCAGCCCGAGCGAGGTCAGGATGCTGCGGTGGCGCGCCGCCGTCTCGTCGTCCAGCCGGCCGGCCAGCCGGGCCAGCTCAGCGGCGAACACCAGGCCCACCGACACGGCGGCGCCGTGGCGCCAACGGTAGCGTTCCCGGCGCTCGATCGCGTGCGCCAAAGTGTGGCCGTAGTTGAGGATTTCGCGCAGCTCCGACTCCTTCTCGTCGGCGGCGACGACCTCCGCCTTGACGGCGATCGCGCGCCGGATCAGCTCCGGCAGCACGTCCCCCGCGGGGTCCAGCGCGGCCTCCGGGTCGGCCTCGATGAGGTCGAGGATCACCGGGTCGGCGATGAACCCCGCCTTGACCACCTCGGCCATCCCGGCGACGAGTTCGTTGCGCGGCAACGTCTTCAGCGTCTCCAGGTCCACCAGGACGGCCAGCGGTTGATGGAACGCGCCGACCAGGTTCTTGCCGGCGTCGGTGTTGATGCCGGTCTTTCCGCCCACGGCGGCGTCGACCATGCCGAGCAACGTGGTGGGGACGTGGACGATGTCGACGCCGCGCAGCCAGGTCGCCGCCGCGAAACCGGCGACGTCGGTGGCCGCGCCGCCGCCCAGGCTGACCAGGGCGTCCTTCCGGCCGATCCCGATGCGGCCCAACACTTCCCAGATGAATCCCACGACGGGCAGCTCCTTGCCCGCCTCGGCGTCCGGGATCTCGATGCGGTGCGCGTCGATCCCCTTGTCGGCCAGCCGCTTTCGGATCTCCTCGGCGGTCTCGGCCAGCACCGGCTGATGTAGCACCGCAACTCGGTGCCGGCCGGACAGCAGGTTCTCCAGCTCGCCGAGCAGGCCGGCGCCGATCACCACCGGATACGGTTCATCGACGGCCACGTGCACGGTGACCGGAGCGGCGGTCATGTGGCGGCCTCGCTCGGCGTCTGCAACCGGCTCAGGATGTTGCGCACCACCGCCCCGGGATTGCGGCGGTTGGTGTCGACCCGGATGGTTGCGACGCGCCGGTACAGCGGGACCCGTTTGGCCATCAGCTCGCGGTATTTCTCGGCGCGGTCCGGGCCGGCCAGCAGCGGCCGCACGGCGGTGCCGCCGGTGCGCCGTACCCCCTCGCGGGCGCCGATCTCCAGGTAGACGACCGTGTGCCCGGCCAGCGCCTCGCACACGCCCGGGCTGGTGACCGCGCCGCCGCCGAGCGAGAGGACGCCGTCGTGCTCGGCCAAAGCCGCGCGCACCACCTGTTCCTCGATGCGGCGGAACTCCTGTTCCCCGTCGGTGGCGAAGATTTCGGGGATGCTGCGGTGAGTCTGCTGCTCGATCGCCACGTCGGTGTCGAGCAGCCCGACCCCGAGCGCCTTGGCCAGCCGCCGCCCGATGGTGGACTTGCCGGAGCCCGGCAGCCCGACGAGCACCGCTTTGGGCGCCATCACGCGGTACCGCGCGCGGCGGGCGATTCCCGGTCGGCGACCGCGCGCCGGTAGGACTCGACGTTGCGGCGGGTCTCCGCCAGCGAGTCGCCGCCGAACTTCTCCAGCGCCGCGCGGGCCAGCACCAGCGCCACCATCGTCTCGACCACGACTCCGGCGGCCGGCACCGCGCACACGTCGGAGCGCTGGTGGATCGCGACGGCCTCGTCGCCGGTCGCCATGTCGACGGTGGCCAGGGCCCGCGGGACGGTGGAAATCGGCTTCATCGCGGCCCGCACCCGCAGCGGCTGGCCGTTGGTCATGCCGCCCTCCAGCCCGCCGGCGCGGTTGGTCGAGCGGACGACGCCGTCGGGACCGGGGTACATCTCGTCGTGGGCGCGGCTGCCGCGGCGGCGCGCCGTCTCGAACCCGTCGCCGATCTCGACGCCCTTGATCGCCTGAATGCCCATCACGGCGGCGGCCAGTTGGCTGTCCAGGCGGTTGTCCCCGCTGGTGAACGAGCCGAGCCCGACCGGCAGGCCGAACGCCACCACCTCCACCACGCCGCCGAGGGTGTCGCCGTCCTTCTTCGCCGCCTCGATCTCAGCGATCATCGCTTCCTCGGCCGCCTTGTCATATGCGCGGACCGGGCTGTCATCGACCGCGGGCAGGTCCTCGGGGCGCGGCGGCGGGCCGTCGTAGGGCTTTGACGGACCGATCGCGATGACGTGCGAGAGCACCTCGACGCCGAGCGCCTGCCGCAGGAACGAGCGGGCCACGGTCCCGGCGGCCACGCGGGCGGCGGTCTCGCGGGCGCTGGCCCGCTCCAGCACCGGCCGGGCGTCATCGAAGCCGTACTTGAGCATGCCCGCGTAGTCGGCGTGGCCGGGCCGCGGCCGGGTCAGCGGTTCGTTGCGGGCGCTGTTGGTCAGTTCGGCCGGGTCCACCGGGTCGGTGGCCATCACGGTTTCCCACTTCGGCCACTCGGTGTTGCCGATCTCGATCGCGATGGGCCCGCCGAGGGTGACGCCGTGGCGGATCCCGGACAGGATGGTGACCGCGTCGCGCTCGAACTTCATCCGCGCGCCGCGGCCGTAGCCCAGGCGGCGACGGGCCAGCTGATCGGCGATCTCGGTCGAGGTGACGCCGACGCCGGCGACCATGCCTTCCACCACGGCCACCAGCGCGCGACCATGGGATTCTCCGGCGGTGATCCAGCGCAACACCCGGCCATTCTCCCATGTGCTCAACCCAGCCAGGCCAACCCCGCCGCGCCCGCCGTGGCCAGGCACATCGACGGGCCGTGCGGCACGGTGCGCGAGCCGCGCGACCACGCGACCACCCCGGCCAGCGCCGTGAGCAGCGGCGCGCCCAGCGCCGCGAGGAACCACACGTCGGGCCCGAAACAGCCCGCCAGGCCGCCCAGCCCGATCGCCAGCTTGACGTCGCCGGCCCCCATCGCCGCCGGGGCGACGAGGTGGACCGCCAGGTACGCGCCGGTCAGCGCCGCCGCGCCGGCCAGCGCGGGCAGCCCGCGGCCGGTCAGGGCGGCGGCCAGCAGGATGGCGGCGGCCCCGGGCAGGGTCAGCGCGTTGGGCAGCCGGCGTGACCGGACGTCGTAGGCGCTCAGCAGCACCAGCCAGGCGAGCACTGCCACAGCCGCTCCCAGCCGCATGGGTCCTCCTGTACACGCGGTGAGTGTGGGGGCTATGTACGAAAACTGTGGCGAATTCGTCCATAGGCCTCACGTTCGGCGGTCGGAACTCAGACCCGCCATGCGCGGCAGGCTAGCGCAGCGCCGCCTCCATCGCCGCTCGCGGCGCGGGCAGCCCGGTGAACTGTTCCACCTGGGAAAACGCCTGGTGCAGCAGCATCTGCAGGCCGTCGATCACCCGGCCGCCGGCCGCGCCGACCGCCGCCGCCAGCGGCGTCGGCCACGGATCGTAGACCGCGTCCAGCAGCACCGGGATGGCGGTGAACACGCCGGCGTACCGCGCGGCCACGTCCGCGGGGATGGTGCTGACCAGCACCTGCGCGCCCGCCACCTCGTCGGCCAGTCCGGCGTCGTCCAGGCCGCAGAACCGGGTCTCGACGCCGACGCGGGCGCCGAGGTCCACCAGCCGGGCGGCCTTGTCCGGATCCCGCGCGACGACGGTGATGCCGGTGACGCCGAGTTCGGCCAGGCCGACGACGGCCGCCGGCGCGGTGCCGCCCGATCCACAGACCAGCGCCCATCCCGAGGCCGACCCCACCGCGCCCGAGACCCCGTCGACGTCGGTGTTGTCGGCCCGCCAGCCCGCCGCCGTGCGCACCAGGGTGTTGGCGGAGCCGACCAGGGCCGCTCGCTCGGTGTGCTCGTCGGCGAATCGCAGCGCGGCGAATTTGCCCGGCATGGTCACCGAGACCCCGACCCACTCCGGCCCGAAACCGCCGACCACGCCGGGCAACTCCTCGGCGCCGCATTCGATGCGGTCGTACGTCCAGTCGTTTAGGCCCAGGGCCCGGTACGCGGCCAGGTGCAGGTCAGGGGACTTCGAATGGGCGATGGGGCGCCCGAGCACCCCCGCCTTTCTAGCGGGGCGTGCTGTCGAGGACACCGTTGTGCTTAGCCAGCTCGATATTGGCCAAATGCTGCTGATAGTCCTTGGTGAACAGCGTCGTGCCCTGCGCATCGATGGTGACGAAGTACAGCCAGTCCCCCGGCTCCGGATGCTCGGCCGCGCGCAGCGCGTCGACGCCGGGCGAACAGATCGCCGTGGCGGGCAGCCCCTGCGACACATAGGTGTTCCACGGGGTCCGCTGGGCGCGGTCGGCGTCGGAGGTGGCGACCTCGCGGCGGTCCAGCGGATAGTTCACGGTCGAGTCGAATTCCAGCGTGTGGTGCGCGTGCAGGCGGTTGTAGATCACCTGCGCCACCTTCGCGAAGTCCTGCGAATTGGACTCCTGCTGCACCAGCGAGGCGACCACCAGGATGTCGTAGGGCGACACCCCCCTGGCCTGCGCGGAATCCAGCAGCCCGGACTTCATGTACTCCACGGCACCCGCGCTGATCAGGCTGGTCAGGATGCTTTCGGCCGACGACGCAGGGTCGACGTTGAAGGTCCCCGGCGCGATCAGCCCCTCGATGCGGCGGTGGTCCTTGCCCAGCTCGGTGACCGGCTCGACGGCCCACGGCGGCACCGCCAGCGTCGTGGGCGCGCTGTTGGAGGCCGCGGCGCGCAGGTCGTCGACCGACACGCAGCGCTTGGTGCCGTCGAGGTCCACACAGGTGGCGCGGGAGATCAACGAGAAGATGCCGGGATTCACCACGTTGGTCTTCATGTCGGTGGTGTCGTCGAGCTGACGGCCCTCCGGGATGACCAGCCGCCCCACCCGGTTGTTCGGGTCGGCCAGCCGCGCGACGGCGTTGGCCGCCGGGATCTCGGTGCGCATCCGGTAGTAGCCGGGCTGGATCGAGTTGATCGCGGCGTTGCCGTGCGCGGCGTTGACGAACGCGCGGACCGTCGCAACGACCCCCTGGCTGTGCAGCGTCTCGCCCACCATCGTGGTCGAGTCGCCGTCCTGCACGTGAATCACGATGTCGCGCTTGCCGTTTCCGCTGTAGTCGTCACCGGAGCCGAACACCGTGTTCCACAGCCGGGTGCCGACGAAGACGACGGTCACCATGACCACGACGGACAGCACGAGGACGATCCGGCCGATGAAGCGCTTCCGCCGCTTGCGCTGTGCCGCGCGGTTGCGGGCAACCCGGCTCGTTCGGCGCCGCGGCGACCCGACCGCCTCGGGCTCGGCGCGCTGGCCGCGGGCGCTGTCAACCATCGGTGGGACCCCCGGTCGCCGCGCGGCGCTGGTCGAGCCAGCTCTGCAGGATCGCCACCGCCGCGGCCTGGTCGATCACCGCGCGCTGCTCTCGGGCCCGCACTCCCGCGGCGCGCAGCGACCGCTGGGCGCTCACGGTGGTCAGCCGCTCGTCGGCCAGCCGGACCGGCGTGGGGGCGATCCGCCGGGCCAGCGTCTCCGCCAGCTCGATCGCGTCCACCGCCGACGGGCCGGTGCGGTCGGCCAGGGTGCGCGGCAGCCCGACGATCACCTCGACGGCCTCCAGCTCAGCGGCCAGCTCCGCGAGCCGGCGCACGTGCCTGCCGGAACGGTCGCGGCGCACCGTCTCCACCGGGGTGGCCAGGATGCCGTCGGGGTCGCTGGCGGCCACGCCGATGCGCACGCTCCCCACGTCGATACCGAGCCGACGACCACGCCCGGGATCCTGATCAGGGTCGCCGGGCCGGTCCGGGAGGCGGTGCTGTGTCAAGACCACTCAACCGACCCGCGCGATCTCGGAACGCACCGCGTCGAGGGCCGCGTCGATGCCGGTCGGGTCCTTCCCCGAGCCTTGCGCCAGGTCGGCCTTGCCGCCGCCGCGGCCGTCGACGGCCCCGGCGAGCTGCTTGATCAACTCGTTGGCGCTCAGACCGAGCTCCTGGGCGGCGGCGTTGGCGGCGACGGCGTAGGGCACTGAATTGCCCTCGCCCGCTGAGTTGTCCGCGATCAGCGCCACCACCGCCGGATCGCTGCCCAGCTTGCCCCGGATGTCGCCGACCAGGGAGCGCAGGTCGCCCGCCGTCATCCCGCTCGACATCCGCTGCGCCACCACACGCACGTTACCGATCCGCTCGGCGCCGGCCGCGGCGTTGGTCGCGGCGGCCCGCGCGCCCGCGAGCCGGGCACGTTCGAGTTCCTTCTCGGCGGCCTTGAGCCGGTCCACCAGGTTGGCGACCCGGGCCGGCACCTCCTCGGACGGCACCTTCAGCGACGACGCCAGCCCGGCCATCAGCGCGCGCTCCTTGGCCAGGTGGCGGAACGACTCCAGCCCGACGTAGGCTTCTACCCGTCGGATCCCGGAACCGATCGACGACTCGCCCAGGATGGTCACCGGCCCGATCTGCGCCGAGTTGTGCACGTGCGTGCCGCCGCACAGCTCCAGCGAGAACGGCCCGCCGATCTCCACCACGCGGACCTCGTCGGGATAGGCCTCGCCGAACAGGGCCATCGCCCCCATCGCCTTGGCCTTCTCCAGCTGCTCGGTGAAGGTGTGCACCTCGAAGTCGGCCTGCACCGCCTCGTTGGTGACCTCCTCGATCTGGGTGCGCTGCTCCTCGGTCAGGGGGCCCTGCCAGTTGAAGTCGAAACGCAGGTAGCCCGGCCGGTTCAGCGATCCGGCCTGAACGGCGTTGGGCCCCAACACCTGTCGCAGCGCGGCGTGCACCATGTGGGTGCCCGAGTGGCCCTGCGTGGCGCCGCGGCGCCAGCCCGGATCCACCGCAGCGACGACGGTGTCGCCCTCCACGAATTCGCCGGACTCCACGTTGACCCGGTGCACGAACAAGGTTTTGGCGATCTTCTGCACGTCGGTGACGGCCGCACGAGCGCTCTCGTTTGCGCCGGTTCCGCTGATGCTGCCCTCGTCGGCGATCTGCCCGCCCGACTCGGCGTAGAGCGGGGTGCGGTCCAGCACCAACTCCACGCGGTCCGCGCCATCGCCGCCGTGCGCGACAACGGGCACCCGTTTGCCGTCGACGAAGATGCCCAAAATCCTTGCCTCGGAAGTCAACTCGTCGAACCCGGTGAACTCGGTGGGACCGGCGTCGACCAGCTCGCGGTAGGCGCTGAGGTCGGCGTGCGCGTGCTTGCGCGCGGCTGCGTCGGCCTTGGCGCGGCGGCGCTGCTCGGCCATCAGCTCCCGGAAGCCGATCTCGTCGACCTGCAGGCCGGCCTCGGCGGCCATCTCCAGGGTGAGCTCGATCGGGAAGCCGTAGGTGTCGTGCAGGGTGAACGCGTCCGACCCGGACACCACCGTCGCGCCGGTCGCCTTGGTGGCGCCGGCGACGTCCTCGAACAGCTTCGAACCCGAGGCCAGCGTGCGGTTGAAGGCGGTCTCCTCGGCGACGGCGATGCGCCGGATCCGGTCGAAATCGGTGACGAGTTCGGGGTACGACGGGCCCATCGAGTCGCGCACGGTGGCCATCAGGTCCCCGACGATCGGCTCCTCGATGCCGAGCAGCTTGGCCGAGCGGATCACCCGGCGCAGCAGCCGGCGCAACACGTAGCCGCGCCCGTCGTTGCCGGGGCTGACGCCGTCGCCGATCAGGATCGCCGCGGTCCGGCTGTGGTCGGCGATGACGCGGTAGCGCACGTCGTCCTCGTGGTTACCGGTGTCGTATCCGCGCGGCGCGCGGGTGGCGACCAGATCGATGACCGGCCGCAGCAGGTCGGTCTCGTACACGTTGTGCACGCCCTGCAGCACGAACGCGACCCGCTCCACGCCCATGCCGGTGTCGATGTTCTTGCGCGGCAACGGCCCCAGGATCTCGAAGTCGGTCTTACCGGTGCCCTCGCCCCGCTCGCTCTGCATGAACACGAGGTTCCACAGCTCGACGTAGCGGTCCTCGTTGGCGATCGGGCCGCCCTCGACGCCGAACTCGGGGCCGCGGTCGTAATAGATCTCCGACGACGGCCCGCACGGCCCGGGGATGCCCATCGACCAGTAGTTGTCCTCCATGCCGCGGCGCTGGATCCGCTCCGTCGGCAGCCCGGCGATCTCCTGCCACAGCGAGAACGCCTCGTCGTCGTCGAAATAGACTGTGGCCCAGAGTCGTTCGGGATCCAGGCCGTATCCGCCGTCGTCGATCGAATTGGTCAGCAGCGCCCAGGCCAGCTCGATCGCCCGGCGCTTGAAGTAGTCGCCGAACGAGAAGTTGCCGGCCATCTGGAAGAAGGTGTTGTGCCGGGTGGTGATGCCCACCTCGTCGATATCGGGGGTGCGGATGCACTTCTGGATGCTGGTGGCCGTCGCGTAGGGCGGCGTGCGCGCACCCAGGAAGAACGGCACGAACTGGACCATGCCGGCGTTGACGAACAGCAGGTTGGGGTCGTCGAGGATCACCGAGGCGCTCGGCACCTCGGTGTGGCCCGCCTTCACGAAGTGATCGAGGAATCGCTTCCTGATCTCGTGTGTCTGCACTTTTAGCCCGCTTCTTCGTAGTTGCTTTGCTTTGCTTCGATCGGGATTCCCAGCCTAGCCAGCTAGCCCTCCAGGAAGCTCAACCGCACCGACCGCCGTGGATTGTCCCGGTTGAGGTCGACCAGCACGATGCTTTGCCAGGTGCCCAGCTGCGGGTCGCCGCTGGCCACCGGCACCGTCACCGACGGCGCCACGATCGCCGGCAGCACGTGGTCGGCGCCGTGGCCGGGCGATCCGTGCGCGTGCCGGTACCGCTCGTCGCGCGGCAACAGCCGTTCCAGCGCGTCGACCAGGTCGTCGTCGGAACCGGCGCCGGTCTCGATGATCGCGACCCCGGCCGTGGCGTGCGGGACGAACACGTTGCACAGGCCGTCGCCGTAGCTGAAGCAGAACCGGCGCACCGCATCGGTCAGATCGACGATGCGGCGCTGAGCGGTGTCTACCTGCAGCACATCGGTATGCACCCGGTCAAGCCTACGGCGCGCCCGGCGGGACCGGCCAATCGTTTGTGAGGGCTGCCACACCCCCGGGGGGCATTGCCACCGCCGCCTGCCAGGAGGAACGTATCTGGTTGGACCGGTGGCGCCACCGGGGCGCTGCCCCGAACAAAGAGGGGGTGGATTGTGTACGCGCGCTCTACCACTATTCAGGCGCAACCTTCGTCGATCGACGCCGGAATTGCGCATGTTCGCGATGAGGTCATGCCCGCACTGCAGGGCATGCCGGGCTGCGTCGGCGTATCGCTGTTGGTCGACCGGGAGTCGGGCCGGTGCATCGCCACCAGCGCCTGGGAGAGCGATGAGGCCATGCGCGCCAGCGGTGAAACCGTGACGCCGATCCGCGATCGGGCCGCGGAAATGTTCGGCGGCACGGCCGATGTCGCGGAATGGGAGATCGCGGCGCTGCACCGCGATCACCGCGCGCCCGACGGCGCTGGCGTCCGCGCGACCTGGGTAAGGGTGCCGCAAGGGCAAATGGACGCCGGCATCGAGTACTTCAAGTCGTCCGTCCTGCCGCAACTCGAGAACCTCGACGGGTTCTGCAGCGCCAGCCTGCTGGTCGACCGCGCATCCGGGCGTGGCGTGTCCTCGGTGACGTTCGACAGCATGGACGCGATGCAGCGCAACCGGGAGCAGGCGACCGCCCTCAAGAACACGTCGATCCGCGAGGCGGGCGTCGAGGAACTCGACGAGCGGGAGTTCGAGCTGGCGCTGGCGCACCTGCGGGTGCCCGAGCTGGTCTGAGCTCGGTTCGCGCCCATTGCCACCCCTGACCGGGAGGAGGAAGGTAGTCATGGGGCCCCGGTGGCGCCACCGGGGCCCAGTCAAATCCAGGCCCCGACGAGGAGGCTCACCAATGTACGCACGCTCCACCACCATTCAGGCGCAACCCCTGTCGGTCGACATCGGCATTGCGCACATTCGCGATGTCGTCATGCCCGCCCTGCAAGAGATGGACGGGTATGTCGGAATGTCGCTGTTGGTTGACCGGCAGGACGGCACCTGCATCGCCACCAGCTCGTGGGACAGCTTGGAGAAGATGCGCGCCAGCGCCGAGCGGGTGGCGCCCATCCGTGACCGCGCCGCCATGATGTTCTCCGGCCAGGCGAGGGTCGAAGAATGGGACATATCCCTGATGCGCCGCGATCATCGGGCGCATCAGGGAGCGTGCGTGCGGGCCACCTGGCTCAAGGTGGTGCCGGACCATCTCGAGCGGTCCCTCAACTTCTACCGGATGTACGTGCTCCCGGAGTTGGAGACGCTCGACGGCTTCTGCAGCGCCAGCCTGATGGTCGACCACCCGGCGTGCCGGCGGGCGGTGGCGTGCTCGAGCTTCGACAGCGTCGAAGCGATGGCCCGAAACCGCGACCGGGCGAGCGAGCTGCGCAGCAGGCGGGCCCGGGACCTGGGCGCCGAGGTGCTCGACGTGGCCGAGTTCGAGCTGGCCATCGCGCATTTGCGGGTGCCGGAGCTGGTCTAGGGCCGGCGTGAGTGTGTAACTAGGGCTTTCTGTGTGCATCCACGGCGGGAATCCGGCGAAATCTGCGCCCTAGATGCCCACGCAAAGCCGTCAGCTCACACCCTGTGACCACTGCGATTGCTCAGGGCAGCGCGTCCCCGGGGAACCCGCGGCACTCGTGCACCTGGTAGGTGAACACGCCCGCCGCGACCCCGGGGTCGTCGGCCATGATGGCGCGGGTTTCGTCGACGCTCGCGGCGAACACCCCGATGCCGCAGACGTCGGACTCGTCGGTGACCGGCAGCACCACCGCCAGCACGCCGTCGTCGCGCAGGCCGAAGTTGCGCCGGCCGTGCTCCCAGATGATCGGCGGCGACGACTCGTCGCCGAACCTGGGGCCGCGTTTGAGGATGACGACGCTGTAGGCCTTGGCGGTGGGCAGCAGCCGGCCCATCTCCTCGTCGGTGAAGGTTTTCATGCCCGTCCCCTCTTCCGGATGATCGCGCGCAGCCGGTCCAGTCGGCCGGCCATCTCACGTTCGCCGCCGCGGCCGGTGGGTCGATAGTAGTCCACGTCCACCAGCTCGTCGGGCGGATATTGTTGGGGCACAACGCCATCCGGAGCGTCGTGCGAGTACTTGTAGCCCTGCGCGTTGCCCAGCGCCGCTGCGCCGGAGTAGTGGCCGTCGCGCAGGTGCGGCGGCACCAGCCCCGCCTTGCCGGCCCGGATGTCGTTCATGGCCGCCGCGAGCGCGGTGGTGACCGCGTTGGACTTCGGCGCGGTGGCCAGGTGGATGGTGGCGTGCGCCAACGTCAGCTGGGCCTCCGGCATGCCGATCAGCGCCACGGTCTGGGCGGCGGCGACCGCGGTCTGCAGCGCGGTCGGGTCGGCCATCCCGATGTCCTCGCTGGCCAGAATCATCAGCCGGCGTGCGACGAACCGCGGGTCCTCCCCCGCGACCAGCATGCGGGCCAGGTAGTGCAGCGCGGCGTCGACGTCAGACCCGCGCACCGATTTGATGAAGGCGCTGACGACGTCGTAGTGCTGGTCGCCGTCGCGGTCGTAGCGCACGGCGGCCTTGTCCAGCGACTGCTCGATGGTCTCGACGGTCACGACGTCATTTGCTTCGGCTGCGACCTCGAGCGCGGTCAGCGCGCGGCGGGCATCGCCCGCGGCCAGCTGCACCAGGAGGTCGACGGCCTCGGGCTGCACTTCGACGCGGCCGGCCAGGCCGCGGGGGTCGTCGATCGCGCGGCGGACCAGCGTGCGGATGTCGTCGGACGTCAGCGGCCGCAGCTGCAGGATCAGCGACCGGGACAGCAGCGGCGCCACCACGGAGAACGAGGGGTTCTCCGTCGTCGCCGCCACCAGCAGCACCACCCGGTTCTCCACGGCGGACAGCAGCGCGTCCTGCTGGGTCTTGGAGAACCGGTGCACCTCGTCGATGAACAGCACGGTCTGTTCACCGGAAAGGAGCGCGTGCCGCGCCTTGTCTATCACCGCCCGGACGTCCTTCACCCCGGCCGACAGCGCCGACAGCGCCTCGAACCGGCGGCCCGTCGACCCCGAAATCAGCGCGGCCAGCGTGGTTTTGCCGCTGCCCGGGGGGCCGTACAGGATGACCGACGCGACGCCCGAGCCCTCCACCAGGCGGCGCAGCGGCGACCCGGGCGCCAGCAAGTGGCCCTGGCCGACGACTTCGTCCAGTGACGCCGGCCGCATCCGCACTGCCAGCGGCGCACCCGCCGACACGCCGAAGCCCTGGTCGGTTGTCTGCGGTGCACCGGGAAGGTCGAAGAGACCGTCGGACACGGGTTTAGGCATACCACGTCCGGGCGACGGGCTGCGCCGGGGAGAAAAGCAGCGAAAACAATCCGCGCGTCCTGGCGACTTATTTGCTAAGTTCCGGGTTGATTCCGTGCGCGTGGCCACAAGTTGAATCCAACAGCTAGGACGGACATGAGCCAGCCCCCCGAGTACCCAGGCAACCCGAACGTCCCACCCCAGAATCCGCCCGGCTACGCGCCGCCGCCCGGCTACGCTGGCGCTCCCGTCGGTCCGCCGGCCTTCAGCATCGGTGAGGCGTTCAGCTGGGCCTGGGGCAAGTTCACCCAAAACGTCGCGCCGCTGGTCGTCTCCACCCTCATCTACGCGGTGCTGATCGGCATCGCCTACAGCGCGGTCCTGTTCGGCGGCGGCATGGGCTCGACCACGACCTCCACGAACGCGGACGGCTACACCACCGCCACGACGAGCATCGGGGCGGGCGGGCTGATCGTCATGATCGTCGGCTACATATTGATCTATGCGGTAAGCATTTTCGCCCAGTCCGCGTTCTATTCCGGATGCCTGGACATCGCGGACGGACGGTCGGTGAGCATCGGTTCGTTCTTCAAGCCGCGCAACCTGGGCAACGTGATCCTCGCCGCGATCATCATCGGGATCCTGACGTCGATCGGCTCGGTCCTGTGCGTCATCCCCGGCCTCGTCGTGGGCATCTTCGCGCAGTTCGCCATCCCGTTCATCATCGACCGCTCCCAAGGCGCCATCGACGGGTTGAAGTCCAGCTTCACCACCGTCCAGTCGAACTTCGTCAACGCCTTGCTGGTGTGGCTGGTCTCGGCGGCGGCCATCCTCCTCGGCTTCGTGGCCTGCGGCCTGGGCATCCTCGTCGGCGCGCCCGTGGCCGCGCTGATCGGGATCTACGGCTACCGCAAGCTGTCCGGCGGCCAGGTCGTGCCGCTGGAGCAGCCCGGCGGTGGTTACCAGGCGGGCCCGCCACCGGGCACGCCGCCGCCGGGCCCCCAGTACGGATAGGCCCGGGGCCCAGCTCATTGCGCTGCGCTGCGACCTTGTGGCGCTTGTGATGCAATCAGCGGGTGAGCATCAAAGTTGCGCTGGAGCACCGCACCAGCTACACCTTTGACCGGCTGGTCCGGGTTTATCCGCACGTGGTGCGGCTGCGCCCGGCCCCCCACTCCCGCACCGCCATCGAGGCCTACTCGCTGCGCGTCGAGCCGGGTGACCACTTCATCAACTGGCAGCAGGACGCGGTCGGCAATTTCCTTGCGCGGCTGGTCTTTCCGAATCCCATGAGCCGGCTGACCATCACCGTGGGGCTAATCGCCGATCTCAAGGTGATCAACCCGTTCGACTTCTTCATCGAGGACTGGGCCGAGAAGTGGCCCTCGGGCGGCTGGACCTACCCCAAGGAACTGGCCGACGACCTCAAGCCGTACCTGCGGCCCGTCGACGAGGACGGTGAGGGGTCGGGCCCGGGCGGGCTCGTGCAGGCGTGGGTAAGCAATTTCCGGGTTCCCGAGGGCACCCGCACCATCGACTTCCTGGTCGCGCTCAACCGCGCCATCAACGCCGACGTAGCCTACAGCCTGAGGATGGAACCCGGTGTGCAGACACCGGATTTCACGCTGCGCAACGGCGTGGGCTCGTGCCGGGACTCGGCGTGGCTGCTGGTGTCGATCCTGCGCCAGCTCGGACTGGCCGCCCGGTTCGTGTCGGGCTACCTGGTGCAGCTGGCCTCCGACGTGGAGGCGCTCGACGGGCCGTCCGGGCCCGCGGCCGACTTCACCGACCTGCACGCGTGGACCGAGGTGTACATCCCCGGCGCGGGATGGATCGGGCTGGACCCGACGTCGGGGCTATTCGCCGGCGAGGGCCACATCCCGCTGGCGGCGACGCCGCACCCCGCGAGCGCCGCGCCCATCACCGGCGGCACCGAGCCCTGCGAATCGGTCCTGGAATTCTCCAACACCGTCACCCGCGTCCACGAAGATCCCCGCGTCACGCTCCCCTACACCGACCAGGCCTGGCGGACCATCTGCGACGTGGGGCGCGCCGTCGACGAGCGGCTGACCGCCGCCGACGTCCGGCTGACCGTCGGCGGTGAGCCGACGTTCGTCTCGGTGGACAACCAGGTCGACGAGGAGTGGACGACGGCCGCCGACGGCCCGCACAAGCGGCAGCGGGCGTCCGACCTGGCCGCTCGGCTGAAGTCGGTGTGGGCGCCGCAGGGGCTGATCCAGCGCGGGCAGGGACGGTGGTATCCGGGAGAACCGTTGCCGCGCTGGCAGATTGCGCTCTACTGGCGCACCGATGGGCGACCACTGTGGGCCGACGACACGCTGCTGGCCGATCCCTGGAGCGCCGCGCCGGCCCGCGTCGACGAGGACGCGGCCTACGAGGTGCTCGCCGCGATCGCCGACGGCTTCGGCCTGCCGCCCTCGCAGGTGCGGCCGGCCTACGAGGATCCGCTGGCCCGGCTGGCCGCCAAGGTGCGCAAGCCGCACGGCGAACCGGTGCCGGCGGCCGACGACCTCGGCCCCGACGCCACCCCCGACACCGCCGAGAACCGCGCCGCGCTGCTGGCACGCCTCGACGAATCCACCACGGCCCCAGCCGCTTTCGTGCTACCGCTGCACCGCCGCGACGACGAGCTCGGCTGGGCCAGCGCGGACTGGCGGCTGCGCCGCGGCCGCATCGTGCTGCTGGAGGGCGACTCCCCGGCCGGCCTGCGGCTGCCGTTGGACTCGATCAACTGGCGCCCGCCCCGCGCCACCTTCGAGGCGGATCCCCTCGCCGCCGCAACCGAACTGCCGGCGGAGCCCGAACAGGGCGACGCCGCAGTGACCGTGCCCGATGGGGCGCCGCCGACCGCGATGGTCGCCGAGGTCCGCCGCGGGCAGCTTTACATCTTCGTGCCGCCCACCGAGGCGCTCGAGCACTTCGTCGACCTCGTCGCCCGGGTCGAGGCCGCGGCGGCCAAGGCCGACTGCCCGGTGGTGATCGAGGGCTACGGCCCGCCGCCGGACCCGCGGCTGAAGTCGGTGACCATCACGCCGGACCCCGGCGTGATCGAGGTCAACGTGCCGCCCACGGCCAGCTTCGCCGAACAGACGCAGCTGCTGGAAACGCTGTACGAGCAGGCCCGCCTGGCCCGGCTGTCAACCGAGTCCTTCGACGTCGACGGCACGCACGGCGGCACCGGCGGCGGCAACCACATCACGCTGGGCGGCAACACGCCCGCGGACTCGCCGCTGCTGCGCCGCCCCGACCTGCTGGTCTCGCTGCTGACCTACTGGCAGCGGCACCCGTCGCTGTCCTACCTGTTCGCCGGGCGGTTCGTCGGCACCACGTCACAGGCGCCCCGGGTCGACGAGGGCCGCACGGAGGCGCTGTACGAACTCGAGATCGCGTTCGCCGAGATCGCGCGCCTCGCTTCGTCTTCCAAGGCCGCTCCCCCACAACCGTGGGTGACCGACCGCGCGCTGCGCCACCTGCTCACCGACATCACCGGCAACACGCACCGCGCCGAGTTCTGCATCGACAAGCTCTACAGCCCCGACGGCCCCCGCGGCCGGCTCGGCCTGCTGGAGCTGCGCGGCTTCGAGATGCCGCCGCACCTGCGCATGGCGATGGTGCAGTCGCTGCTGGTGCGTTCGCTGGTGGCGTGGTTCTGGGACGAACCGCTGCGCGCCCCGCTGATCCGGCACGGCGCCAACCTGCACGGGCGATACCTGTTGCCGCACTTCCTGATTCACGACATCGCCGACGTCGCTGCCGACCTGCGCGCGCACGGCGTGCCCTTCGAGACCAGCTGGCTGGACCCGTTCACCGAGTTCCGCTTCCCGCGGATCGGCACCGCCGTCTTCGACGGCGTAGAGATCGAGCTGCGCGGGGCGATCGAACCGTGGAACACCCTCGGCGAGGAGGCCACCGCCACCGGGACGGCCCGCTACGTCGACTCCTCGGTCGAGCGGATCCAGGTGCGCATCATCGGCGCCGACCGGCACCGCTACGTGGTGACGGCCAACGGCTACCCGGTGCCGCTGCTGGCCACCGACAACCCCGACATCCACGTGGGCGGCGTGCGGTTCAAGGCGTGGCAGCCGCCCAGCGCGCTGCACCCGACCATCAGCACCGACGTGCCGCTGCAGTTCGAGCTGGTCGACCTCACCACCGGGACGTCGCGCGGCGGCTGCACCTACCACGTCGCGCACCCCGGCGGCCGCGCCTACGACGAGCCCCCGATCAACGCCGTCGAGGCCGAGTCGCGCCGCGCCCGCCGCTTCGAGGCGACCGGCTTCACCGCGGGCAAGCTCGACCTGTCCGCGATCAAGGAGCGGCAGGCCAGGATTCTCACCGACATCGGCGCGCCGGGCATCCTCGACCTGCGGCGCGTGCGTACCGTTCAGCAGTAAATGTCGTCCCTCGAAGTCCCCCCCGCCCACTACGACGCCGACCGGCTGCTGGCCGAATACCGGACCGCGCGGGCCCAGGAAGCGCTCTTCGACCTGCGGCATGGCCCCCGGGTCGGCTACGACGAGTTCGTCGACCGCGACGGAAACGTGCGCCCGGCGTGGTCCGAGCTCGCCGACGCCGTGGCGGAGCGCGGCCGGGCCGGGCTGAACCGGCTGCGCTCGGTGGTGGACGGCCTGATCGACAACGACGGAATCACTTACACCGAGGTCGATCCCGACCACGGCGGGGTGGAGCCCCGGCCCTGGAACCTGGACACCCTGCCGATCGTGCTCTCCGCGGCCGACTGGGACGTGCTGGAGGCCGGGCTGGTGCAGCGTTCCCGCCTGCTCGACGCCGTGCTGGCCGACCTGTACGGGCCGCGCAACCTGCTCACCGAGGGCATCCTGCCGCCGCAACTGGTGTTCGGCCACCCCGGTTACGTGCGGCCCGCCAACGGCATCGAGGTGCCCGGGCACCACCAGCTGTTCATGCACGCCTGCGATGTCAGCCGGGTGCCCGACGGCAGCTTCCACGTCAACGCCGACTGGACGCAGGCGCCGTCGGGAGCGGGCTACGCGCTGGCCGACAGGCGCGTTGTGGCGCACTCGATTCCGGACCTCTACGAGCGGATCGCGCCGCGGGCGACGACGCCGTTCGCGCAGGCGCTGCGCCTCGCGCTCATCGACGCCGCCCCCGACGTCGCCCAGGACCCGGTGGTGGTGGTGCTGTCCCCCGGCATCTACTCGGAGACCGCGTTCGACCAGGCGTACCTGGCCACCCTGCTGGGCTTTCCGCTGGTGGAGAGCGCGGACCTGGTGGTGCGTGACGGCAAGCTGTGGATGCGCTCGCTGGGCACACTGAAACGCGTCGACGTGGTCCTGCGCCGCGTCGACGCGGAGTACACCGACCCGCTGGACCTGCGCGCCGATTCGCGCCTCGGCGTCGTGGGGCTGGTGGAGGCGCAGCACCGCGGGACGGTGACCGTGGTCAACACGCTGGGCAGCGGCATCCTGGAAAGCCCTGGGCTGCTTCGGTTTCTGCCGCAGCTGGCCGAGCGGCTGATCGACGAGGAGCCGCTGCTGGAGTCGGCGCCGGTCTATTGGGGCGGCGTGGCCGGCGAACGCTCGCACCTGCTGGCCAACCTGTCGTCGCTGCTGATCAAGTCCACGGTCGGCGGGAAAACCTATGTCGGGCCGACACTTTCGTCCGCACAGCTGGCCGACCTGGCCGCGCGCATCGAACACATGCCGTGGCACTGGGTGGGCCAGGAGCTGCCGCAGTTCTCGTCGGCGCCCACCGACCACGCCGGCGTGTTGTCGTCGGCCGGCGTGGGCATGCGGCTGTTCACCGTCGCGCAGCGCGGCGGCTATGCGCCGATGATCGGCGGCGCCGGCTACGTGCTGGCCCCCGGCCCCTCGGCGTTCACGCTGAAAACCGTTGCGGCAAAGGATGTCTGGGTGCGTCCCACCGAGCGGGCGCGGGCCGAGACGGTGACCCTGCCGTCGCCGCCGGAACCCGCGAAGACGGCCGCGGGCACCTGGGGGGTCAGCTCGCCGCGCGTGCTGTCCGACCTGTTCTGGATGGGGCGCTACGGCGAGCGCGCCGAGGAGATGGCCCGGTTGCTCATCGTGGCCCGCGACCGCTTCCACGTGTACCGGCATCAGCAGCACACCGAGGAAAGCGAGTGCGTGCCGGTGCTGATGGCCGCGCTGGGCCGGATCACCGGCAGCGACACCAGCGCGGGCTACGGCAGCACCGACGATCACGCGGAGATGATCGCCGTCACTCCCTCGATGCTGTGGTCGCTGACCCTGGACCCGAACCAGCCCGGGTCGCTGGTGGGTTCGGTGGACGGGCTGGGGCTGGCCGCCCGGGCGGTGCGCGACCAGTTGTCGAATGACACGTGGACGGTACTGGCCGGGGTGGAGCGCGCGCTGGCGCTGCGCTCCGAGCCGCCGGACTCACTCGCCGAGGCCGACGCGCTGCTCGCGTCGGCACAGGCGCACACGCTCGCCGGGATGCTGACGCTGGCCGGGGTGGCGAGCGAGTCGATGGTGCGCGACGTGGGCTGGACGATGATGGACATCGGCAAGCGCATCGAACGCGGCCTGTGGCTGACCTCCCTGTTGCGGGCCACGCTGGCCACCGTCCGGTGCGCGGCCGCCGAGCAGACGATCATCGAGGCGACGCTGGTCGCATGCGAGTCGTCGGTCATCTACCGGCGCCGCACCGTCGGCAACGTCAGCGTCGCCGCGGTGGCCGAGTTGATGCTGTTCGACGCGACCAACCCGCGGTCGCTGCTGTATCAGCTGGAGCGGCTGCGGACCAACCTCAAGGACCTGCCCAGCTCGTCGGGGTCGTCGCGCCCCGAGCGGTTGGTGGACGAGATCAGCACGCTGCTGCGCCGCTCGCACCCCGAGGAGCTGGAGGAGATCACCGACGGGAGCCGCGCGCAGCTGGCCGAACTGCTCGACGCGATCCATGCCGAGCTGCGCAACCTCGCGGACGTCATCACCGAGACGCAACTGCGGTTGCCGGGCGGGTTCCAGCCGCTGTGGGGCCCCGACGAACGACGGGTGATGCCGGCCTAGCCCGCCACCGCCGCGGGCCCCCGCGACTCCGAACTCACTTCGTCGATCGCGTCGTGGATGAACTGCATCTTGTCCAGGACGGCGACCGGCAACACGAACGGGTACAGGTCGTCGTGGCCCATCGAGCGGTTCACCATGTTCAGCGACCACGACAGCGGCAGCCACAGCTCGATGATGTTGGGGAAGGCGCTGGGCCCCAGGTTCGGCCGGTCGAAGGTCGCCGACGCCGGCGCCAGCCCGCACCACGCCGACGTGTCCAACGTGTCGCGGATGTGCAGGTAGTGGGCGAACGTCTCGGCCCAGTCCTCGGCGGGGTGCATGGTCGCGTACGACGACACGTAGCTTTCCTGCCAGCCCTCCGGCGCGCCGTCGCGGTAGTGCCGGTCGAGCGCCTCCTGGTAATCCGCGTCGGGATCGCCGAACAGCTCGTTGAACCGCGCCAGGTTGTCTTGCGACGGGGTGATCAGCCGGTAGAAGTAGTAGTGCCCGACCTCGTGGCGGAAGTGTCCGAGCAGGGTCCGGTACGGCTCGTCCATCTCGACTCGCAGCTGCTCGCGGTGCACGTCGTCGCCCTCGGCCAGATCCAGTGTGATGACGCCGTTTTCGTGGCCGGTGAACACCTTCTCGTGCGCGCTCGACAGCAGCCGGAAGCCCAGCCCGTAGTCGGGGTCGCGGTCCCGTCCGACGATCGGCAGCTTGAGCTCATGCAGCTCGGCGATCAGCCGTCGCTTGGCCGCCTCCGCGCGGGCGAACGCGGCCAGACCGTCGGCGTCGTTGTCGTTGGGCCGCTCCAGCGTGAGCGCACACGACGTGCACAACCCGCCGGCGTCGTTCTTCGGGACCAGCCAATTGCATTCCGCCAGATGCAGATTCGCGCACAGCTGGTAGTCGTCGGCATCGACGGCGCCGGCGTGCTCGCTGTCGTCGCCCCGGGTGATCACCAGCAGGGCCATCTGCTCGAGGGAGAACCCGAGCGCGCTGCCGCACGACAGGCATTCGGAGTTCTCGAACGCCAGGCGCTGGCCGCAATTGGGGCAGTGAAAATCACGCATTGAACACGTCACCTCCAAACGGCACGACGTCGACGGCGACGTCGATCACGCTGTGCTCGGAGTTGGTGTAGATGATACCGCGCAGCGGCGGCACGTCGGCGTAGTCGCGCCCGCGACCCACGATGATGTAGCGCTCGTCCACCAGCTGGTCGTTGGTGGGATCCAGGCCCAGCCACTCGAACCGGCCGGGCTCCTGCGGGGTCCACACCCCCGCCCAGGCGTGGGTCGCGTCGATGCCGATCATCCGATCCTTTCCCGGTGGCGGGTCGGTGGCCAGATAACCGGACACGTAGCTGGCCGCCAGACCGTTGGCTCGCAGGCAGGCGATCGCCAGCCTCGCAAAGTCCTGACATACCCCTTCCCGGGCCGCCAGAACCTCGTTGACCCCGGTGGAAATCGTCGTCGACCCCGAGCGATAGGTGAAGTCGGTGAAGATCCGCGACGCCAGGTCGCGCATCACCTCGACCAGCGGGCGTCCCGGCTCGAAGCTGGGGGCGGCGTACTCGCGGACCGCGTCGGTGATCTCCGGCGGGTTCAGGTCCAGGGTGAACTCGGTGGCGAGCGCTCCGCGGCGCCCGGCCGGCCGGGCGGCCTCCCACGGTTGCACCGCCGGCCCGCTGGTGTAGCGCTCCGGCGGCGGCGGATACACGTCGACGATGGAGTCGCCGGTGATCGTCAGCGACTGGTGCGGCTCGGTGACGTGGAAGTACGCACTGATATTGCCGTAGCTGTCGCTGCTGGTGGAGCTGTCAGCGGGGGCCGGGTCGATGGTCAGCCGGTGCGCCACGCACCGCTGCCGCGCGGAGTCCCGCGGCGTGAGGAAGGCGCGGCCATAAGAGCTGGTCACGACGTCGGAGTAGCGGTACTGGGTGCGGTGGGTGACCCGGTGCCGGCGGGCCTTATTTCCCTCCAAGGCTTCTGACACAACGCTGATCCCATCACACCCCGTTTGCCGATCGCGAGCCAAGCGCGCCATTTCGGGAGCACAATCGAAGACGTGGCCACGTGGAACGACGTCGCCCGCATCGTTGGTGAACTGGCACTCACCTCCGAGCCGTCACCGCACGAGTGGCGGGTCGGCAAGAAGTTGCTGGCATGGGAACGGCCACTGCGCCCGTCGGATCGCGAGGCGCTCGCCGACAGCGGCGTGGAACCCCCGGAAGGGGACATCCTCGGGGTCCGGGTTTCCGACGAGGGCGTCAAGTTCGCGTTGATCGCCGACGAACCGAGGGTCTACTTCACCACCCCGCACTTCGACGGCTACCCGGCGGTGCTGCTGCGACTGGACGAGATCGCACCGCGCGACCTCGCGGAGGTGATCACCGAGGCGTGGCTGACGCAGGCGCCGAAGAAGCTGGTGCAGGAGTTTCTGGCCGACTCGCTATGAGCGCAGGTCGATGACCCGCTGCAGGTCGTCGACGCAGGCCTGGACGGCGTCGGCGAGCACCACCTGGGCCCTCTCCCGGGCACCCGAGTGCAGCTGCGACGCGTGATGGCGCGCGGCCGCGATGTACGCGCACGCCCCCGCCGGGTCGGAGTCGGCCAGCGCGGTCGCGGCCGCCAGCACCACCAGCACGCGGTGCACGGGCTGCGGAGGCGTGGCGCGGCAGCTGTCGGCGCCCGGCGCGACGGCGCGGGCGAGCTCCAGCACTGAGCCGGCGAGAAGCGCCACGTGCACGGCCTGGTGATCGGCTGCCCGCACGGCATCGCGCAGGCCCCAGCGCCGCGGCGCGACGCGCACCACCTGACGGGCGGTGGTGCGCGCCTCGATCAGCGCGCCGAGCTGCGCGTGCACCCGGTCGACGGCCGACAGCGGCCAGTCGGGCGGGGCCTCCCGGCGGCCGGCGGCGAAGTCCGCGGCTCGGGTCAGGACGCCCTGCAGCGTGCTAAACACGCCGACGCGCGCGCTGCGCAGCACCTCCAACGGGTCGGCCGGGAACAGCAGGACCGCGACCACGATGGCCACGCAACCACCGATCAGCGAGTCGAAGATGCGCTCCCAACCCACACCGCTGTGGTACAGCGCCAGCACCAGGATCGCCGACACAGCGGTCTGGTTGGCGAACATCATTCCCTGCCCGATGCGGCCGTGGCCGATGAACACCGCCGCGGACAGCGCGAGGAATGCGGCGACCCCGATGGCGACGGCTCCCGGCCCGAGCAGCCCCTGCACCGCGATGCCCACACCGATCCCGAGGGTCACGCCGACCATCATCTGGATGGCGCGCTGCGCCCGTAGCACGTTGCTGATCGACAGAGATACCGCGGCGGCGATCGGCGCGAAGAACGGCTGCGGGTGCCCCAGCAGGTCGTGCGCGATGTACCAGGAGAAGCCCGCGGCGACCGCCGTCTGCACGAGGTTGAACCACAGCGCGCGCAACCGCTTGAGGCCCGCGCGCGCCGCTCGCTTCATGGCTCCCGGTCAGGCCGGCTGCAACTCGAACAGCGGAATGACCCTGCTGGTCTTGGACTGGTACTCGGCGAAGCCGGGCGCCGCGGCCGCGACCTTTTCGAAGAGCGCGTCGCGCTCGGCCTTGGGCAGCTCGTGGGCGGTGACGTCGAACGCGTCCGTGCCGATCTCGACGTGCGCCGCCGGGCTGGCCCGCAGGTTGTGCACCCAGGCGGGGTCCCTGGGCGCGCCGGCGAACGATCCGATGATGATCAGCTTGCCGTCGATGCGGAAGTAGGCCAGCGGCGACACCCGGGGCTGGCCGGACTTCGCGCCCGTCGTGTGCAGCAGCAGCAGGTTGGCGCCCTCGAACTGACCGCCGACCTTGCCCTCGTTGGCCCGGAATTCGTCGATGATGCTGGTGTTGAACGCGTTGATGGTCGCGGTGTCAGGCATTTCGCTCATGCCCGGTCAACCTTCTCCGGCTTGACGTCTATTCCGGACTCCTTGCGCTGCTGCGCCGTGATGGGCGCCGGCGCGTCGGTCAGCGGGTCGACGCCGCCGCCGGTCTTAGGGAACGCGATCACCTCGCGGATCGAGTCGACCCCGGACAGCAGCGCATTGATCCGGTCCCAGCCGAACGCGATGCCGCCGTGCGGCGGCGCGCCAAACATGAACGCCTCCAACAGGAATCCGAACTTCTCCTCGGCCTCGGCCTTGTCCAGGCCCATCACCGCGAACACCCGCTCCTGGATGTCGCGGCGGTGAATACGAATCGAACCGCCGCCGATCTCGTTGCCGTTGCAGACGATGTCGTACGCGTCGGCCAGCACGCTGCCCGGGTCCGTATCGACCACGTCCTCGTATTCGGGCTTGGGCGAGGTGAACGCGTGGTGCACCGCGGTCCACGCCCCGGATCCGACTGCCACGTCGCCGGCGGCGGTGGCGTCCTCGGCGGGCTCGAACAGCGGCGGGTCGACCACCCACACGAACGCCCACGCGTCGGGGTCGATGAGGCCCAGCCGCTTGGCGATCTCGCCGCGGGCCGCGCCCAAGAGCGCCCGCGACGACTTCGCCGGGCCCGCCGAGAAGAAGATGCAGTCCCCCGGCTCGGCCCCGACGTGGCCGGCCAGCCCGGCGCGTTCGGCGTCGGACAAGTTCTTCGCGACCGGGCCGCCGAGCTCCCCGTCGTCGCCGACGAGCACGTAGGCCAGCCCGCGGTGCCCGCGCTGCTTAGCCCACTCCTGCCAGCCGTCCAGGGTGCGCCGCGGCTGGGAGGCCCCGCCGGGCATCACGACCGCACCGACGTAGGGTGCCTGGAAGACGCGAAAGGTGGTGTCTTCGAAGAACTCCGCGCACTCGACGAGCTCAAGCCCGAACCGCATGTCGGGCTTGTCGGAGCCGAACCGCCGCATGGCGTCGGCGTAGCTGATCCGCGGGATCGGCGTGGGGACCTGGTAGCCGATCAGCGCCCACAGCGCGGCCAGGATCTCCTCGGAGACCGCGATGATGTCCTCGGCGTCGACGAAGCTCATCTCCATGTCGAGCTGGGTGAACTCGGGCTGGCGGTCGGCGCGGAAATCCTCGTCGCGGTAGCAGCGGGCGATCTGGTAGTAGCGCTCCATGCCGGCCACCATCAGCAGCTGCTTGAACAGCTGCGGGCTCTGCGGCAGCGCGTAGAACGAGCCCGGGTGCAGGCGAGCGGGCACCAGGAAGTCGCGCGCCCCCTCCGGCGTCGACCGGGTGATCGTCGGCGTCTCGATCTCGACGAAGTCGTGCCGCGCCAGCACCTCGCGCGCGGCCGCGTTGACCTTGGAGCGCAGCCGCATTGCCGCGGCCGGACCGTCGCGCCGCAGATCGAGGTAGCGGTACTTCAGCCGCAGCTCCTCGCCGGCGGGCTCGTCCAGCTGGAACGGCAGCGGCGCGCTCTCGCCCAGCACGGTCAGCGAGCCCGCGTTCACCTCGACCTCGCCCGTCGCGATCTCCGGGTTGGCGTTGCCCTCCGGGCGGACCTCGACGACCCCGGTCACCGCGACGCAGAACTCGGCGCGCAAGTGGTGCGCCTGGGCCAGCACGTCTGGGGCGCGGAACACCACCTGCGCGACGCCGGACGCGTCCCGCAGGTCGATGAAGATGACGCCGCCGTGATCGCGGCGCCGGGCCACCCAGCCGGCCAAGGTCACCTGCTGGCCCGCGTCGCCACTCCTCAGCGCACCGGCGGCATGGCTGCGCAGCACGAATTACTCCCCTTTTGCCCGATTTGAACGACTGCCCAGTCTAGAGTGCAGGAGCGACGTCGCCGCGGACGGATCAGGAGTGCAGATGACCACTTATGCGTTCGACCCGGAAATCGCCGCCGTCGTTCCACTCCTGCCCGATCTGCCGGGCGACGATCCGCTGGCCATCCGGGCGGCGCTGTCGGAGATGATCGCCCAGTTCCCGCCGCCGGACACCAACGGGGTGCAGATCGAGGACCGTCAAATCCCGGGCCGCGACGGCGATCCCGCGGTGCCGATCCGCATCTACCGGCCCGACCAACCCAGCGCTCCGGCCGCGATCTACCACGTCCACGGCGGCGGGTTCATCGCCGGCGATCTGGACACCGAACACGCCTCCAACGTCGCGCTGGCGCGCGAACTCGGCGTGGTCGTGGTGTCGGTCGACTACCGCCTCGCCCCGGAAACCCCATTCCCCGGCGGGCTGGAAGACGTCTACGCCGGGCTGGTCTGGACGGCGGCGCACGCGGACGAATTGGGCGTCGACCCGCAGCGCATCGCGATTCAGGGAACCAGCGCCGGGGGCGGGCTGGGCGCCGCGCTGGCGCTGTTGGCCCGCGACCGCGGTGGACCGCACATCGCCTTCCAGTTCCTTTCCGTGCCCGAACTCGACGACCGGCTGGCCACCGCCAGCATGATCGCGTTCACCGACACGCCTTTTTGGAGTCGCCCGCGCGCGATCGTCAGCTGGGAGAGCTACCTGGGACCCGGCCGGGCCGGCGGCGACGACGTATCGATCTACGCCGCGCCGGCCCGTGCCACCGACCTGGCCGGCCTGCCGCCCGCCTACGTGTCGGTCATGCACTTCGACCCCCTGCGCGACGAGGGCGTCGCCTACGCGCTGGCCATGCTCGCCGCGGGCGTGAGCGTCGAATTGCATTTGTTCCCCGGCACTTTCCACGGCTCGATGCTGATCCAAGACGCGGCGATCTCGAAGCGCGAGCAGGCCGAAACCGTCGCGGTGCTGCGCCAGGCGCTCGCGCTCTAGTAATTTCGGAGTTATCGCCACCAACATCGCCCTCGTCGGTCCGGGCGCCGTCGGCACGACGGTCGCCGCCCTGCTGTACAAGGCCGGGCATTCCGTCCTGGTGTGCGGCCGCACATCCCGGGACGCCATCGAGCTGCGGCCCGACGGCGGCGAACCGATCGTGGTGCCCGGCCCGGTACGCACCGATCCCGACACGGTCGACGGCACCGTCGACGTGGTGATCCTGGCGGTCAAGGCCACCCAGAACGACGAGGCCGCCGGCTGGCTCGGCCGGCTGTGCGACGAACACACGATCGTCGTGGTGCTGCAGAACGGTGTCGAGCAGGTCGAGCAGGTGCAGCCGCACTGCCCGTCGTCGCCGGTGGTGCCGGGGATCGTCTGGTACGGCGCCGAGACCCAGCCCGAGGGATGGGTGCGGTTGCGCACCGAACCGCGGCTGGTGCTGCCGTCGGGCCCCTCCGCGGAGACGGTGGCCGAGCTGCTGCGCGGCGCCGGCTGCCAGGTGGACTGCGACCCCGACTTCATCACCGCGGCCTGGCGCAAGCTGCTGGTCAACGCGCTGGCCGGGTTGATGGTGCTGACCGGGCGGCGATCCGGGATGTTCCACCGCGACGACATCGCCGCGCTGTCGCGCCGCTACGTGGCCGAATGCCTGGCCGTCGCGCGCGCCGAGGGTGCCCGGCTACCCGACGACGTGGTCGACGAGCTGGTCGACCTTTTCCGCAAGGGCCCCAAGGACATGGGCACCTCGATGCTGTTCGACCGGGAGAATCACCGGCGCCTCGAATGGGACATCCGCAACGGCGTCATCATCCGCAAGGCCCGCGGCCACAACCTTCCGACACCGATCAGCGACATCCTGGTGCCGCTGCTGGCAGCGGCGAGCGACGGGCCGGGTTAGATTCAAGCCATGTTCCCTTGCGAGCGTGTCGAGCTGGGCTTCGTCGAGACCGCGCCGTTTCGGTTCCGCAACAGCGTCGACCTCGCCGTCACGCCCGAGCAGCTGTTCGAGGTGCTCGGCGACGCCGAGTCCTGGCCGCGCTGGGCGCCGGTGATCACGAAGGTGACCTGGACGAGTCCCGAGCCCCGCGGCGTCGGCACCACCCGCGTCGTCGAGATGCGTGGCGGGATCGTCGGCAATGAGGAGTTTCTGGCGTGGGAACCCTTCACGCACATGGCATTCCGGTTCAACGAATGCTCGTCGAAGGCCGTCGCGGCGTTCGCCGAGGACTACCGGGTCGAGGTCATCCCCGGTGGCTGCCGGCTGACGTGGACCATGGCGCAAAAACCGGCCGGCCCGTCGCGGTTGGCCATGCCGTTGGTCGGACCGCTGCTCAACCTGGGGCTCCGCCGGTTCCTGCGCAACCTGCGCAGCTACACCGACGCCCGGTTTCCCGTCACCCGGCAACCTTAGGAGCGTGCGATGACCTTCAACGAGGGCATGCAGATCGACACCAGCACCGCGTCGTCGTCCGGCGGGGGCGGGATGGGGATGGCCGTCGGCGGCGGCGGGCTCGGCCTGCTGATCCTGCTCGGGGCGCTGTTTTTCGGCATCGACCCGGGCCGCATCATGCCCCAGCAGCAGACCAACAACGGCGGCTATTCGGCGCCCGGTTTCGACCTGAGCCAGTGCAAGACCGGCGCCGACGCCAACAAGTACGTGCAGTGCCGCGTGGTCGCCACCGGCAACTCCGTGGACGCGGTGTGGCATCAGCTGATGCGCAACTACACCCGCCCGCACGTGCGCCTGTTCACCGGGTCCGTGGACACCGGCTGCGGCCCGGCCACCACCGCGGTCGGGCCGTTCTACTGCCCGGTGGACCAGACGGCGTACTTCGACACCGACTTCTTCCAGGAACTGGTCGACAAATTCGGTTCCAGCGGTGGGCCGTTCGCGCAGGAGTACGTGGTCGCCCACGAATACGGCCACCACGTGCAGCAGCTGCAGGGGGTGCTGGGCCGCTCCCAGCAGGGCGCGCAGGGCGCCGGGGGCAACGGGGTGCGCACCGAGCTGCAGGCCGACTGCTACGCCGGCATCTGGGCCCACTACGCGTCGACGGTCAAGCAGGAAAGCTCCGGCGTGCCGTACCTGGAGCCGTTGAGCGACAAGGATATTCAGGACGCGCTCTCGGCGGCGGCGTCGGTGGGCGACGACCGCATCCAAAAGCAGGCGACCGGACGCGTCAACCCCGAGTCGTGGACGCACGGGTCGTCGGCCGAACGGCAGAAGTGGTTCACCATCGGCTACCAGACCGGTGACCCCAACCAGTGCAACACCTTCGCCGCGACCAATCTGGGTTAAGCGCTGATGGCGGTCTTGCATGGGGAGCGTGTCGACGACGGGCAGTCGTCGCCGTTCGCACCGTTGCGCAACCGCATCTTCCGCAACCTGTTCGTCGCGCAGTTCGTTTCCAACATCGGCACGTGGATGCAAAGCGTGGCGGCACAATGGTTCTTAATTGAGGCCCACAGCAGCGCCACCATCGTGGCGCTGGTCCAGACGGCCAGCCTCGGGCCGACGCTGCTGCTAGGAATGTTCGCCGGCGTGCTGGCCGACCTGTTCGACCGGCGGCGCCTGCTCGTCGTCCTGCAGTCGTATGCGGTGGTGGTGGCGCTGGCCCTGGCGGCGCTGACCTACCTCGGTAAGCTCACCCCGGCCGCGCTGTTGCTGTTCACCATGGCGATCGGCCTAGCGTCCGCGCTGACCGCGCCGGCCTGGCAGGCGATTCAGCCCGAAGTCGTTCCGCGCGAGCAGATCCCGTCCGCCGCGAGTCTGTCGAGCGTCTCGGCGAGCGTCGGCCGGGTGATCGGGCCGGCGATCGGCGGCGTCGTGGTCGCAATCGCCGGTCCGGCAGCGGTGTTCGCGATCAACGCCGTGTCGTTCACCGGGATCATCTTCGTCTTGGCCGGGTGGCAACGGCCCAAGCAACTCGCGCCGCTCGAACGAGAACAGTTCGGCCAGGCCATGGTGACCGGATGGCTCTACGTCGTCAACAGCCCGATTTTCCGCAGGATCTTGTTGCGCACAGCGCTTTTCGTGTTTCCCGCCTCGGCCCTGCTCGCCCTGCTGCCGGTGGCCGCCGCGCGCAGCTGGCACCTGGGAGCCAGCGGTTACGGTCTTACGTTGGGGGCCATCGGTTGTGGCGCGGCGCTTGCCCTGCTGGTCCCGGCCCCGTTACGCGAGAAGGTGCCACCCAACGCGTTGCTGGCGGCGTGCGCCGCCGCGTATGGAATCGGTGCGCTCGCGGTGGCCCGGCTGTCGTTCGCCGCGGCGGCACCCTTCCTGGTGTTGTCGGGGACGGCGTGGCTGCTGACGCTGACGACGTTGAACGCGGCGGCCCAGCTGCATCTGCCGCGCTGGGTCCGGGCCCGCGGGCTGGCGATGTACCTGCTGGTCTTCACGGGCTGCCAGGCGATCGGCGCCTACCTCTGGGGTCTCCTTGCCACGCGCGACGGGCTCAAGGTCGCGCTGACCTGGTCGGCGGGGCTGCTGGCCGCCGCCGCCCTCAGCGTCACCTTCCTCGGGTTGCTGCCGGCCACCGGGAAGCTGAGCCGCAACATCTCCAACTGCTGGGCGGCGCCCATGCTCATGCTCGAACCGCGCCCCAACGACGGGCCCGTGCTGGTGACCGTGCGATACCGGGTGCCGACGGAGAACCTCCAAGAATTCGTCGAGGCGATGGCCGCGGTCAGGCGGTCACGCCTGCGGACGGGGGGCCACAGCTGGCGACTCTATCGAAGCCTGGAGGAACCCGACCTCGTCCTGGAGCGGTTCACCGTGCCGTCCTGGACCGAATTCGAGCGCCAGCACACCGAGCGCTGGCTGGAGTCAGACCACGACGGCGCAGCCAAGGCGGCGAGCTACACCGTCGAGGACTCGAAACGACACGAGTACTTCCTCGCCGTGCGCGTGCACAAGTGAGCGGCGCTAATCGGCTAGCCGGGTCGGCAGGTGACGGTGGTGGTGGCGTCCGCGTGCGCGACCACCTGACCATCCACGGCGATTTCGCAGTGGAACTGGGCGGGGCCGTTGCCCGAATCCGGCCAGTGCAGCATGCCGCTGGCGGTGATGGTCGCAAACTGGTTCGGGTTCGCCAGCGTGGCGGTGTAGGTGACCGGCGCTCCCCCGCTCAGCGGCGCCTGCACACTCGTCGTGAACTTCGACGGGTCCGCGTTGTAGGCCGCCTGGCTGGGCGGATCGGAACTCACGTAGCTGACCGTGGCGGTCAGGTTGTTGGGGCTCGTCACGGTGTAAGTCACCTGATGGCCGTCCGCGTGTGAGATCGCGGGAGTGAAAGCCAGTCCTGCGGCCGCTGCGAGAGCGGCCGCGCTGATCACTTTGCGCACGTTCCTCATATCGAAAACGCTACCGGATTTGTTACTTGCGTCAGGTATGAAGCAGGCATGACCGACGTTCCGGGGATCAGTCGCCGCAGGCTGTTGACCACGAGCGCGGTCTCGGCCGCCCTGGGGGCCGGCATCGGGGGCGGGGCGGTGCTGCTGTGGTCGCAGGCGCGCGGTCCGGCCGTCTGGTTTCAGGCCGACCGCCGCGGCGGACCCCCGGTGACCGGTCTGCATCTGCAATTCGGCGCGAACGCGGCGACCGAGGTGGTGGTGTCATGGCACACCACCGAGGCCGTCCGCAATCCCCGCGTCATGCTGGGCACCCCGGCCGCCGGGTTCGGGCGCACCGTGGCCGCGGAGACCCGGACCTACCGAGACGCCAAGTCCGGCAACGAGGTCCGCGTCAACCACGCGCGCCTGACGGGCCTGATCCCCGACACCGACTACGTGTACGCGGCGGTGCACGACGGCGCCGAGCCGGGCGGCGGCACGGTGCGGACCGCCCCGTCGGGGCGAAAACCGCTGCGGTTCACCAGCTTCGGGGACCAGTCCACCCCCACGCTGGCCCGGCTGCCCGACGGCAAGTACGCCACCGACAACATCGGGTCGCCCGCGGCCGCGGATACCACGCTGGCCGTCGAGCGCCTCGGTCCGCTGTTCAACCTCGTCAACGGCGACCTGTGCTACGCGAACCTGGCGCAGGACCGCATCCGGACGTGGTCGAACTGGTTCGAGAACAACACCCGCTCGGCGCGGTTCCGGCCGTGGATGCCGGCCGCGGGCAACCACGAGAACGAACTCGACAACGGGCCAATCGGTTACGCCGCCTACCAGACCTACTTCGCGTTGCCGGACTCGGGTTCCAGCCCCGAAGCCCGCGGCCTGTGGTACTCGTTCACCGCGGGTTCGGTGCGGGTGATCAGCCTCAACAACGACGACGTGGCCTTCCAGGACGGCGGCAACTTCTACGTGCACGGCTATTCCGGTGGTGAGCAAAAACGCTGGCTGGCAAGCGAACTCGCCGCGGCGCGGCGCGACCCCGACGTGGACTGGGTGGTGGTGTGCATGCATCAGACGGCGATCTCGACCGCCGACCGGACCAACGGCGCCGACCTCGGCATCCGCGAGGAATGGCTGCCGCTGTTCGACCAGTATCAGGTCGATCTGGTGGTGTGCGGGCACGAGCACCACTACGAGCGGTCGCATCCGTTGCGCGGTGCGCTGGGCACCGACACCCGCACACCGATACCCGTCGACACCGGCGGCGACGTCATCGACTCGACCCGGGGCACCGTGCACCTCGTCATCGGCGGCGGGGGCACGTCCGCGCCGTCCAACGGGATGTTCTTCCCTCAGCCTCGGTGCCGCGTGATTGCCGGCGTCGGGGCTTTCGACCCCGAGATCGGCCGCAAGGCGCCGATCTACGTGTTGGAAGACGCGCCCTGGTCGGCGTTTCGCGACCGCGACAACCCTTACGGCTTCGCGTGTTTCGACGTCGACCCGGGCCAGCCCGGGGGCAACACCTCGATCAAGGCGACGCACTATTCGGTGAGCGGGCCGTTTGGCGCGGTTTCCGTGGTGGACCAGTTCACGCTCACCAAGCCCCGCGGCGATCGGCCCGCCTAGCTCAAAACAGCGTCGGCTGCGGCGGCGCGGACGTGGCGGCGGTCGGCGGGACCGGGCGGGGATCGCCGCCGAGGCGGTACTTGGCGATCAGCGGCGCGGCCCGTTCGCGCAGCATGTCGCGGTAGCTCGGCGGCAGGTAGGCGCCGCGGCGGTAGAGCTCGCGGTAGCGGCCGACCAGCTCCGGGTGCGAGCGGGCCAACCAGGACATGAACCAGCCGCGCGTCGAACCGCGCAGGTGCAGGCCGAAAACCGTGACGCCGGTGGCGCCGGCCGCGGCGATCTGGCCGAGCAGGCCGTCGAGGTGCTCGGTGGAATCGGTGAGGTGCGGCAGCACCGGCGCGACCATGACGTGGCACCCCAGGCCGGCGTCCCGGATGGCGCTGATGAGGCCCAGGCGTGCCTGCGGAGTCGGCGTTCCCGGCTCGACGTCGCGGTGCAGCTCAGGATCGGCGACGGCCAGCGACACGGACACCGACAACGGAACCTGTTGTGCCGCTTCGGATACCAGGGGCAGGTCGCGCCTGAGCAGCGTGCCCTTGGTGAGGATCGACAGTGGTGTGCCGGATCCGGCGAGCGCGCCGATGATGCCCGGCATCAGCGCGTAGCGCCCCTCGGCGCGCTGGTAGGGATCGGTGTTGGTGCCCAGCGCGACCGTCTCGCGCCGCCACGACGGCCGGCGCAGCTCGCGGTTAAGGACCTCGGCGACGTTGGTCTTGACCACCACCTGGGTGTCGAAGTCGGCGCCACAGTCGAAGTCAAGGTACTCGTGGGTGGGGCGCGCGAAGCAGTAGCGGCAGGCGTGCGAGCAGCCGCGGTAGCCGTTGACGGTGTAGCCGAACGGCAGCGCCGACGCATTGGGCACCTTGTTGAGCGCCGACTTGCACAGCACCTCGTGGAAGGTGATGCCCTCGAATTGCGGGGCGCGGACGCTGCGGACGAGGCCGATCCTGCTTAAGCCCGGGAGGGCCCCGTCGTCGACGGGGTTCCCGTTGACCGCGACGGCCTGGGTGGACCAGCGCATGCCTCTATTCGAACTTGTGTTCGATCGGTTGTCAAGTGACAGGATGTCCCCATGGAGCTGCGATACCGGGAGGTCGCCGGCAAGCGAATGGCCTACATCGACGAGGGCGAGGGCGACGCGATCGTCTTTCAGCACGGCAACCCGACGTCGTCCTACCTGTGGCGCAACGTCATGCCGCATCTGCAGGGGCTGGGCCGCCTGGTGGCTTGCGACCTGATCGGCATGGGCGCGTCGGAGAAGCTGAGCCCGTCAGGTCCGGACCGATACCACTATGCCGAGCAGCGTGACTTCTTGTTCGGGCTCTGGGACGCGCTCGAGCTCGGGGACCGCGTGGTGCTGGTGCTGCACGACTGGGGCTCGGCGCTGGGCTTCGACTGGGCCAACCGGCACCGCGACCGCGTGCGGGGCATCGCGTTCATGGAGGCCATCGTCACCCCGATGACATGGGCGGATTGGCATCCCAACATACGCGGTGTGTTCCAGGGGTTCCGGTCGCCGGAAGGTGAGCGGATGGTGTTGGAGCAGAACATGTTTGTCGAAGCGGTGCTGCCCGGCGCCATACTTCGGAAACTCTCCGACGAGGAGATGAACGCCTACCGGCGCCCGTTCCTCACCGCCGGCGAGGACCGGCGACCCACCCTGTCGTGGCCACGCAATATACCCATCGACGGCGAGCCGGCCGAGGTCGTCGCCGTCGTCGACGAATACCGCAGCTGGCTGGAAAAAGGCGTCGAAAATGGCGGGGTGCCAAAGCTATTCGTCAACGCCGAGCCCGGCGCCATCCTCAACGGCCGCATCCGCGATTACGTCCGGACCTGGGCCAGCCTCAGCGAGGTCACGGTTCCCGGCGTGCATTTCATCCAGGAAGACAGCCCGGACGAGATCGGTGTGGCGGTGGCGGAGTTCGTCAGGCGGCTACGGTCCGGCTAGTCCTTCATGCCTCGCTCGTGCCGGATGAACACGGCGGCGCCACCCAGCATCAGTGCCAGTGTGAAGCCGGCGAGGTCGGTGCTGGTGGGTTGGTGGGTGCTCATGTCGAACGCGGTCAGCGCGAAGGTGATCAGGAGCGTCAGCAGGAAGATCAGGCCGGTATGGCGCGCCGGCGCAAACCCAAGGAGGAGAAGCCCGACGCCCGCGACGAGCAGCGAGACCATTCAGGCCCTCCTCACCTGATCCACCGGACCGCCACGCTACGGCATTCTGCGACGGGGCGTGCCTGAACACCGGTCAGAAGGGTGGTGGTTCGTCGTCGTCGGTGGGTGGGGGTCCGAACTAGTCGTGGCTTTCGGTTTGCGGGCCAGGCGGGCCTGGCGGTGGTGGCAGCGTTCGGTGGCGATGCCGTTGGCTTGGGCGCCGGTGCGCCGGCGTTTGGGCATCATCGCGGTGCGCTCGGCGCAGTAGTCGACGACCAGGTCGGCCTCGGCCACCGGGACGACCCAATAGGGGCCGACGGTTCCCGTCCACGATTTGGCGGAGGCTGCCGTCGTCGTCGACCCATGCCGCGTTATTCAAGTAGGGCGCGGCGACTTCAGTTGAGGACCGCCGCCGCGTACGTATGTTGGTCGCCGGGGTTTACCGCCCGTGGTCCCCAGGCCCGCCGTGGTCGTGGTCCCACCCAGGCCCGCCGTGGTCATGGTCCCAACCAGGCCCGTCGTGGTCGTGGTCCCACCCAGGTCCATGGTCGCGATCCCAGCCTCCGGGTCCACCGCGCCAGTCGTGGCAGTTGCCCCAATCCCAGTTATCGCCCCAGCCCGGGTCCCAGAACTCTCCTGGGCACCATTGCGGGAAAGGCCCTGGCTGAGCTTGCACCTCGGTTGCGGCGCCCACTCCGGCCAGGCCCAGTGCGACGGCTATCGCGAAGATGGATGCAACAAAACGTGTAAGAGGTGTAAAGGCTTTCATGTCTACTCTGGTACCCCCTGAACCTGCGCTGGAAACTCCAGCACGCGGACGTGTCCTTGTGTGTTCCGAACGATGACCTGCAAGTTTGGGGTGTATAAGGGCCGCTCGTTCGCCTATTACAGGTCGAGCACCCAAGCCGAACGTTCGTTCATACGACGACTTGACGCGTCTACGAGGAATGAATCGGGGCGCCCATGAAGGCGAACCGGGTCGCCCCGATCAACTGCTCATGCGCGGACTAGCCGTGGCTCGGCGGGCGCCCAGTATTCCGTGCCTATGCCAAGTACTCCGGGCAGTAGTAGGCGATTGAAAGATCCACGAATGTCGCCGCCTGCGCCTGCGTGTAATGCATCTTCGGCCGTACCGCGCCAGCAACCTCGCGCCGCGTGTACCCACTGCCCAGGAAGCCGCACACCCCGTGTGCGATGTGGACCGCATTGCGGCTGTCTGTGACTTCCGCGCCGTGGTCGATGAGCGCCGCGACGAACTGGTTAGCGCCTGCCGGTTGCCGTGGAGGCGGTGGTGGTGGCGTCGTCCGCTGATCTACCAGAATGACCTTGTCGCGGAGCGCCGCGCCAAAAGGATCACCATGATCGTCGGCACGCGCTGAGGGCGGAAACAACAGGGCCGCCTGGGACGCGAACGACAGTGCTGCAAAAACAAATCCAACTGCCACCGGGGCCGCTGCGATTGCACGGAAGAACATGCGCCCAACTTCCTTGTTCTGTGGTGACGATCCCCGGTTTGTGATGGAAGCGTATGCGCATGGAGTGGTACGCATGTGCAAAATTGCACAAAACGATTGGCACCCATCCGAAGTCGGTTGGACATGAGGACATGAGTGACAAATGTTGCTAATGAGGCGGCAACCGACGCCCACCTCCGCCCGCACGGGGTCTATCGCTGCGACCATGGCGGGGTCATCGGGGTCATACGCGTTCGATGTCGTCGATGCCCATGCCTATGTGTCGTCGGCAGGGTCGCACACACACGCCCTAGAGCTTGGCTACAGCTGATTCTTAGATTAACTATCTAGCGTCCGTCTTGTACGAGAAGAACCAAAGTCCAGTTGGAAGTTTTGCATGCAGGAGGGGATCGCTATGACCTTGAACAAAATTGTGGGTACGGGGGTAATCGCTGGCGCGCTTGGCCTTTCGGCTCTCGGACTGGCCGGCGTTGCCAACGCCGCGCCCGTGCCACAGCCTGCTCCGGGTGAGGTCCAGCATGTGCAGCTGGCCGACTGGCACGGTGGCGGCGGCGACCGCGACGGCGGCGGTGGCTGGCACGGCGACCGCGACGGCGGCTGGGGCTGGCACGGCGACCGCGACGGCGGCTGGGGTGGCTGGCACGGCGACCGCGACGGTCGCTAGTTACTTTCCAGTCGGCGGCGGTGAGCATTCACGGCGGCGCGCACCCTGTGGCTACCAGTCCAAACCCGCCGAGGCCGCAAAAATTCCTTCAGGCTTGCCATCCCGCCAGCAACCGCTCGCTTTTGGGCCAGCTAAGCCCGCACTGGGTCTATGGCCGTGACCACGGCGGGGTTGTCAGTCCCCGGCTGGGGTGGCGGTAGGTCCGGGCAACTTCTTCCAGGTGTCGCGGGATTCCTACCAGGTGGGCTGATCGAGCCCTAAAGGAGCAACGATGAAAATCAACGTGCGGCCGGCGACGCTCGTCACGCGCCGCAGAAGCGGCTGGAGCCATACTTGCCGCACCAGATGTCACCTGCGTTCGCATCGGTGAGTTCGGCGTCGCTGTCGGCTAAGTGGAGGACGGTGACCCCGTCTGGGGAAACGACGAGCTCGGCCTTCCACGCGGTGTGGTCGTTGAGGGTGCCGTCCATTCCGTCGCCCCAGGCACCGATGCGCCGATCCAACCTGATCGTGAGACCCAGGCCGTCGCCCTGTGTCCAGCGCATGGTCCACTTCTCGCCGTCGCGGGCGCTGGAGCCGAGCAGGATCGTCCCGGTGCCGTCGGGCGCGATCGTCATCATGCTTTCGTGCCTCTGCCACTTTCCGACGTAGTCGCCGCGCGCCGTCTGCATCGGCGTGTCGTCCGCCGGATCGGCGTTGGCGACCGCGGCATGCGCAACGAGGGCGGCCGCTGTCGCGGTGAGCGCCGCGATCGAGCGGACAGCAAATTTGGGCATGGCGAAAATCCTTCTGGGTATTCGGTTGCCGTCCGATGATTGCCTGCCGCCTACAACCCTGGCAAGCAGATGGGCGCCCCGTAACAGGGCGGCGGTCCGAGCGGCTGCCGGGGAGCGTCGCCCTCCCAGACGAACTGGCCGACGTTGCCCATACCCCCGACGGGGACCCAGTACCAGTGGTGGCAGACGTTCATGTCCCACCGGACATCCGGCATCGGAAGCGGCTTCCCCGGGCACCAGTCGTGCGGGACGGTGAAGTTGTCGGCATGGGCGGTGCTCGCGGTCAGCCCCAAACCCGCCACCGCGACGCCGCCCGAAAGCAGCGCCCCGGCAACCACTTTCTTCAGGGTGGTATCCATGACCGCAATGTAGCGGCGGCCGCTTGCGAAATTCTTGCGCCGGATCGGCTACCGGGCCAACCTCGAAAGCACCTCGGTGACAACGGAATCCGTCGCGACGGACACTTGCTCACCTGACGCGAGGTCCTTCACCCCGACGGTCCCGGCCTCGATGTCGCGTTCGCCGAGCACCAGGGCGATGCGGGCACCGGAGCGGTCGGCCGCGCGCATCGCGCCCTTGAGCCCGCGGTCGCCGTAGGCCAGGTCGACGCGGACACCGGCGCTGCGCAGCTGCGCGGCGAGCACCGCCAGCGAGAGCTTCGCCGGCTCGGACAGCGGCACCCCGAACACGTCGCAGCGCGTGGTCTCCCCCACCGTCTTGCCCTCGGAGCGTAGCGCGAGCATGGTCCGGTCCACCCCCAGCCCAAACCCGATGCCCGACAAGTCTTGTCCGCCGAGCTGGCTCATCAGGCCGTCGTAACGGCCGCCGCCGCCGATCCCGGACTGCGCGCCCAAACCGTCGTGGACGAACTCGAAGGTGGTCTTCGTGTAGTAATCCAGCCCGCGCACCATCCGCGGGTTGATCACGTACGGCACCCCGAGCGCGTCGAGGTGGGCCAGCACCGTGTCGAAGTGTTGCTTGGCGCCGTCGGACAGGTGGTCGAGCAGCACCGGCGCATCGGCCGTCATGGCCCGCACCTCGGGTCGCTTGTCGTCGAGCACCCGCAATGGATTCAGCTGCGCGCGTCGCCGCGTCTCCTCGTCGAGGTCTAGCCCAAACAGGTACTCCTGCAGCAGCTCCCGGTACTGCGGGCGGCAGCTCTCGTCGCCGAGGGAGGTGATCTCCAGCCGGAACCCGTCGAGGCCCAGCGAGCGAAAGCCACCGTCGGCAACGGCGATCACCTCGGCGTCCAGCGCCGGGTCGTCGACGCCGATCGCCTCGACGCCGACCTGCTGCAGCTGGCGATACCGCCCGGCCTGCGGACGCTCGTAACGGAAGAACGGGCCCGCATAGCAAAGCTTCACCGGCAGCGCGCCGCGGTCCAGGCCGTGCTCGATCACCGCGCGCACCACCCCGGCGGTCCCCTCGGGCCGCAGCGTCACCGAGCGGTCACCGCGGTCGGCGAACGTGTACATCTCCTTGGACACGACGTCGGTGGATTCGCCGACGCCGCGGGCAAACAGGGCGGTGTCCTCGAAGATGGGCAGCTCGACGTCGCCGTAACCGGCCCGGCGGGCCGCCGCCAGCAACCCGTCGCGCACCGCGACGAACTGCGCCGAATCGGGCGGGAGGTAGTCCGGCACCCCCTTGGGGGCAGAGAACTCCGTCACCGGCTCAGGCCCTCGAGGAACGGATTGAAACGCCGCTCCGCGCCGATGGTGGTCGACGGTCCGTGGCCCGGCAGGACGACCGTCTTGTCGTCGAGCACCAGCAGCTTGTCGATGATCGAGGTCAGCAGGTCGCGGCCGCTGCCGCCGAACAGGTCGGTGCGGCCCACCGAGCGCTCGAAGAGTGTGTCGCCGGTGAAGACGACGTCGGTATCGGACGCCACCCGGAAGACCACCGAGCCGCGGGTGTGCCCGGGCGTGTGGTCGACGTTGACGGTCACGCTGCCCAGATCCAGCTTGTCGCCATCGCGGTCTAGCTCCACCACCTGCTTGGGTTCGCGGAAGAACGCGCCCGTCACCAGCTGCGCCAACCGCGGGCCGTAGCCGTGGATCGGGTCGGTCAGCATGAAGCGGTCCTCGGGATGGATGTAGGTAGGGCAGCCGAAGGTGTCGGAAACCTTCTGCGCGGACCACATGTGGTCGATGTGCCCGTGGGTCAGCAGCACCGCGGCGGGGGTCAGCCGGTTCTCGTCCAGGATTCGCCGCAGCGCACCCATCGCGCGCTGACCGGGATCGACGATGACGGCGTCGGTTCCGGGCCGCTCAGCCAGCACATAGCAGTTGCACTGCAACATGCCGGCGGGGAATCCAGTGATAAACACGGTTCCCAGTTTCCCACGGGACCCGACTGGCACCGGTCACCGCGCCCACATTAGCCTGGGCTGGCAATCTCGGGCCCCGACTTACCAACCATGGAGGCATTCCGGCCGTGCCGACCAACGAACAGCGACGTGCGAACGCCAAGCGCAAACTCGAGCGGCAGCTCGAGAAGCGCCAGAAGCAGGCCAGAAGGCGCCGGATCGTGGTGATCGCCGGGGGTTCGGTCGCGGCGGTGGCCGTGATCGTCGCGGTGGTGATCGCCGTCGTCAACACCAAGCACGAGAACAAGAGCAACACCGCGGCGCCGACCGGCACCACCGCCGCCAGCAGCTCCCCCGACAGCACGACACCCGGACCGACGCCGGGGGTTCCGCCGTTGCCGCCGTTCAAGCCGTCGGCCAACCTGGGCGCCAACTGCCAGTACCCGGCGTCGTCGGACGCGGCCGCCAAACAGGTCAAGCCGCCGCGAACCGGCAAGGTCCCGACGGACCCGGCCCAGGTGAGCGCGAGCATGGCGACCAGTCAGGGCAACATCGGGCTGATGCTGGCCAACAACGAATCGCCTTGCACGGTCAACAGTTTCGCCAGCCTCATCGGCCAGAAATACTTCGACGGCACCAAATGCCACCGGCTGACCACGTCGGACACGCTCGGCGTCCTGCAATGCGGCGACCCCAAGGGTGACGGCACCGGCGGCCCCGGCTACCAGTTCGCCAACGAGTACCCGACCGACCAGTACCCGCCCAACGACCCCAAGGCTCAGCAGCCGGTCGTCTATCCGCGCGGCACCCTGGCCATGGCCAACGCCGGACCCGGCACCAACGGCAGCCAGTTCTTCATGGTCTACAAGGACTCTCAGCTGCCGCCGCAGTACACCGTCTTCGGCACCATCCAGGCCGACGGGTTGGCCGTCCTGGACAAGATCGCCAAGGCCGGCGTCGCGGGCGGCGGCGAGGACGGCGCCCCGGCCAGCGAAGTCACCATCAAGTCGCTGCTGCTCGACTAAGCCCTGGCCCCGCGCAACACCGGCGGCCGATTGGTGAGAATCGCCAGTCTCACGTGATCCACCGTTTATGGTTCGTGGGGTGACCGTGGATCCGGAGTCGTTCGGCCGCTACCAGATAATGGGGTTGCTGGGCCGGGGCGGCATGGGACGTGTGTACCGCGCCTACGACCCCGCCACCGATCGGGTGGTGGCGCTCAAAGTGCTCCCGCCGCATTTGGCCGAGGACAATCAGTTTCAGCAAAGGTTCCGCCGCGAGGCACGCATCGCGGCCGGCCTCAACGATCCGCACATTGTGCCCATCCACGGCTACGGCGAGATCGACGGCCAGCTGTATGTCGACATGCGACTGATCGAGGGACGCGACCTGGCGGACTACATCGTCCAAAGCGGTGGGCGGCTCAGCCCCGAGCGGACCGTCGCGGTGATCGAACAGGTTGCGGCGGCGCTGGATACGGCCCATTCGGTGGGCTTGATCCACCGCGACATCAAGCCGAAAAACATCCTGGTGACCGCGGCGCGAGATTTCGTCTACCTGATCGATTTCGGCCTCGCCCGCGCGCAGACCGACACCGAGCTCACGGGCACCGGCGCCACGATGGGCACCGTGGCGTACCTGGCGCCCGAACGCTTCAGGGGCACAACGGATCACCGCGCCGACGTGTACTCGTTGGCCTGTGTGCTCTACGAGTGCCTCACCGGAAGCCGGCCCTTCCCCGGCGACAGCCTCGAGGAGCAGCTCAACGCGCATGTGAACACGCCGCCACCGCGAGCGTCGATCATCGCGCCCGGCGTCCCGCCGGCCCTCGACGCGGTGATCGCGCGGGGCATGGCGAAGGACGTCAACGCCCGCTACCAGTCGGCGATGGAGCTCGCCGAGGCGGCCCGGGCAGCGCTGACCGCCACCGACGGCTTAGCCCCGCCCCAGGCCGCCCCGCCAACCCCGCCGGCGCAGCCGCCGCAGCCGCAGCCGGCGTCGCAGCCGCAGCCGCAGCCGCCCCAGCCGATCCCGGCAAAGACCTTCAACAGGCGGCTGGCCCTGGGAATCGTGGGCGGGTCGCTCGTCGCGCTGGCGGCGGTGGTGGCCCTGGTCATCTCGCTGGTGACCCAGAGCCACGGCTCGACCAACAACGCGGCGTCGCCCGCCCCGAGCCGTGCCAGGGTGCCCGCCCGGCCGGGGTCGGCCCCCGGATCCGCTTCCGCGACGCCCGCGGGCGTGCCGCCGTTGCCGCCGTTCGCGCCACCGCCCGACGTCGGCGCGAACTGCCAGTACCCGCCGTCGCCCGATCCGGCCAGCAAGGCCGCCACGCTGCCCCCGTCGGGCCGGGTGCCCACCGAGCCGGCACCGATCCACGCAGTCATCTCGACCAACTTCGGTGACATCGGCGTGCAGCTCGCCAACAACGAATCCCCCTGCGCGGTAAACAGTTTCACCAGCCTGGCGAAGCAGGGGTTCTACGACAACACAATCTGCGGGCGGATGATCGACGAGCCGGAGGGCGGGACGCTACTGTTCGGCGGCCCCGATGCCGACGGCGGCGGCGGCGCTGGTTACGAGTTCGCCGACGAATACCCCGCCAACCAGTACAAGGCCGACGATCCGGCGCTCAAGGCAACTGTGATCTATCCGCGCGGGACCGTAGCGTTGGCCACCAACGGGCCCAACACCAACGGAAGCCAGTTCTTCGTGGTGTTCCGCGACGCCGAGATAGAGCCGACGTCCACGGTGTTCGGCTCGGTCGACCAGGCGGGCCTGGCGACCCTCGACAAGATCGCCAAGGTCGGTGTGGCCGGCAACCGCACCAGGGGAATGCCCACGAGCACCGTCACCATCACGTCGGTGCAGGTGGGCTAGACGGCTCCACGACCGGCCCTCCGGCGTTCCATATTCGGCAAAGTCGCCCCATTCACTCTTCCGGCGCTCTTAGGCTTTGCGCGTGCGCTTGTCGTGGCCGCTGACCGGCCGCTCGAAGGAGACCGGAGACATCGAGGCCGCCATCTCGGCCCCGGACGCCTCCGGCATCGTCGTCTACGGCGCGGCGGGCGTGGGCAAGAGCCGGCTCGCGCGTGAGGCCCTGGCCGCCGCCGACTCGCGCGGATGCGAATGCCGCTGGGCCGCCGGGACATCTACGGCGCGCTCGATTCCGCTGGGCGCATTCTCGGCCTGGGCGCCGTCGGGTGTCACCGACACCGTCCAGTTGCTGCAAGGGGTGATCGAGTCGCTGACTTCCGCATCCCGGGGCGCCACGGTGGTCTTGGGAGTCGACGACTCGCATTTCCTCGACGATCTGTCCGCATTCGTCGTGCACCAGATCGTGCAGCGCGGAGCGGCCAAAGTGATACTCACCGTCCTCGACGGTGAACCGATTCCCGCAGCCGTCAAAGAAATATGGCGGGTCGGCCAGCTCGACCGGCTCGACCTGCGGCCGCTGTCGTTAGAAGACACCACCGCGCTCCTGTCGGCGACCCTGGGCGGACCCGCGGATCCGGATGCGGCACAACGGCTGTGGAAGCTCACCCGCGGCAACCCCTTATATCTGCGCAACATCGTGGAGCAAGAGGTCGCCGACGGCCGGATCGTGCAGCAGCAAGGCTATTGGCGGTGGACAGGCGATCCGATAATGCCCCCAGGGCTGGTCGAATTGATCGAATCGCGCATCGGGGCCCTGCCCGCACCGGTCGGCGATGTGATTGACGTGCTCGCCGTCGGCGAGCCCATCGATCTGGCGGTACTGCAGCGGCTGAGCGATCCGGCCGCAGTCGAGGAGGCCGATAGCCGGGGGCTCATCACGCTTGAGGCCGCCGCCGGAGGCATGGAAGTGCGGGTGGCGCATCCGCTCTACGGCGAGGTACGCCGCCGGCGAGGGGCGCCCACCCGGCTGCGGCGGTTGCGCGGGCGCGTCGCCGCCGAGCTCGCCGCGGCGCCCGACCGCAACGACATACAGGTCTTGGTGCGCCGCGCCGCGTTGAGTCTCGACTCCGACCTCGCGCCGGACACAGATCTGCTGGTAAGGGCGGCCCACGGCGCGGTCTGGCTGGCGGATCTGCCCCTCGCCGATCGGCTTGCCGCGGCGGCCATCCGGGCCGGAGCGGGACCCGAACCGAACTTCGTTCGCGCGCACGCGCTTTCGTGGATGGGTCGTGGCGATGAGGCCGAAGCGGTATTCACCGAGATCCGCACCGGCGAGTTGACCGAAGTCGACCGTGCCAGATATGCCTTCCTACGGGCCAGCAACATGCTCTGGGCGCTTGGCGACCCAGCGCGTGCGAAAGAGATCATCGACGCGGCATCCGACACCACGTCGCCACGAGCCCGCAGCTATATCGACGCCTTCCTCACGGTGTACTGGTTTGCGACGGACGAACCGGAGCTGGCCGCAAAAGCGTCGGAAACTCTTGTGTTGGAAGAACTACCGGCCGTCGTCGGCGCCGAGATTGCCTGGGTGCTGGCCGCCATAGCCGCAGATGCGGGGCGCACCACGGAGGCAGTGACAGTCGCGCAGGCGGGCTACGGCCTTGCCACGCGCTTGTTCGACGCTCCGCACATGAGGTTCAACATCGGCGACGCGCATGTCGGCTCCCTGCTGCTGTCGGGAGACGTCGACGAAGCCCTGCGGGTGGCCGAGCGAGTGCGCCGTGAGGCGGCCGACCTTCCGGGAGCGGCCCAACTGCTCGGTGCGGCCGTCGCGGGCCGCGCCGCCCTGGGCGCCGGTCACCTGAATTCCGCCTGCGCGTTGCTCGAACAGGCGGCGGTGGGACTCTCGGCCACGCACGCTTCGGGCTGGGGATACCGCTATAACGTCGCGCGCGCGATGGCGCTCGCGATGTGCGGTTTGACCGTGCAAGCAGCCACCGCGCTTGCAGCAGTCGATGAGCGGCGCCGTCCTTTCCGGCCCTTGGACTTCGAACGGAGCCTGGCACGGGCGTGGGTGACCGCCAGCCAGGGAGCCGTCAGCAAGGCCGTCGCCATCGTGTTGTCGGCGGCCGAAAAATCGTCGACCAAGGGGCGATTCGCCGAGGAAGCGGTCTGCCTGCAGACCGCCACTCAGTTCGGTGACCGTTCGGGCTTGCTCCGATTGCGCGAGCTCGAAACGCTGGTCGAGGGATCGCGCGCCCGCGTCGCGGCGCGGTTCTCGGCCGCCCTGAACGATGGCGACGCCGCCGACTTGTCCGCGGTGTCAGAAGATTTCGAACGAATGGGTGACCTTGTTGCGGCCGTCGACGCCGCCGCCCAGGCCGCCCTCACGTATCGCAGCCGGGGCATGCGGGGATCGGCGCTTGCATGTGCGGCGCGCGCGGGCGCACTGGCCGAAAGGTGTGGCGGTGTGCGGACTCCGGCGCTCCGTGAAGCCGAGCTGCCCCTTCCGCTGACGGATCGTGAAAGGGAGATCGTCATGCTGATCGGTCAAGGGTTGTCCAACCGCGAAGTCGCCGAGCGACTGACCCTTTCCGTGCGCACGGTGGAAAGCCATATCTACCGAGCCATGTCTAAGACCGGAACCCGCAGCCGCGAGGAACTCGCGTCGTTGTTGCCGCGGCAGGGCGCGCACGAGCAAGTGCAGTAGTCAGCTGCTCGAAGTGCAGTAGTCGGTTACTGAGTGCCGCGCCGCGGCCCAGTCGCAGAGTTAAGCGATCGTGTTCCGACCGGGCGTGCTGGTAGGTGAATCGACATGTCGTATGTTATCGCAGCGCCAGAGCTAATGACCTCGGCGGCAACGGATTTGGCAGCACTCGGCTCGAACCTAGGTGCGGCCCGCGCGGCCGCCGCCAGCCAAACCACGAGCGTGCTGGCCGCCGCGGAGGACGAGGTGTCGGCGGCCATCGCCGCGTTGTTCTCCACCCAAGGTCAACGGTTTCAGGCACTCAGCGCACAGGCGGCCGCGTTTCACGAGCAGTTTGTCCAGGTATTGAACACGGGTGCAAGCTCCTATGCCAGCGCGGAGGCCGCGAATGTCGCCGCGTTCGCCGCCAATCCGGCGCAGACGGTCGGGCAGGATCTGCTCAACGCGATCAATGCACCCAGCCTGGCGTTGACCGGGCGCCCGCTGATCGGCAACGGTGCCAACGGGACCCCGGGCACCGGGCAAAACGGCCGGCCCGGCGGCTGGCTGCTCGGCATCGGCGGCGCCGGCGGCTCCGGCGCTCCCGGCCAAAACGGCGGTAACGGCGGCTCCTCCGGGCTGCTGGGCTTCGGCGGGCCCGGCGGGGCCGGCGGCCCGGGCACAGCGACCATGGCCGCCGGGAACGGCGGTGCCGGCGGTAATTCCTTCGACCCGGGGTTCGGCTACGGCGGGGCCGGCGGCGCGGGTGGATTCAACGCGTTCGGGGCCGGCGGGGCCGGCGGACCTGGCGGCAACGGCGGCGGCGGCGGTCACGGTGGGGCCGGTGGGCCTGGTGGAAACGGCCTCACCATTGGTGGGGCCGGCGGGACCGGCGGGAACGGCGGGCTGTTTAGCGGGTTGATCGGTGCGGGTGGCGGGAACGGCGGGGCCGGCGGATTCAGCGATGCCGGCGTCGGGGGTGCCGGCGGCGCCGGCGGCAATGCGGGTCTGCTCGCCGGTGGCGGTGGCGCCGGCGGCGCCGGCGGATCGAGCCACACCGGTACCGGCGGGGTGGGCGGGGCCGGCGGCAATGGCGCCCTGCTGTTGGGCGACGGCGGCGCAGGCGGGGCCGGCGGAACCAGCCAAACCGGGACCGGTGGCGCCGGCGGACACGGCGGCACTGGTTACCTAGTCGGCGACGGTGGCTTCGGCGGGACCGGCGGCGCGGGCGGCGCGCAGGGCGGTAACGGCGGGGCCGGCGGCAACGCCGGCCTGCTTGGCCCCGGCGGGGCCGGCGGGGCCGGTGGCGCCAGCGACCTCGGCACCGGCGGGAACGGCGGAGCCGGCGGGATGTCTTTGGTGTTCAATGGCGGGCCCGGCGGCGCCGGCGGATCGAGCTTAAGTGGCGCCGGTGGGCCCGGCGGGGCCGGCGGCAACGCCCTATTGATGGGCAACGGCGGCAACGGAGGCAACGGCGGGTTCGGCACGGCGCTGGGCACCGCTGGCGCCGGTGGTGCCGGCGGGCTATTGCTGGGTGTCGACGGCTTCAACGCTCCCGCCAGCACTTCGCCCCTGCACAACCTGCAGCAGCAGGTGCTCCACGCAATCGACGCGCCCATCCAGGCAGTTACCGGGCGCCCGCTGTTCGCCAACGGCGCCCCCGGGGCTCCGGGCACCGGGCAGCCCGGCGCGCCAGGCGGGTGGCTGCTCGGCGTCGGCGGTGACGGCGGCTCGGGTGGGCCGGGTCTTCCCGGTGGTGACGGCGGTATTGGCGGGCTGTTGGCTGTGGGCGGCGCCGGCGGGGCCGGCGGAAACTCGTCGACCGGCAACGGCGGGGCCGGAGGGGCCGGCGGGACCGCCGGGACCGGCAATGGCGGCGTCGGCGGCAATGGCGGACTCACTACCGCAGCAAACGCGGTCGGCGGGGCCGGCGGTCTGATCGGCGGGCTGATCACCGCGGGCGGAGGGGCCGGTGGCGTGGGCGGATACGGCACCGGCAGCGGCGGTGCGGGCGGGCCCGGCGGCTACGCCAGCCCGCTCTTCGGCCATGCCGGCGCCGGCGGGGACGGCGGGGCCAGCGCGGCCGGCACCGGCGGAGCCGGCGGAACCGGAGGGAACGCCGGCCTGCTGACAGGCTCTGGCGGGGACGGCGGGGCCGGGGGATTCGGCGCGACCGGCGGGGGCGGCGGCGGGACCGGCGGCAATGGGGCCCTGATCGGCAACGGCGGCGGCGCCGGCGGCGCCGGCGGATACAGCTCAACCGGCACGGGCGGTGCCGGGGGCGCCGGCGGCAGCGCCGGAATGCTTTTGGGGCCCGGCGGGGCCGGCGGGGCCGGCGGATTCAGCTCGACCGGTACCGGCGGGGCC
>NZ_LQPV01000043.1:0-34039 GCF_002101935.1 Mycobacterium sp. IEC1808 | reverse complement strand
GGCGGGAATTCGGAGGCGGCCGGCGGGGCAGGCGGGGCCGGCGGCAACGCCGGCCTGCTCGCCGGCGCGGCCGGGACCGGTGGCGCCGGAGGGCACGCCGACAGCGTCACCCAAGCCGGCGGCGCCGGCGGCGCCGGCGGGGCCGGCGGGCTGTTCTCCAGTGGCGGGGCAGGCGGAGTCGGCGGCACCACCCTGGACGGGACCGGTGGCGCCGGTGGAGCGGGGGGCGCCGGCGGAATGTTCGGGAGCGGCGGGGTCGGCGGGGCAGGCGGATCCAGCGACGGCCAGACCGGCGGGCTCGGTGGTGCCGGCGGCACCGGCGGGCTATTCGGCGGCGGCGGTAACGGCGGCAGCGGCGGGCACGGCGGGGCCAGCGGCGGAGCAGGCGGGACCGGCGGCAACGCCGGCATGCTCAGCATGGCAGCCGGAGGCGCCGGCGGCACGGGCGGCGAAAGCATCACCCCGGCGACCGGCAACGGCGGGGCCGGCGGGGCCGGCGGCAACGGCGGCCTGCTCTTCGGCGACGGCGGGGCCGGCGGCAACGGCGGGTTTGGCCCCACCAACGGCGGGAAAGGCGCGGCCGGCGGCAATGCCGGCCTGCTCACCGGCTCCGGCGGCGCCGGCGGCGCCGGCGGGGACGGCGGAACAGCTCTGGGCGGCGCAGGTGGCGCCGGCGGCAGGTCCGGGCTCATCGGGAACGGCGGTAGCGGCGGTAGCGGAGGAGCCGGCGAGGCCGCCGCCGGCAGCACCGGCGGCGCGGGTGGCGCCGGTGGCAGCGGCATGCTGATCGGCGACGGCGGTAACGGCGGCAACGGCGGGCTCGGCGCGACCCGGGGCACGACCGGTGCGGGCGGCATCGCCGGTCAGCTGGTGGGCCTGGATGGATTCAACGCTCCCGCCAGCACCAACCCGCTGCACACCATTCAGCAGCAGGCGCTCAACGCGATCAACGCGCCCACCGAGGCACTGACCGGGCGCCCGCTGATCGGCAACGGCGCCAACGGCGCTGCAGGGACGGGCACCGCCGGCGGGGACGGCGGGCTCCTGTTCGGCAACGGCGGGATCGGCGGCTCCGGCGCGGCCGGCGCTGCCGGTGGCCACGGCGGGGCCGGCGGCGGGCTGTTCGGCGCCGGCGGCTCCGGCGGCACGGGCGGCGCGTCGGCAACTGGCAACGGCGGGACGGGCGGGGCCGGCGGCAACGGGGGGCTGTTCGGCTCCGGCGGAACCGGCGGAGCCGGCGGAAGGGCACCCAACGGCGCCACCGGCGGAGCCGGTGGGGCGGGCGGCAACGCCGGCACCCTCGCAGGCGCCGCCGGGGACGGCGGCGACGGCGGAGTTGCCTTCACACCCGGGGTGGGCGGCGCAAGCACCGGCGGCGCCGGCGGAGCCGGCGGCAATGGGGGGATATTCGCCAGTGGCGGGGTCGGCGGAAACGGCGGGTTCGGCCTCACCAGCGGCGCGGGCGGGGCCGGCGGAGCGGGCGGCATGCTCTCAGGCGACGGCGGAGCCGGCGGGGCAGGCGGGTTCAGCAGCCTCAACGGCAGCAGTGGGGCCGGCGGGAACGGCGGCAACGGCGGGCTGTTCGGTGCCGGCGGCAACGGCGGCACCGGCGGAAACAGCCAAACCACCGCCGGGGCGGGGGGGCACGGCGGCAACGCCGGCCTGCTCAGCATGGGCGCGGCCGGCGGGGCGGGCGGCACCGGCGGCAGCAACGACGGCACCGGCACCGGCGGGGCGGGCGGCGCCGGTGGCAACGGTGGCATGCTCTTCGGCGACGGCGGCGCCGGCGGCACCGGCGGCGGCGGCGGGTTCAGCGGCGGGTCCGGCGGCGCCGGCGGCAACGCCGGCCTGCTGGACGGCGACGGCGGCGACGGCGGCTCCGGCGGAGCTGGGGCCCCGGTGTTCAGCAATCCCGGTGGCGCCGGTGGGGCCGGCGGCACTGCAGGGTTGTTCGGCGACGGCGGCGACGGCGGGGCCGGAGGCAGTGTCGGCGGCAACGGCGGAAAGGGCGGCAACGCCGTCGTAATCGGCGACGGCGGCAACGGCGGCAACGGCGAAATCGGCACGCCGCCCGGCACACCGGGCACCGGCGGGAACGGCGGGCTGCTGCTGGGCCAGAACGGGAAGAACGGGACGCCCTAGCCGGACGACGCTGCACGAGCATGACGCCACTGCGACAAATCGGGCCGATCCTCGCAGTGGCGTTACGGTCGCGGCGCCGGAGGCGGCTACCCCGCCTGCTTGACCGGCGGCCGATAGAAGATCAGCAACTGCCCGACGGCACCGGCCAGGCCGAGCCCCGCGGAGATCACCAGGCCGGGCCAGCCGGGGAACCACAGCTTGTCGCCGAAAATCAGGTAATCCAGGCTGAGCCGGCCGGGACCCAGCGTGGCCACCGCGACGGCGCTGACCGCCAGCACCAGGTTGTACTCCCAGCCCTCCTTGACGATGAAGAAGCCGTTGGCCCGGTGCACGGTCCACGCCGCGACCAGCATCAGCGAGACGAAGCCCGCGGCCGGGATCGGCGTAAGCAGCCCGGCCGCCAGGCCCAGCCCGGCGGACACCTCGGTGATGGCGGCCACGGTGGCGTGGAACTTGCCCGGCTTCATGCCGATGCTCTCGAACCACCGAGCGGTTCCCGGAATCCGGCCGCCGCCGAAGAACTTATTGAAGCCGTGCGCGGCGAGCGTCAGTCCCAGCACCAGCCGCAGGAGCAGTAACCCGACGTCATACACATTCATAGGTGCAAACCTAGCGGGTAGCGGTCCGAGATCCGGAGAGGAGCCCGACATCAAGATCGCGATCATTGGTGCCGGCAATGTTGGAAAAGCATTGGGCACCGCGTGGGCCGATCGGGGCCACCGGATCATGTTCGGTGTCCGAAGCCCGGACGACCCGAAATACGCGTCGCTGGGTTCCGTCGAGACCAACGAATTCGCCAGCACGGCAGCCGATGTCGTGGTGCTGTGCACGCCGTGGCAGAGCACGCAGGCGGCGGTGCAGGGCTGCGGCGACCTGTCGGGCAAAGTCCTCATCGATTGCACCAACCCGTTGACACCGGACGTCACGGCGCTCGAGGTCGGGTTCGACAACTCCGGCGCCGAAGAAGTCGCGAAGTGGGCGACCGGCGCCCGGGTCTGCAAAGCGATGAACCAGATCGGCGCGCCGATGATGGACGCCCCCCAACTGCCGGGCCGACCGGTCATGTTCGTCTGCGGCGACGATGACGACGCCAAGGCGGTCACCGCCGGGCTGGTCGGCGAACTCGGCTTCGAGACCGTCGACGTCGGCGACCTGGCACTGGCGCGCCTGCTCGAGCCTTATGGGCTGCTGTGGATCCACCTGGCGCTGCGCCGCGGGCTGGGCACCAACTTCGGCTTCGGGCTGCTGCGCGGGCAGTCCTGACATACTCGTCGAGGCCCGCCGGGACGGTCCCGGCAAAGCGTGCCGCACGACGAGGGGGTGCACCACGACCCGAAGCGAGGAGGGCACCCCGGACTACGCGGCCGTCGTCGCGCTCGACGGCGACGCGCGTCACCCGAGAGAGCTGCTCGGCAACAAGGGCCACGGCATCGACGCGATGCGCCGGCACCACCTGCCGGTACCGCCCGCGTTCTGCCTCACGACCGAGGTGGGCCGCAACTGCCTCGCCGACCCCGCCGCGACGATGGACGCGATCTGGGACGACGTGCTCGACCGGATGCGCTGGCTGGAGGCGCAGACGTCGCGCACCTTCGGGCGGGGCCCGCGGCCGCTGTTGGTGAGCGTCCGCTCGGGGGCCACGCACTCCATGCCCGGCATGATGGACACGATCCTCGACTTGGGCATGAACGACGCCGTCGAAGACGCACTGGCGGCCGAAGGCGGCCCCCAGTTCGCCCGCGACACCCGGCGGCGCTTCACGCACATGTATCAGCGAATCGTGGGCAGGCCGGCCCCGGCCGACCCCTACGCACAGCTGCGCGCCGGGATCGAGGCGGTGTTCGCCTCCTGGGATTCGCCCCGCGCGGTCGCCTACCGCGCCCACTACGGCCTCGACGATCGGGGCGGCACCGCCGTCGTCGTACAGGCGATGGTGTTCGGCAACCGCGGCCCCAACTCCGGTGCAGGAGCGTTCTTTTCGCGCAACCCGATAACGGGCGCCGACGAGCCCTTCGGCGAGTGGCTTCCCGGGGGGCAGGGCGACGACGTGGTGTCGGGACTGGTCGACGTGGGGCCGATCACGGCCCTGCGCGACGATCAACCCGCCGTCTACCACGAGCTGACGGACGCCGCCCGCCGCCTGGAGCGGCTCGCGGCCGACGTCCAGGAGATCGAGTTCACCGTCGACGGCGGCAAGTTGTGGCTGCTGCAGACGCGGGCGGCCGAGCGCTCGGCGCAGGCCGCCGTGCGGCTCGCCCTCCGACTGCGCCACGAGGGGCTCATCGACGACACCGAGGCGCTGCGCCGGGTGACGCCGGCGCATGTCAAGGCTTTGCTGCAGCCCTCGTTACAGCCAGAAACACGTTTGGCTGCACCACTTTTGGCCGCCGGACTGCCGGCGTGCCCGGGTGTGGCATCCGGCACCGCGTACACCGACGTCGACGAGGCCCTCGACGCGGCCGACCGGGGCGAACCGGTCATCCTGGTGCGCGATCACACCCGACCCGAAGACGTCCTGGGCATGCTGGCCGCCCAAGGAATCGTCACCGAGGTCGGCGGCGCCGCCAGCCACGCCGCGGTCGTCAGCCGCGAACTGGGCCGGGTGGCGGTGGTGGGCTGTGGCCGCGGCGCCGCGGCCGCCCTGGCCGGCCGCCAGGTCACCGTCGACGGCTCCGAAGGCGAAGTGCGCGAGGGCAATCTGAGCCTGTCGGCGTGGTCGGAGGACGACACGCCGGAACTGCGCGAGCTGGCCGACATCGCGCGGCGCATCAGCCCGCTGCGCGCGCACGCCGCCGGCGACCATCCGAGGCTCGATGACACCTCCGACGCCGCGGTGCGCGCCGCCATCGACGAAGGGCGCACCGACGTGGTTTCGCCCAAGCCGCTGATCGTCATGCTGACCGCTCTGCGGCTAACGGCAGGGGTCGCCACGTGACCGAATTGGTTGTGCTCCAAGCGGTCCGGCTGAAGGGGCGGGTGCGTCCGGCCGACCTGGCCGCGACCCTGGGCCGCGATCCCGGGGACATCGCCGCCATCGTGGAGCGGCTGACCGCGTCGGGGCTACTGGTCGACGGCGCGGCGTTGCGGATCAGCCCCAGCGGGCGCGCCCGGTTGCAGGCCTTGCTCGACGAGGAGCGCGCGGGGGTGGACCCGGCCGCGATGGCCGCCGCGTACGACGACTTCCGGCCCGTCAACACCGATTTCAAGTCACTGGTCACCGACTGGCAGCTCAAGGGCGGCCCGAACGGCACCCCCAACACCCACGATGACGCCGAATACGACGGCGCGATACTGGCGCGCCTCGACGGCGTGCACGCGCGGGTGCTGCCGATCATCGACGCCGCCGCGGCGCAGTTGCCGCGGTTGACCGCCTACGCGGCGAAACTGTGCGCGGCGCTGGACAAGGTGAAGGCCGGCGATACCGCCTGGCTGGCCAGACCGCTCATCGACTCCTACCACACCGTGTGGTTCGAGCTACACGAGGAACTGATCGGCGCCATGGGCATGACCCGTGAAGAGGCGGCGAAATCGGATGACGCGCAATAGCTCTCACAGCACGGCATCTAACAGCCGGACGTACTCGTCGATATCGGGAATGGCGGACTCGGCGGCGTGCACGCTGATCGCCACGGTGTCGCCGATGCCGTGCACGCCATGAGTCAGGCCCATCGCCGGCGACAGCGCCGGGTACCCGGCCGTGAGTACCACCCGGGCGCCGCCGAAGTTCAGGTCGGCGGCCCCGCGGTTGACGCTGGACACCACGGTGTTCCCGGACACCTGGGGCGGGCGGACGTCGGCGTCGAACTGCGCTACGCCCCAACGCAGTAGCCCCGCGGGCACCGCGGCGAACGCCCGGTCCGCCGCACGCGTGGCCGGATGTTCGAAACGGCGCCGGCCGTTGGCCAGGTCGGCGGCGATGCGCTCGAGCCGGGCATCGACTCCAAGCTCCGGGTAGAGCCCGACGACCACGTTGCCGAAGTGATTATTCGCCTGTGCCACAACTGGTTTAGCCATCGGCACCTCAGCACCCAGCGAATCTGTCCCCTCGCCGAGCAGCGTGGACAGCGCGGTGGACACCGCGGCCAGCGCCCCGACGGTGACCGTGGGGCCGCGCAATTGCGAGCGACGCCGGACCAGCGTGCGCACCGATCGCGCGGCGCCCGGGCGGGCGTTGGTGGCCTGCAACGGACGGGGCCCGAGCGCCGGCGTCAGCAACCCGGCCCGGGTGTCGCGAATCAGCCGCCGATGGGCGCGCGCCGCATCGACGGCCCGCCACGGCAAGAACCCCGCCGACGGCCGGGCCACCTCCGGCACCGGCGCGTCGCGGCCGAAAAGCCAGGCCGCCATCGCCGCCGCCCGCGCGCCGTCGGCCAACGCGTGCGCGATCTGCAGGACCGCGACGGTGCCCGCTCCGCGCACCCCCGGAACGCCCCGCACCGGGGTGAACACGTGCAGCCGCCACGGCATCCGGCGCGCGTCCAGCTGGTCCGCCGCAAGGCCGGCCACGGCCGTCAGGCATTCGCTCCAATCCCGGACGGCCGGGTCGTGACGGACCGCCGATTCCGGATCGACCACCGCCGGCACCCACCGGGGGTAGGCCAGCCGGCCGCGCTCCCGGATCCGAACCGTCAGGCCGGGGCACTCGCGCGCCCGCCGGCACACCCGCTCGACCGCGCCCCCGAGATCCTCGGGTTCGCCGTCGAACGCGTACAGCAGGAACTCGTCGTTGGGAACCTTGGCCGACATCCAGTAGAACTGCGCATCGACGGCCGCCATCCGCCGCGCCGTCATGGCCTTAGCCGGGCGAGCCGATGAACGTGAGCACCAGGTTGGCGACCTTGTCCGGCTGTTCGAGCTGCAGGAAATGCCCCGCGTGGTCCACGATGGCGGCCTCGCTGCCCGCGGGCAGCGCCTTTTCCGTCCACTGGGTGAAAGCCGATGTCATGCAACCGTCGTCGCGGCCATGCAGGTAGAGACAGGGCAGCAGCGGCGCCTCGGTCCACAGCCGGTTCAGCTCGGCGTACTTCTCCGGCGGCCGCGGCGCGCGGATGGTGGCACGGTACGGTCCCAGCGCCGCCCGCCAGCTCTCCGGCGTGCCGATCGCGGCGTCGACGTGGCGCAAGTCCTCGTCGGCGTGGTAGCCCGGCGACCACCGCCGCCACAGCAGCGGCAGCACCCACGACGCGGAACGCTCGGGCAGCCAAGGCAATTGGAAGTAGAGGATGTACCAGCTGCGCAGCAGTTGCGGCGGTAGGTGGCCGATGAGCCGCGCCCGCTCGGCCACGCCGCCCCGGCGACGAAAGCCCGCCGTGACCGGCACCGACATGATCACCGCCTTGGCGAACGGGCTGTCGGGCATCGCGGCGAGGCCGGTCGCCGCCATGGCCCCCCAGTCGTGGCCGATCACGACATCGTGCTCGGTGCCGCCCGCGGCCGAGCGCACCCGCAGGGCGTCGTCCATCAGCGCGCCGACGTGAAAATCGCCGTCGGTCGGGATCGACGAGGGCGCGTACCCGCGCATGAACGGCGCGACGACCCGCCACCCCGACTCGACGAGTCGCGGAGCGAGCTTGCGCCACCCGTACGCGGTGTCGGGGAAGCCGTGCAGGCACAACGCGATCGGGGCGTCCGGTGGCCCCCAGGTGAGCGCCTTCAGATCCCCGGCCGGGCCGGGCACGTCGATCCAGCCCGGTTCACCCACCCCGGTCCCCCTGGGCATCCTCGGCCATGTTCACTCCTGTTCGGCGCGTCCGCACCGACCAACCTAACGCCTGCGCGCCCGGGACGCACCGACCCCCCGTTGAGATCAACCAGATCCACGCCGCAGCAATGCCTTTCGATCCCGCCTACCGGGTCAGCTCCCCCGCCACCGCGCGCTCCAGGTCTGCGATGATGATCTTGCGCATGCCGTACATCGCCGCGGTGGCCGCCGCCGCGCGCGTCCGATCGGGGTCGCCGATCAATTCGTAGAGCCGGTCGGGGATGACCTGCCAGCTCAGGCCGAAGCGGTCCTTGCACCAACCGCACTGCGATTCCTCGCCGCCGTCGGTCAGCCGCTGCCAGTAGTAGTCCACCTCGTCCTGGTCCTTGCAGTGGATCGTGAAGGACACCGCCTCGCTGAAGTGGAAGTGCGGGCCGCCGTTGATGCCGATGAACCGGGCGCCGTCCAGCACGAAATTGCCCGACAGGACCGTTCCCGGCTTCCCGGGGCCGGCCTCCGTCGTCCGGTTGAAGCCCTCGATCCGCGAGTTGGGGAACACCGAGGTGTAAAACTCCGCCGCCTCTTCCAGGTTGTTGTCGAACCAGAGCGAGGGCGTAATCGATGGCATGGCCGTTCTCCTTGCATTCGTCGTAGGTGTGTCCCCTGGATAGACCGCGGCGGCGACGAGAACTCATCGGGGGCCAACGCCACGGTGAATAGATTGCCTAGGTAACGTCGAGGAGCTATCTATCGAGAGGACGCCCATGAGCGCCGTGAGCAGCAGTTTCCAGACGGTCGAGTTTTCCGGCCACCAGGGGATCACCCTGGTGGCCGACGAATGGAACCGCGGCGCGGCGGCACCGGCCGACCGGCCCACGATTCTGATGTTGCACGGCGGCGGCCAGAACCGGTTTTCCTGGAAGAACACCGGCCAAATCCTGGCCGACGACGGGTTTCACGTCGTCGCGCTGGATTCGCGGGGGCATGGTGACAGCGATCGCGCACCGGACGCCGACTACGACGTCGAGACGCTGACCGCGGACGTGATGCACGTGCTGGACGCCATCGGCCGGCCGGTGGCGATCATCGGTGCGAGCATGGGTGGGCTCACCGGCATCCTGGCCGCCGATCTTGCCGGCCCCGACCGGGTGACGCGGCTGGTGCTCGTCGACGTGGTGCCCCGATTCGAGAAGGGCGGCAGCGCCCGCATCCGCGACTTCATGTTCAGCGGCCTGCACGGGTTCGACTCGCTGGAGCAGGCCGCCGACGCCGTCGCCGCCTACCTGCCCTACCGGGAGAAGCCCCGCAGCCCCGAGGGACTGAAAAAGAACCTCCGCCTGCGCGACGGACGCTGGTACTGGCACTGGGATCCGGCGTTCATGACCAAGCCCGGGGACGACCCCGAGCTGCGCACCGAAAAGTTCGAGCACGCCGCGACCAACCTGTCGATTCCGGTCCTCTTGATCCGCGGGAAGCTGTCCGACGTCGTCAGCCCCGAGGGCGTCCAGCATTTCCTCACCCAGGTACCCCGCGCCGAGTTCGTCGAACTGTCGAACGCGGGGCACACCGCGGCCGGTGACGACAACGACGCCTTCAGCGAAGCCGTCGTCGCCTTCGTCGAGCGGGCGTAGGTCCCGAACGCCGACTGTGCATTTCACGACGAGACACGCCGGCGATTCGTCATGAAATGCACGCTCGGCCGGCGTGCGGGCGAGTTAGTTGGCCGGTTTCTCCGCGTGCCCACCGAACTGCTTGCGCATCGCCGACAGCGCCTTGTTGGCGAAGTCGTCGAGTTGACGGCTGGCGAAGCGGGACTGCAGCGCAGTCGTCAACACCGGTGACGGCACCCCCTCGTCGATCGCCGCAATGGCCGTCCAACGGCCCTCGCCGGAGTCCGAGACCCGCCCGGAGAACTCCTTCAGCTCCGGTGATTCGTGCAACGCGATCGCGGTCAGGTCCAGCAGCCACGAGCCGATGACGCTGCCTCGGCGCCACACCTCGGCGACGTCCGGGATGTCGAAGTCGTATTGGTAGAACTCGGGATTGGACAGCGGCGCGGTTTCGGCGTCACCCGCTTCTATGTGCTTGCCGATGTCGGCGTTGCGCAAGATGTTCAGGCCCTCGGCGAGCGACGCCATCATCCCGTACTCGATGCCGTTGTGCACCATCTTGACGAAGTGCCCCGCCCCGGACGGGCCGCAGTGCAGGTAGCCCTTTTCCGCTTGCGCGATCTCGCCATCGCGGCCGGGCGTCCGCGGCGCCGCGTCCACGCCGGGTGCGACGGTGGCGAAGATCGGCTCGGCATGCGCGAAGGCGTCGTCGTCGCCACCGATCATCAGGCAATAGCCCCGGTCGCGGCCCCACACGCCGCCGCTGGTGCCGCAGTCAAGCAAGTGAATACCCTTGTCGCCCAACGTTTTCGAGTGGCGGATATCGTCGCGGTAGTAGGAGTTGCCGCCGTCGATCACGATATCCCCGGGATCGAGCGTCTTCGCCAGTTCGTCGATCACCCCCGTGGTGATGGTCCCGGCCGGCACCATCACCCAGACCACGCGGGGCTTGGCCATCTTCTCGGCCAGCTCCGCCAGCGACGACACCCCGGTGGTGTTGTCCTCGCCGGCCATCGCCTGCACCGCCTCGGGGCTGTGGTCGTACACGACGCATTCGTGGCCGCCCTTGGCCACGCGCCGAACGATATTCGCGCCCATGCGGCCCAGGCCGATCATCCCTAGCTGCATTTGTCCCGTCTCCTTAGTTGGTTGCCTGCGTGCGGTGGGGTAGCCACGGTTCCTGCCAGCTGCGGTGACCGTGCAGCAGCGATTGCGCCGCCTCGGGTCCCCAGGAGCCGGGGTCGTAGTGGTGGACGCGGCCCGGCTTGTCCAGCACCGGCTGCACGATGCGCCACGTCTCTTCGATGGCGTCCTCGCGGGCGAACAGCTGGCGGTCGCCGGTGAAGGCGGCGTAGAGCAGCCGTTCGTAGGGCCGGACGGCTTCGCCGAGATCCTCGGCGAAGGACGAGTCGAGGTGGACGTCGTGCCAGGAGTTTCCGGCCTGGGCGGACAGTTGCAGGCGCAGCCCGGGGTCGGGGTCGATGCGCAGCACGATCTGGTTGGGCTCGGGGGGCCGGCGGTTGGGCAGGAACGAGAACCCGGGGACGTGGTGCAGGAACATCCGCACCTCAGTGACCTTCTCCGGCAACGCCTTGCCGGCGCGCAGGAAGATCGGCACCCCGGCCCAGCGCCAGTTGTCGATCTCGGTCCGCAGCGCGATATAGGTCTCGGTCTGCGAATCCTTTGCCACCCCGGCGACGTCGGTGTAGCCGCGGTACTGGCCGCGCACGCACCGCTCCGGATCCAACGCCGGCATCGCCCGGAAGACCTCGGCCTTTTTGTCGTTCAGGTCGTCGTCGCTGGGGCCGACGGGCGGCTCCATCGCGACGAGCGCAAGCACCTGCAGGAGGTGGTTCTGCACGACGTCGCGCAGGGTGCCGACGGCGTCGTAGAACTTGCCGCGGTCCTCGATCCCGAAGTCCTCGGCCATAGTGATGTGGATTTCGGAAATGCTGTCGCGGTCCCACACCTTGGCCAGGGCGTTGTTCGCGAAGCGCAGGTACTGCAGCTCCTCGACGGGCTGTTTGCCCAAAAAGTGGTCCACGCGCAGGATTTGGTCCTCGTCGAGCACCGCGCGCAGCCGGGCGTTCAAATCACGCGCGGACGCCAGGTCGTGGCCGAACGGCTTTTCCACCGCGACGCGCGCGCACTCCAGCAGGTCGACCTTTGCGAGATTTTCGACGATCGGCGCGAACAACGACGGCGGCATCTCCAGGTAGTACAGCGGGCGGCAGTCCTTGCCGATCCGCTGGGCGAGCTGCTGGTAGAGCCCGGCATCGGTGACGTCGCCGTGTAGATAGGACCACCGGGCGGCGAACCGGTCGAACACCGCATCGTCGAGGGTTTCACCCGAGTCGGCGATCGCCTGGCGTGCCCGCTCGATCAGCTTCTCGAGGGGCATGTCGTCACTGGCCACACCGATGATCGGGGACTTCAGCAGGCCGCGCGATTCCAGTCGGTACAACGCGCGGTACGTCATCTTGCGGGCCAGGTCACCGGTGATGCCGAAGATCACCAATAGGTTCGACGAACGAATCTCACCGTCGGCCAAGACGCGCACCTCCCTTGAGATTCGCTACCAGCGGCGGCCCGTGCTCAACCCTAGACATTGGCTATGGGCCCGACAACCTGAGCGCCCGGCGGCCTTTGGCAGGATGCCAAGCGTGGGTGACATGCTGCATCTCGCGGTCTACGTCCTCGCCGGGGTGGCCGTGATCGAGGCCGGCGCCATCGCCGTGCTCTCGGTGCTGCTGGTGCGCGGCCGCCGGGAGCTCGAGGAACTGCGAGCGCGGACCGACGCCCGCACTCAGCTGCTGTCGGGCGGGCGCGAGGCCGTCAAACGGGTGTGGAACGCCGCGAACGTGATGCGCAAGGAGGGCTTCGGCGCCGTCGTGCGCAGCTCGATCGAGGACCTCGCGGACTGGGCCGAGGTCGAGCGGCCCGACCTCGCGCGGGTCACCCCCGACGGCCGGGTGGTGATCCTGTTCTCCGACATCGAGGAGTCCACCGCGCTCAATGAGCGCATCGGCGACCGCGCCTGGGTCAAGCTGATCAGCGCGCACGACAAGCTCATTTCGGGACTCGTGCGGGAACGGTCCGGCCACGTGGTCAAGAGCCAGGGCGACGGCTACATGATCGCCTTCTCGCGCGCCGAGGAAGCGGTGCGGTGCGGCATCGATGTGCAGGAAGCGCTGCACAACAACGGAAAACGCAAGCGAAACCAGGACATTCGGGTCCGGATCGGCATCCACATGGGACGGTCCGTGCGCCGCGGCGACGACCTGTTCGGGCGCAACGTCGCGATGGCGGCCCGGGTCGCCGCCCAGGCCGCCGGGGGCCAGATCCTGGTGAGCGAACTGGTACGAGACGCGCTGCGCGACTGTGACGGGATCCGATTCGACGAGGGGCGCGAGGTGGAATTGAAGGGCTTTTCGGGCCGCTACCGGTTGTTCTCCGTCGAGCCCGAAGCCGATCCTGACTTGGATTGAAAGCTCGCCGCGTCGGATTCGGCCAGTCGCTGATGCAGCCGGGCGCGGATCTCGTCGGGCGTGTAGGCGCGTCGCTTGCGTTGGTCGCGGGCCACCAGCACTCCCCCGGCCACGACGCCGGCGACACCGGCGAGCCCGATCCACTTCCAAACCCTGCGCATAATTGACAGGCTATTACCACGCAAGGTCGCCCGCGACGTCCTCCCGGGCTAATAATGACTGCGATGGCGAAACCCGAAGCGACGGGCGGATTTACATGCTGACACTGGACCAGGCGCTGGACGAGACCCGGACCGGCGACCTCTGGCTGTTTCGCGGCCGCTCCCGACCCGACCGCGCCATCCAGACGTTGACGAACGCTCCGGTGAACCACGTCGGCATGACGGTGGCCATCGACGACCTTCCCCCGCTGATCTGGCATGCCGAGCTGGGCGACAAACTGGTCGACGTCTGGACCGGCACCAACCACCGCGGCGTGCAGCTCAACGATCTGCGCCAAGCCGTCCTGCAATGGACCGACCGCTACCAACAGCGGTGCTGGCTGCGTCAGCTGACGCCGTATGCCACCCGCGAACAGGAGAACAGGCTGCTGCGGGTGATCGCGCGAATGGACGGCACCGCGTTTCCCACCACCGCCCGCCTGACCGGCCGGTGGTTCCGCGGCCGGCTCCCCACCATCAACGACTGGGTTCGCGGAATCCCGTTGGTGGACAGGAAGGTTCGTGAGCAGACGCAGCGCCGCAGGCAAGAGCGCAAGATGGGCCTGGGGACGGCGTACTGCGCGGAGACGGTGGCGATCACCTACGAGGAGATGGGCCTGATTGTCACGGACAAGGACGCGAATTGGTTTGACCCCGGGTCGTTCTGGAGCGGTGATTTGCTCCCGCTCGCCCCGGGGTATCAACTGAGCAGCGAAATTGCGGTCGCCGTCGGCTAATCGACGGTCATTTCCCCCAGCTGGGACCAGCCCGTCGCCTCGACCGTCTGGCTGATGATTTTGGGCGTGGACGTCAGCGCCTGCGGCAGCTCCTGCATCGCGCGCTTGAAGTGATCGCTGTTGACGTGGACGCCTCCCGCCTCGTCGTCCCGGAACGCCTCGACGAGGACGTACTCCGCCGGGTTGTCGAGGCTGCGCGACCACTCGAACCAGAGGTTGCCCTCTTCGGCACGGGTGGCCGCCGTGAACGGGGCGACCAGTTCCGGCCAGCGATCGGTCCACTCCGGCTTGGTCTCGAACTTGACCACGATGAAGATCATGGCCGCAGGATACGTGCCGCGGGCCCGTCGGCGCGCAGCGGTTCTCCAGCAAAATTCGCCTAGGCGTCCACTTTGACGCCTAGGCGAATTTCTGCTATTGGATTCTTCGCCGGTTTGCGGCCCGTCTCACACCCGCATGAAAGTGGCTCGCGTCACAACCAGGCGATTATGGCGATCAGTTCACATTCGCGGGGAATGCGCTCTGATTCAGTTAATGAGACCGGCGCGAATCCAATTCTTTATGGATTGGGAATTGCGGGATCTCCGGGCGGCGGCGCGTCCGGCGCCGACGGTGCCGGGGCCGGGGCGTCGACCAAAACCGCGGGCGGAGCAGGCGCGTCCGGCGGCGGCGGGGGCGCGTCGGGCGGCGGCGGCAGTGCGACGTCGCCATCCGGCATCGGCAGGAACATGTGGTGGGTGAATCCCGCCTGGTAGGCGCCGGCGCCCCCGATATGCACGCCGCCGCGTTCACCACTGGATACCGGTGTGCCGTCCGGCAGGGTCACCGCGGTGTGACCGCCGTTCCAGCCGATGACCAACGCGTTGGGCGCGGTCCCGTACTGGAAGCCGCGCTGCAACAACGCGGCCTCCTCGTTGCCGGTGTTGAACCTGCTGCCGAACACCGGCCTGTCGGTCGCCGCGTTGGCGACCCAAGAAGCGAGCCCAGAGCAGTCGGTCCCGGCGGGAGAATCTCCACCCGGAATATAGGGCGTCCCGGAGACCTGATTGATGAGCGACATCAACGTTGCTAAGACAACCATGGGCAGGCACGGTAGCAATTGCATTCGTGGCGAACCAAAATTTGTGGCCCTCGTCATGCGTAAATAACGTAATGGCGTGCGCCACATCGATAGCGCCAGCCAGCAAATTTCTTGGCGCGGAATTTCGCCGGCCGGCGAGCGCAGTGGGGCCGCAACCTCACGACCGGAATCTGCCGTTCGGTCCAGCTCTGGTAGGTGTGGAAGTCCGCGAAGAGCTCTACCAGATACAGCAGCCGCGTGCGCACGCCGTCGCTCGGCGCTGAATCGTCGAATCTACTTCGCCGACAGTCAAATTCCGAACTTGGCGCGGGCCGCGTCGGTGACGGGCGTGAACAGGTTAACCAGATTGCCGTCGGGATCCCGAAACAACAGGGCCCGGTTTCCCCACGGCATGGTCGTCGGCTCCGTCACGACTTCGGCCACGCGGTCGCGGAGCCGCTCATATTCCGCGTCCACGTCCTCGACCAGGAATTCCACTATTGCGCTGCGGTTTGCCGCCGGCTCGGCCGATCCCGCCCCGAACAGCGGTACCGTCTTGTCGCTGCCGATGGCCAATGTGCCGACCGGTGTCGGGATCTCGGCGAAAAGCTCGTTCCCCCATACCGCGGAGACTTCGGTAACCATCTCGTAGAAGCCGACCAGCCGATTGACGTCGGCGGTGATGATGCGGGTCGAAACAAACTTCATGGAGCCCTCCCTGTGGCGATGTCTTGCGTCGACGCAAGGCTAGGCGGGGCCTCCGACAAGTTTCCGAAGACGAGCGCTAAACCGGGGTCCAAATCCCGTTGTTCCAGAACCCCCAAGCGTTCACGGTTGGGTTCCACATCAGCCGAGCCCCGGGTGCCCACGAGGGCGGGGGCGGCTGCGGCGGCGCCCACCCGGGCGGGGGTCCCCACGGTCCCCAGCCCGCCGGACCCGGCAGGCCTTGCCAGTCGTGGCAGTGATTCCAGTCCCAGTTGTAGGCGGTGCCCCAGCCCGGGTCCCATTGATCGCCGGGGCACCAGTGATTGCTGGGGACGGGGAGCGGAGCCGCATGCGCCGACGGGCCGAAGCCGCCGGCCAACCCGAGGGCGAACAGGGCCAACCCGCCCAGCACGCCCGCGGACCGCGGTTTCAACTTCGCCATGCCCCAGAAGCCCACTATTTCGTGTTCCCTTCCTCCGGCGACGACGGGAGGTCTTCGAGACCTCGTCGGCTCTCGGCCACCGCGCGCCTGATTTCGGCGTTCTCGCGTTTGGCGGCTGCTTGCCTGCGCTCCACCCGTTCGTTGACGCGCCGCCGTCGCTCGCGCTCCCGCTGCGCGGTCGCGCCCTCTCGGTCGTCGGCCGCCTGCTCGCGGTCGTCGGCCGCCTGCTCGCGATCGTCGGCGATTCGGTCGCGCTCATCCGCGACGCGCTCTCGTTCGTCGGCGACGCGCTCGCGCCTCGAGAGCTCGATCTCACGCCGCGCGAGAGACTCCTCGCGGCTGTCCAACTCAGCATCAGGCTGCGCTGGTTCGCCCTGCGTCTCGGCGCCGCCGTCAACGACCACGACCTACCTTAACGCCGCGCGGCCGCCGACGTAATTGTCGAAGCGCGAGGTCACCGGGTAGGCAGCGTTCTGCGCGCCTGCCTGGCGACGCCGGGCACCGTGTCGGCTAGGTCCGGACGACTTGTAGCAAAAGCACCAATCGCACGATAAAACGACCAAAGTTGGCGGGGAGTAGGGACTTTCGGGATCCAGGCCAGCTCCCAATGAATCCCGTTGATCGGATCGTCAAAGAACACGGCGTAGTAACCGGGCCAGTACTGCGGGTACTCCTTCGGGGCATCGGTGACGGGGATGCCGTTCTCGAGCAAGAATTCACGGTGGAAGCGGTCGACTTCCCTCCTGCTCCGGGCCCATAGAGCGATGTGATTGATGCCGACCGCCTGGTCGCGGTGCGTCAACCTGTTTCCGGTACGGGCGGGCTGAATGCCGATGTAGCTGTGCGGGTTGAGATGACGCGCCATGTAGTAAGTCGACTGGTATTCCATGTTCAAGGACGAGAAGCTGCTGTATCCGAGCCAGCCGAACAACGCGTCATAGAAGGCGATGGAGTCGTCGTAGTCCAGAACCGCAAACTCGACGTGACAGACACCGCGCCACCGCATCATCCCTCCTCCGGATCGCTTACTACGGCAAGTAGTACCCGCAACGCCACGGACGAAGCACCAGTAAGGTGCGCGCCGGCCTTGGCCCACGCAAACGGTGATCGCGGCAAACTCATTCAGGGCCTGTATTTTCCGGTGACTTGGTCGTATCGTGCTGCCGGAGGGCTACCAGTTAGGAACGCCGATGCGGAAGATACCCCTAGCGACCATCGCGCTGGCCACGATGGTTATTCCGGTCGCGGCACCGGCATCAGCCGAGCCGGTGATGGCCGCCGACGAGGTGGTGAACGGGATGTACACCGTCCACTTCGTCGACGGAAGTATGCCGGATCTGACATTCAAGGCCACGTCGTGCGGTATTGGCTGCACCCAAATCACCTTCTCCAACGCCTCGGGCCAGGCCCAGTTCTACGCTGATCGGTGGCATCTGGCCCTTCCACCGAATCCCGCGGCGTGGCGCTGCAGTGACGGGACGACACATCGAGGCATCGAAGAATGGGCGTGGGACCCCATTGCGGGGACCGGCACGATGCAGGTCGTCCGTACCGAGGCCGCCTGCGGGTATACGGACCACAGCAGCCAACCCATCGCGCACCGCTTTACCTTGACCCAGACGGGTAGCCGGTCGGGGGAGCCCAGCGTGCTTCCACCCGCCATCGCGTAGCTACTGCCGCCCTTCGAGCAGGTGGGCGTACGGGTCCGCTTCGGCGCCAACGGATTCCGGCATCGGATAGTACGTTTTGATGAGCAGGTTGCCGTCGTCGTCCCAGGCGAACGTCTCGATGCTGTAAGCCATTTGGACGTTCGGCTCGGTACCGAAGTGGTTCTCGCACACCCACGCCATCTCGTTCCCGTTGACCTGCACCGTGATCATCTTGATCTTCAGGATCGACTGGAACATGTCGAATGCCTCCGACGTCGCGGCGGCGAAACCGTGCTTCTCCTCGGTGCCGACGGGGTCGAACATGCGGACCTCACCGGGGCAGATAGTGCGCCACGACGCCACCCACTCGTCCTTCTTGCCCTGATTCCACAAGTCAGCGTGTTTGGTGGCGTGCGCCAAACGAGCCTGGCGGCTCGGAACCTTGCTCATGTCGTCCCCTTTTGTGTCAGCGTCCATCGCACGGCGTGAGCGCCGGCGGCGACCAACGCCCGTCGAGAATCTCCGCGTGCGGCCGGTAGAGGCGGATGAGGTAGTTCCAGCCGTCCGGCGTGACGATCGCGTTTGGCGGGCTGTCGCTGTCTGCGGACGCAACGAAACGGACAGCGATCGAGCCATCGGCGCTGCGCTGTCCGGTGACGCTGTTGACCGTGTACAGGTCTTTCGGGTTCGGCTCGAAGAATCCCCGCCGGTTGTACACCGACACCGACCAGAAGGCATCGACAGGAACATCATCGAACACCAACTCATAATCGCCGGGCGGAACGTCCGGAGCTACACCGATGTAGACCGCTTCCGAAGTCGGGAGCCCGCCCCACCCCGCGGCGCAGCCGATCAGATGACGAACCGGATCGACCTCGCCCCGTTTACCGAACGTCCGCTCGAAGTTGTCGAGGCCGCCGGCCAGCGCAAGCAGCGCGGCCCTCGTCGCGTCGAGGCTTTCGAGATCGTATTCCGGCATGACAAACGCCTGTGCCGAGCCCGCGTCGAACGCGAGGCGGTCCTGGATCGCCCCGACGGCGGCCACGTCGGCGTCGTCAGTGGGGTCGACCAAAATTCGAATCCCGACGAGCACATAGCGAGATTCGTACCGATCGCTGGTGAGGGGGTAGTCGCCCGGGTCATGCAGGACGTCGTTGACGAAGTGGTCCTCGTTGACGATCATCGCCGAGACGTAGCGACCGTCGGCGTCGGGCAGGGTGAGCCGGGCCGGTTCGGCCAGATCGACGATCGCGAAGCTGTACAAGGTGTCTCGGTTCAGCCTGATGACGGTCTGTTCGTCGATGCGGGCCGGTGTGCGGTTGTGCCGAAAGGTCCCGATGCTCCCGGCGGAAGCCTGGATGTCGCGAAACATCCGGTGGGTCTCCGCGCGGACGAAGTTGTCGACGTTCACATGGATTGACATCGCAGTGTGTCCGTTCCCTTTAGCCCACCTATACGTTGAACCGGAATTCCACCGAATTACGTCACCGATAAACATCGCGACGGTGCGCGATGTGTATGACGCGGACGACGACACGGTCATCGAAAATCTGGTAAATCACCCGGAATTCGCCGCGCCGCGCCGAGTACCGGCCCTCCAACTGATCGCGCAGTGGCTTGCCGACGCGGTATGGATTTTCGGCAAGCGGGCCTCGGATGAACTCCCAGCACGCAACGGCCACCGACTCGGGCAGGAGTTCAGTCAGCGCCTGCCTCGCAGCTTTGGTCAATTCAATCCGATATGTCACCGAGGAAGCCGCCCAGCGGCGCGCATCTCCTCCGTCACCTCGTCCAGTGTGTAGATCTCGCCGTTTTCTGCCTGCGCCTCAGCGTCACGGACCTCGCTCATTAGCTCCTGGTCGCTGAGGATCGCTAGCGTTTCCATGATCGAGTCGAAGTCCTCTGCACTGAGAATCACCGCGGCCCGGCGGCCTTGTCGGGTGACCTCGATTCGTTGGTGAGTGCGGACGGCCTCATCGACCAGCTTCGATAGGTTTGCCCGGACCTCGGCCAGCGGAAGCGTCGTCATGTACAGAATTCTAGCGTGCGCAGGCTTTCTTTCGATCCCCGGAGCGCCTGCTGCGCCCGGAATCGGCGCGCCCGGCGGCTACTGCTGCTTCCCGAGCAGGTGGGCGTAGGGGTCGCCATCGGCGTCCACTGATTCAGGCATCGGGTAATAGGTCTTGATCAGGAGATTGCCGTCGTCGTCCCACGCGAATGTCTCAATGCTGTATGCCATTTGGACGTTCGGCTCGGCACCGAAGTGGTTCTCACAGACCCAGGCCATCTCGTTTCCGTTCACCTGAACCGTGATCATCTTGATCTTGAGGATGACTGGAACATGTCGAAGGCATCCGAAGTGGCCGTCTCAAAGCCATGCTTTTCTTCCGTGCCGACGGGGTCGGACATGCGGACCTCGCCAGGGCAGATCGTGCGCCAGGAGGCAACCCACTCATCCTTCTTCCCCGCATTCCAGAGTTCGGCATGCTTGGCGGCGTGTGCGAGTCGCGCACGACGGCTCGGAACCTTGCTCATGTCATCCCCCTCTCTGCTTTCCGTCAGTATCGCCCCCCATAGCTGGACACCCGTCCCGCCAATAGGCCCAGACTGGCTTGGAGCGAGAAAGAGCTTTACTTCTTCTCTTGGCTAGACGTTGAACCGGAACTCCACCACGTCGCCGCTCAATTAGATTCGGGAGCCCCGGCCCTTTCGAGCGCGTCCGAGAGCGCCTTGGTGTCGGGCAAGATGATCTCCTCGACAACCTTCCCCCAGACCACCCTGCCGAAGTAAACACCTCGGTAAACGAGTTGCCCCTCTTGTTCGGTGTGGTAACGGGTTGCAATGCGGGTCGACCATGGCCCACCTTCGACCAAAGTTTCGTCCACCACGAATCGGAGATTGGGCAACCGACGGAGCAATTGGTCGCGCAACCACTCCCTTACCGCATCAGCACCTCGGATATCCGCCGCCAGCGGATGGTCACCGAGGAAAACGAAATGCATGTCGTCGGCGAGGGGCGTCTGGTCGAACCGCTGCTCGGACAACCGCTGCCACCCCGCCGCTGCCTGCTTGCGCACCAACCAGCGATAGAACATCGAATAAGGGTATCTGGCACGCCCTTTGTCGACGCTCAATTCGCGGCTAGTGACCTGCCGACTTACCCCTAAACGTTGAAGCGGAACTCCACCACGTCGCCGTCGGCCATGACGTAGTCCTTGCCCTCCATGCGGACCTTGCCGGCCGCCTTGGCCGCCGCCATGGACCCCGCGGCGATCAGGTCGTCGTAGGACACGATCTCGGCCTTGATGAAGCCCTTCTCGAAGTCGGTGTGGATCACCCCGGCGGCCTTTGGCGCGGTGTCGCCTTGATGAATTACCCACGCCCGCGCCTCTTTTGGCCCCGCCGTCAGGAACGTCTGCAGCTTGAGCGTGTGAAACCCCGCCCGGGCCAGCGCGTCGAGGCCGCGCTCGGTCTGCCCGATCGACTCCAGCAGCTCGGCGGCCGACTCGTCGTCGAGCTCGACCAGCTCGGATTCGATTGCGGCGTCGAGGAATACGGCGTCGGCCGGCGCGACGAGCTCGCGCAGCTGCGCGACCCGCGCGGCGTCGGTCAGCACCGCCTCGTCGGCGTTGAAGACGTACAAGAACGGCTTGATGGTCAGCAGGTTCAGTTCGCGCAGCAACGAGACGTCGCTCCCCGCGGCGAACAGCGTCTTGCCGGAGTCCAGCACCGCCTGCGCGGCGACGGCGGCGTCGTAGACGGGCTTGCGGTCCTTGTTGGTGCGCGCTTCCTTCTCCAGCCGCGGCAGCGCGCGCTCGAGCGTCTGCAGGTCGGCCAGGATCAACTCCGTCTCGACGACCTCGATGTCGGACTTGGGATCGACCTCGCCCGCGACGTGGGTCACGTCGTCGTCGGAAAAGACCCGCACCACCTGGCAGATGGCGTCGCATTCGCGGATGTGGGCCAGGAACTTGTTGCCCAGCCCGGCCCCCTCCGACGCGCCCTTGACCAGCCCGGCGATGTCGACGAACGTGACCGGCGCCGCGACGATGCGCTCGGAGGAGAAAAACTCCGCCAGCTTGGCCAGCCGCGGATCCGGCAGCGAAACCACGCCCTCGTTGGGTTCGATCGTTGCGAACGGATAGTTCGCCGCCACCACGTTATTGCGGGTCAGCGCGTTGAACAGCGTCGACTTGCCGACGTTGGGCAGGCCGACGATTCCAAGGCTGAGGCTCACGGGGAACCAAGTCTAAGGGGCCGACCGCGGCGGTTCGTTCGTGCGTGCGGCTTTGTTTTTGCGGGGGCACGCCAACCGTCGCTAACAAGGTCTTTACGGGCGTTTCGGCTCATTCCCGGTACGGTCTACATGTGTCAGCGCAGCGGGAAAGATCGGCGGTTGAGGCCAACCACCGCTCGATTCACCCCAGGATCCCAGGTGTGCCGTGGTGGGCGGCCCTGCTCATCGCGGTGTCCGCGACTGCCATCGGTTACGGCATCGACGCCGGGATGGGCCACAAGGACCTGACCCACGTCTTCGCGGGCTTCTATATAGCCGGTTGTGTGGCCGCGGTACTGGCCGTGCGACAGGAGGGCGTGTTCACCGCGATCATTCAGCCACCGCTGATTCTTTTCTGCGCGGTCCCCGGCGCCTACTGGATGTTCCACGGACGCAAGCTCGGCAACCTCAAGGATCTCCTGATCAACTGCGGGTATCCGCTCATCGAACGCTTCCCGCTGATGCTGGGGACCGCGGGCGGCGTGCTGCTGATCGGCCTGGTGCGCTGGTATTTCGGGAAGCCACGCGTCGCGACCCATTCCACGGACGAGACGTCAGAGGAACCGCGTTCCGCCGGCAATGGCATTGGGGCGAAGCTGAATTCGCTCCTTGGCCTCGGGCCTCGTGAGGACGATGCGGAGGATGAACCGGCCGCCCGCTCCAAACGAACCCGGACCGCCAGCCGGTCCTCCAGGGAGGGCCGGACGGCGAGGGGCGAGCGGTCCGCCGCGCGTTCGAGCCGAAGCCATTCCCGCCGAGCGCGACCGCCGCTTCACGACGAGGTCGAACCCGCAACCGAGCGGCCGCGGCGCCGGCGCCCGGCTCCGCCCCGTGACTTCGACCCCGCCGAACCCCCGCCGCGGCCACGGCGCCGCCAACGGCCGCCGGGCGATCCCGACCCGCGCGAAACGCGCCGAGAGCCGCGCGCCCGCCGCGATCCCTACGACCGGCCGGCGCCTCGGAGCAGCCGCTTCGACGGCTACGAGCCGTACGAGCCACCCAGCGCGCCCGAACGCTACGACCGGTACGAGTCATACGAGCCCCGGCGCCGTCGCCCCGCCCCGAGCGGCAATGGCAACTCGACTCACCACCCGATTTCGCGGGTGCGCTACCGCGGGGAAGCCCCGTTGAGCGAACCCAGGGATCCGCGAGCCGAGCGCCGGGGTGGTTCCCGCGCGCCGCGCGGCTTCCCGGCTGAATCCTGGGAGTACGAGGGCTAGCGCGACGACCGGATCTCGCGGGGCAGCGCGAACACCAGGGTCTCCTGGGCCGTCGTCACCGGCTGCACCACGTCGAAGCCGCAGTCGGCGAGGCGCTCCAGCACACCGCGCACCAGCACCTCGGGCACCGACGCCCCCGAGGTGACGCCCACTGTCGTGACGCCCTCCAACCACGCCGGGTCTATGTCGTCGGCGCAGTCGACCAGGTGCGCGGCCGCGGTGCCGCCGCCCAGCGCCACCTCGACCAGCCGCACCGAATTCGACGAGTTGCGCGACCCGACGACGATGACCAGCTCGCATTCGGGCGCCATCGCCTTGACCGCGACCTGCCGGTTCTGGGTCGCGTAGCAGATGTCGTCGCTGGGCGGGTCCTGCAGCTTCGGGAAGCGTTGGCGCAGCCGCTCGACGATCTCCATCGTCTCGTCGACCGACAGCGTGGTCTGCGAGAGCCAGACCACCTTGTTCTCGTCGCGCACCGTCACGTTGTCCACCGCGGCGACGCCGTCGACCAGCTGCACATGCTCGGGCGCCTCGCCGGCGGTCCCGATGACCTCCTCGTGCCCCTGGTGGCCGATGAGCAGGATGTCGTAGTCGTCCCGGGCGAAGCGCCTGGCCTCGTTGTGCACCTTCGTCACCAGGGGGCAGGTGGCATCGATGGTCTGCAGGTTGCGTTCGGCGGCGGCGGCGTAGACGGTCGGCGCGACGCCGTGCGCGGAGAAGACCACGATGGCGCCCTCGGGGACCTCGTCGGTCTCCTGCACGAAAACGGCGCCGGCCTTCTTCAGCGTGTCGACGACGTGCCGGTTGTGCACGATCTCGTGGCGCACGTAGACGGGTGCGCCGTGTTTCTCCAGGGCGCGCTCGACCGTCTCGACGGCCCGGTCCACCCCCGCGCAGTAGCCACGCGGCTCCGCCAGGAGCACCCTCTTGCGAGTTGGGTCGTTGGCTACCGAGCTGGCTGGTCCCACAGAGCCGGGAATTCCCATGTCAACAGTCGGCGGCATGACATTCAGGGTACCGGCCGGCGGTCGGCTTGGACTTATCCGCCGGTTGAGGCAGTCTTGGACCCATGGCCACTGCACCGTACGGAGTTCGGCTGATAGTCGGCGCGGCGACAGTCGCTGTCGAGGAGACCATGAAGCTGCCGAAAACCATCCTGATGTACCCCATGACGCTGGCCAGCACGGCGGCGCACATTGTGATGCGATTTCAGCAGAACCTCGCCGAGCTGGTCATCAAGGGCGACAGCACCCTGGAGTCGATCTTTCCGCCCAAGGACGAGAAGCCGGAGTGGGCGACCTTCGACGAGGACCTGCCCGAAGACGAGGGGGTCCCAGCGGCGGACGGCGACGAAACCGACCGGCGCGCCGAGGGCCGATTCGCGCTGTACTCGGTGGCCGACGCGCACGAGGACGCCAGCGCGCTCGTCAAACCCGCGAAGCAATCGAAGAAGCCGGCCAAACCGACCGTCGCGCAGCCGGCGGTGGCGGCCGAACTCGACTACCCGACGCTGACGCTGGCCCAGCTGCGCGCGCGGCTGCAGTCGCTGAGCATCGACGAGCTCGAGGCCCTGCTGGCCTACGAACAGGCCACCAAGGCGCGGGCGCCGTTCCAGACGCTCCTCGCCAACAGGATCACCCGCGCGAACGCGAAGTGACCCGAGCGGCCAATCCCGAACCCAACTCCGCCGAGAACCCCTTTCCGGTGCGCGCGGTGGCGGTGCGCGTCGCCGGCTGGATCGACAAGCTGGGCATCGTCTGGGTCGAGGGGCAGTTGGCCCAGATCACGATGCGCCCGGACTCCAAGACGGTGTTCATGGTGCTGCGCGACCCGGCCGCCGACATGTCGCTGACCGTGACGTGTTCGCGTGACCTGGTGGCAAACGCGCCGGTGAAACTCGCCGAGGGCACCCAGGTGGTGGTCTGCGGCAAGCCGTCGTTCTACACCGGCCGCGGCACATTCTCGTTGCGGCTCAGCGAGATTCGCGCGGTCGGCATCGGCGAGCTCTTGGCGCGCATCGACCGGCTGCGCCGGCTGCTCGACGCCGAAGGGCTCTTCGACCCCCGGCTCAAGCGGCCAATCCCCTTCTTGCCCAACATGATCGGGCTGATCACCGGCCGCGCGAGCGCCGCCGAACACGACGTGACGACCGTGGCCGGCGCCCGCTGGCCCGGGGTGCGTTTCGCGGTGCGCAACAGCGCCGTTCAGGGGCCCAACGCGGTCGCGCAGATCGTCGAGGCCCTGCGGGAACTCGACCGCGACCAGGACGTCGACGTGATCGTGCTCGCCCGCGGCGGGGGCAGCGTCGAGGACCTGCTGCCGTTCTCCGACGAAACCCTGTGCCGGGCGATCGCGGCCTGCCGCACCCCGGTGATCAGCGCGATCGGGCACGAGCCCGACAACCCACTGTGCGATCTGGTCGCCGACCTGCGCGCCGCGACCCCCACCGACGCCGCCAAGAAGGTGGTGCCCGACACCGCGGCCGAGCAGCGGCTGGTCGACGATTTGCGCCGGCGCAGCGCGCAGGCCCTGCGCAATTGGGTGTCCCGCGAACAGCGCGCGCTGACCCAGCTGCGCAGCCGCCCGGTGCTGGCCGAGCCGCTGACGGCGCTGACCGCCCGCGCCGACGAGATCCACCGCGCCCGCACGGCGGTGCGCCGCGACATCCGGCGGCTGGTCGCCGCCGAGACCGACCGTGTCGGTCACCTCCGCGCGCGGCTGGCCACGCTGGGCCCCGCGGCCACCCTGGCCCGCGGCTACGCCGTCGTGCAGACCGTTCCCTACGCGGGACCCGCGGCGGTGCTGCGTTCGGTCCACGACGCGCCGCCGGGCACGCGGCTTCGGGTGCGAGTGGCAGACGGCGCCGTGGCGGCCGTCAGTGAGGGGGTGTCCGATGGCGGCCAATGACGAAGAATCGGGCCGGCCAATTACGCCCATTAGTCAGCTTGGCTATGAAGCGTGCCGCGACGAGCTGATCGAAGTGGTGCGGCTGCTCGAACAGGGCGGCCTGGACCTGGATGCGTCGCTGCAGCTCTGGGAAAGGGGCGAACAGCTGGCTAAACGGTGCGAAGAACACTTAGCTGGAGCCCGAAAGCGGGTCGAGGACGCGCTGGCTGCCGGCGAGGCCGGCGAGGGCTGAGCGCTGGCCCTGCCGCTCAATCGGCCGGCAATCATCGGTTCAAGATTGGAACACGTTTCAGTTAAGCTTTCCGCATGGGTGATCCATCACTGACAACCGAACTAGGGCGCGTCCTGGTCACCGGCGGCTCGGGGTTTGTCGGCGCGAACCTGGTGACCACGCTGCTCGACCGCGGATACCAGGTGCGTTCGTTCGACCGCGCCCCCTCGCCGCTGCCGGCGCATCCACAGCTGGAGGTGCTGCAGGGCGACGTCACGGATGCGGGCGTCTGCGCCGCGGCGGTCGACGGCATCGACACCGTATTTCACACCGCCGCGCTCATCGAGCTGATGGGCGGCGCGTCGGTCACCGAGGAATACCGTCAGCGCAGCTTCGCCGTCAACGTCGGCGGCACGGAGAACCTGGTGCACGCCGGGCAACGAGCCGGGGTGAAGCGGTTCGTCTACACCTCGTCCAACAGCGTGGTGATGGGTGGGCAGAACATCGCCGGCGGCGACGAGACGCTGCCCTATACCAACAGGTTCAACGACCTCTACACCGAGACGAAGGTGGTCGCCGAGCGATTTGCATTGGCGCAGAACGGCGTTGAGGGCATGCTGACGTGCGCGATCCGGCCCAGCGGCATCTGGGGCCGCGGCGATCAGACGATGTTTCGCAGGTTGTTCGAAAGCGTGATCGCCGGGCACGTCAAGGTGCTGATCGGCCGCAAGTCCGCCCGGCTCGATAACTCTTACGTGCACAACCTGATTCACGGTTTCATCCTGGCCGCCCAGCATCTGGTCGCCGGCGGCACGGCGCCCGGTCAGGCGTACTTCATCAACGACGCCGAGCCGATCAACATGTTCGAGTTCGCCCGGCCGGTGGTGGAGGCCTGCGGCGTCAACTGGCCGCGGGTGCGCGTGAACGGCCCGATGGTGCGCGCGGCGATGAGCGGTTGGCAGCGGCTGCATTTCCGGTTCGGGATACCGGCGCCGCTGCTGGAGCCGCTGGCCATCGAGCGGTTGTACCTGGACAACTACTTCTCCATCGACAAGGCGCGGCGCGATCTCGGATACGAGCCGTTGTTCACCACCGACAAGGCCATGTCCGAGTGCCTGTCGTACTACGTGGAATTGTTCGGCCAGATGAAAAGTCAGGCCGCAGCCGCCCGGACGAAGTAGCGAGACAAGTTCGCCCGCATCATGACCGGCTTCACCGTGCGATGGCGCGCCAGACCAACTCAGAGATGATTCGGCAGTATTCGTCGTCGACCGGCTCGCCGGTGAATAGCGCGCGCATGTTGATCGGTGCGAACAGCAATTCCAGCACTGTCAGCGCGTCGACACCGTCTCGAAGTTCGCCACGCTCTCGTGCGCGGTCAACCACGACGCGATGGGTTTCCGCGCGAGCTCGCCAAATTTCCCTGCGAATTCGGGCGCTTGGCAAGTCCGGGTTGTCGATTATGTGTGTGATCTGTAAACGGCGCCCAATCTCTGAATTGACGTAGTAGGTCATCCCGGCCGCCAGAGCAAACAGGTCGGTACGGAGCGAACCCGTATCCGGCGCCGTGACCTCTCTGCTCGGCCACGCCAAGAAAACTTCGAGCATGAGGCTGTCTTCGTCGCCCCACTCCTGGCGAATCGCCGCTGGGTCGAGCCGGTGCCGGTCAGCCAGTGACAGAATGCGGAAACGGTCTATGCCCCAACGAGTTAGTTCGTCATAGGCGGCGGCGAGCACTCGTTCGCGGAAATCCTCCGGCATCGAGTGCTCACCCACCCCTGACATCTCTACCCGCCTGCAAATGTGAACCCCGGTTTTAGAAATAACTTGCCCAATCTAACCATGAGCACTAAGCGATGCTGAGCTGCAGTTAATGAAGACGAGCGAGTTCAGCTTTGCGGTACTAGCGGAAGCTCACCATCTGGGTGCCCCAGGCGGCCCGGATGGGCGCGTCGACATCGTTAACGATCGTGTCGCGCTTGTCGATCAGCAGGCACGCGCGATCGGCCTCCTGGTAGGGCGTCCAATCCGGCTCGCCGGCCGGGCCCTCGGGTTTGCCATGGGTGGCGAAGTTGACCCACCTGGTGCGCACCCGTTTCGAAACCGCCTTGGCGGTCTTGGCGCCGCCCAGCTTCAGGGTCGGGTCCTTCGGCGCCCCGAGATTGCCCCAGACGTAAGGCAATTCGGTGGCGTGGGCGGCGTTGATCAGCAGCAGTTTCAGCAACGGGGTCGAGTAGTCGAACCGGTACAGATACACCGGGGCCACGTGGGAGTGCCCTTCGGCCAGCCACACCGACGGCATCCGGAAGCCCACGTCGGTGGCGATGCTCAAAGACCTTGCCTTGCGCCGCAATCCGGAGTAGGCGGACACGATCTGCTCCTGGGTGGGCAATTGCAGGTCGGGTTGTTCGGCGGCGATCTGGGTGAACATCGACGTGATCGCGCGCGGGGTGATCGGCATCAGCGGCGAGCGCATCAGCCGGAACAGCGCCGCCTCATGCTTGTTGGTGCCGATGATCAGCGGCACCGGGTGCAAGCGACCCTGCTGCGCCAGCTTGACCGGATAGTCGTGCAGCAGCTCGCCGTCGACGATCGGGACGAACGCGAGTGTGCCCGGATTGCGCACGGGCACTTCGTCGAACACCTGCTGCGACGCGGCGAGGATCGCCGCGATCGGCGCGTCTGGCAACGTGTCCGGGTCGGTTCGCAGCTTGTCGAGGAAGCTGACGGCGACGCGCTCGGCCCGCTCGCGGTCGTACACCGATGTGGCCGGGGAACTCTGGGCGATCGCACCCGCGAACAGGCCGTCGGCCGCCGGGGCGGCCAGCAGTGTCGTGACGATCCCCGCGCCGGCGGATTCGCCGAACAGCGTGACTCGTTGGGGATCACCGCCGAACGCCGCGATGTTGTCACGCACCCAGCGCAACGCGGCCAGCACGTCGTGCAGCCCGATGTTCGAGTCGAAGCGGTGCCGCGCGGTGTTGAACGACGACAGGTCGAGAAATCCCAGCGCCCCAAGCCGATAGTTGACCGTCACCACCACGACGTCACCGCTGCTGACCAACCGGTGTCCCTCGTAGAGCGGCTGGCTGGCCGATCCCAACACGTAGGCGCCGCCGTGCAGCCACACCAGCACCGGTTTGGCGTCGCCGGGCGCGGTGCCCGCCGGGGCGAAAACGTTCAGGCTCAGGCAGTCCTCACCCTGCGGCGCACCGAGTTCCAGGGGCATGTTGGGGAAGGTCGGTTGCGGGCAGGCCGGGCCGTAGGACGTGGCGTCGGCGACGTCCGCCCACCGCTTCGGCGGCTCCGGACGCCGGAACCGCAAGTCGCCGACGGGCGGCGCGGCGTACCGGATGCCCTTCCAGCTCCGGACGCCGCCCTCGTCGCCGCCCCTGACCGGGCCATGGGTCGTTTCGACCACGCGGTTGTCGGTCGCCATGGTTCTCCAGCTTCCCTAACTCAGCCGCTCGGTTAGGAATTCGACTACCCGTTTGCGAGCCTCGTAAGCGGGTTGACCGTCAACTTCGCGGACCTCGTCGGTCAGCACCGAGTGCGCCATCTTGCCGAAGCCGCCCTCGTTGCCTGGGCGCGAGTCGATTTCGATGACCTCGAACGCGTCACCGAGCCGCGCCTTGAGCGCCGCGAACCGTTCCCGCGGCACCACGGGATCCTCGCTGAAGCGCAGGGCAAGAGCACACAGCCCGTCGTTGGCGCAGCGATCGGCCACGGTGGTCATCTCGGACTCGCTCAAGCCCGTGTCGGCGCGTCGCTTGCGGCCCAACGGCATCGGCACCGACGGCTGGGAAAGCACCGGGGCCAAAACGCTGTCATCGACGGCGGCGGCCAGCGCGAAGCCCCCGGTGAAGCACTGGCCGATGACGCCGACGCCCTTGCCCGGCGTCGACGCGTTGAGGTCGCGAGCCAGCGCGCGCAGGAACAACGACACCGGCCGCTCCTTGTTGGTGGCGAACGCCGCGAATTCCCTTGCGACACAGGCGCGCGTGATGGTGCCGGCGATGTAGCCGACCGTCTTCGGCTTGCCCGGCTCACCGAATAGCGACGGCATGGCGACGGTGAAGCCGTTGTCCACGAGGTGATTACCCAGGCCCAGCACCGCGGGGTGGATGCCGGGGATCTCGGGAATCAACACCACGCCCGGGCCGGTGCCCTTGCGGTAGACATCGTGGGTGTAGCCGCCGCCGGTGAACGGTGCCACGGACCATCCGGACAAGTCTGCTTGGGGTGCGGTCACGCGTGCCTTCTCTCAGCGGGCGGGTAACGGCGACGCTGTCTGCGTCGCCGAGGCCAGCGTACGGAACTCGTCGGGGCTACCGGCACCGGTAATCGCGATCTGGGTGGCGCCGGCCGGCCCGGTCAGCCTGGTGGTCCACACGGGTTCGGTGTCGGAGCCCTTCTGGCCCGCGCCGCGATAGACGACCCAGTTGACCCCGTCGACATCGACCGCACCGGTCGGAAATGCCGAGGGATGGACCGACCCGACGAGCTTGTCCTCGTCGGCGTTGCTCTGGATCAGGCCCAGGTACATGCCCGTCGGGCTGATGTAGCCCACGGTCGAGGTGGCCGCGTGCGACCGCTGACCGGTCGAGGGGTCGGTCCGGCCGTTGTCGATGCCCCCGCGACCGCCCGAGTTGGGGCGCCACCCGGCGGGCAACTGGGGCAGCCGAATCGGAAAGCCCAGCGCCTGGGCGTCCGCCCGCAAGGCGCCCGCCGCGTCGTAGGACGGGATCGCGCCCTTGTTCGTCCCGACCGGCTGAAACGAACACATCCCGACCAGGCCGGCCAGCAGGATGCAGCCGATCACCAGCGGCATCAGCGACCAGAACATGTCGCGACCGTCCTGCAGCAACCGGGGCTTTGCCGGTTTGGGCGCCGGCGCCGGCTCGCCTAGCTCGGCGTTCGGCTGCGGCTCGTCGGTCATCAGCCGAGTATCCCAGTTCCCGCAGACCGATCCGCTTCTGGGACAATCTGCAACCATGAGCGATCGCCCCCAACGCCGCGAAGCCCCCGACCGCAACCTGGCGATGGAGCTGGTCCGGGTAACCGAGGCCGGTGCCATGGCGGCCGGTCGGTGGGTGGGCCGCGGCGACAAGGAGGGCGGCGACGGCGCGGCCGTCGACGCCATCCGCGAGCTGGTCAACACCGTGTCGATGCGCGGCGTGGTGGTGATCGGCGAGGGCGAGAAGGACCAGGCGCCGATGCTCTACAACGGCGAGGAAGTCGGCAACGGCGACGGGCCGGAGTGCGACTTCGCCGTCGACCCGGTGGACGGCACCACGTTGATGAGCAAGGGCATGCCCAACGCCATCTCGGTGCTGGCGGTGGCCGACCGGGGCGCGATGTTCGACCCGTCGGCGGTGTTCTACATGAACAAGATCGCCGTCGGGCCCGAGGCCGCCAACGTGCTCGACATCACCGCGCCGATCGCCGACAACATCAAGGCCGTCGCCAAGGTCAAGGCCCTGTCGGTGCGCGACATGACGGTGTGCATCCTGGACCGGCCGCGGCACGCGCAACTCATCGAAGACGTCCGGGCCACCGGGGCCCGGATTCGGCTGATCACCGACGGCGACGTCGCCGGCGCCATCTCCGCGTGCCGGCCGGAGTCGGGCACCGACATGCTGGCCGGCATCGGCGGCACGCCGGAGGGCATCATCGCCGCGGCGGCGATCCGCTGCATGGGCGGGGCGATCCAGGCTCAACTGGCCCCCAAAGACGACGCCGAGCGCCGCAAGGCGCTGGACGCCGGCTACGACCTGGACCAGGTCCTGACCACCGAGGACCTGGTGTCCGGTGAGAACGTGTTCTTCTGCGCGACGGGGGTCACCGAGGGCGACCTGCTCAAGGGCGTGCGGTACTACCCCGGCGGCTGCACCACCCAGTCGATCGTGATGCGCTCGAAGTCGGGCACCGTGCGCCTGATCGAGGCCTACCACCGGCTGTCCAAGCTCAACGAGTACTCCTCGATCGACTTCACCGGCGACAGCTCTGCCGCCTATCCCCTGCCCTGACCAATCCGACCCGACCCGAAACGAAACCAGGAGACCGATCTATGGCCACTGAGGAAGACGGCGCCGAGTACCGCATCGAGCACGACACCATGGGCGAGGTTCGGGTGCCGGCAAAAGCCCTGTGGCGCGCGCAAACTCAGCGCGCGGTCGAGAACTTCCCGATCTCGGGCCGCGGCCTGGAGCGCACCCAGATCCGCGCGCTCGGCCTGCTGAAGGGCGCCTGCGCGCAGGTGAACAAGGACCTCGGGCTGCTGGCGCCGGAGAAGGCCGACGCGATCATCGCCGCGGCGGCCGAGATCGCCGACGGCCGTCACGATGACCAGTTCCCCATCGACGTCTTCCAAACCGGTTCGGGCACAAGCTCGAACATGAACACCAACGAGGTGATCGCCAGCATCGCCGCCGCCAACGGGGTGACGGTGCACCCCAACGACGACGTCAACATGTCGCAGTCGTCCAACGACACCTTCCCGACCGCCACCCACATCGCGGCCACCGAGGCCGCGGTGCGTCACCTGATCCCCGCGCTCGAGGTGCTGCACGACGCGCTGGCGAGCAAGGCGCGCGAGTGGCAGACGGTGGTCAAGTCCGGCCGCACCCACCTGATGGACGCCGTCCCGGTGACACTGGGCCAGGAGTTCAGCGGCTACGCCCGCCAGATCGAGGCCGGGATCGAGCGAGTCCGGGCCACGCTGCCGCGGCTGGGTGAGCTCGCGATCGGGGGCACCGCGGTCGGCACGGGCCTGAACGCACCTGACGGGTTCGGCGTCAAGGTGGTCGAGACGCTGGTCGCGTCCACCGGCCTGAGCGAATTGCGCCCGGCGGTCAACTCTTTCGAGGCCCAGGCCGCCCGCGACGGGCTGGTCGAGGCCTCGGGCGCGCTGCGCACCGTCGCGGTGTCGTTGACCAAGATCGCCAACGACGTCCGCTGGATGGGATCGGGCCCGCTGACCGGCCTGGCCGAGATCCAGCTGCCGGACCTGCAACCGGGCAGCTCGATCATGCCGGGCAAGGTGAATCCTGTTCTGCCGGAGGCGGTTACACAGGTCGCCGCGCAGGTGATCGGCAACGACGCGGCGGTCGCCGTCGGCGGGTTGTCCGGCGCCTTCGAGCTCAACGTCTACATCCCGATGATGGCCCGCAACATCCTGGAGTCCTTCAAGCTGCTGACCAACGTTTCGCGGCTGTTCGCGGAGCGCTGCATCATCGGACTCAAGGCGAACGTCGATCACCTGCGCGAGCTGGCCGAATCGTCGCCTTCGATCGTGACGCCGCTGAACTCGGCCATCGGCTACGAGGAGGCCGCCGCGGTGGCCAAACAGGCGCTCAAGGAGCGCAAGACCATCCGACAGACCGTCATCGATCGTGGGCTGATCGGTGACAAGCTGTCGCTGGAAGAGCTGGACCGCCGCCTCGACGTGTTGGCGATGGCCAAGGTGAAGCCGGAGGACTAGATGAGAGCGGTTCGGCGATGACGACTCCCCCGGGCGGTCCCTACGGTCAGGATCCCTACGGCGCGAATCCCTATGGGCAGGGCCCATATTGGGGCGGCCCGCCGCAGGGTGGCCCGCCGCCCGCCGGCCCGCCGCCGGGCGGCCCCCCGCCGGGCGGCGGGTACCCGTACCCGGCGCCGGGTGGCCCGTACGCGGCGGGCCCCTACCC
>NZ_LQPV01000042.1:0-57064 GCF_002101935.1 Mycobacterium sp. IEC1808 | reverse complement strand
GCAAGATCCCTGCCGGCGGCGGTTGGCGCATGCTGGGTCGCAGCGCAGGCAAGCACAACGCCCGGGCCGATCGCAGCACCGGCGTCCTCGACAAGCACTACCGGCCCGTGCGCGGCTATCACTTCCTGCACACCGCTATCGATGCGCACTCGCGGCTGGCCTATAGCGAGCTGCTGACCGATGAGCGCAAAGAGACCGCAGCAGCGTTTTGGCTACGCGCCAACGCCTGGTTCGCACAGTGCGGCATCTGCGTTCGAAAAATATTGACCGACAACGGATCCTGCTATCGATCCTATGTGTTCCGCGACGCTCTTGGCGGGATCGAGCACCGCCGCACCCGACCGTATCGCCCCCAGACGAACGGCAAAGTGGAGAGATTCCACCGCACCCTGGCCGACGAATGGGCCTACGCCCGGCTCTACCGCAGTGACGCTGAACGATGCGCGGAATTCGCCATCTGGCTCCACACCTACAATCACCACCGCGGCCACACCGCACTCGGCGGCCAACCACCCGCCAGCCGCGTACCTAACCTCTCAGGTCAGTACAGCTAGGCCTCTAGCTCCATTGCGCCTGCTATGGCCCCATGGCCGCGACAAGATCGAGTAGCCGACTACTCAGGCGCTCGCAAACCCGCCGTGAGACGTTGGGGCGGGTTGAGCGCAGTCAGGTTCTGGGACTGGTGAGCGTCGATGAGGGACTGGCGAAGGGATATTCTCATGAACTTGGATCCGACCTGCCGGAATGCACACGCACCATGGAGCGTCGTGATCGCCTCTCAAAGCAGCGCGGCACTGGCGGGCCTGCTTGCCGGATTCACGCTCACGGCGATTGCATTTCTGTTGGGCAGACAACGCAAAGAAGATAGGATTTTTCACGCGGTCGCATTGTTCGCACCCGGTGTATTAGTTCTCGTGCTTGCGTGCAATCAGTTTATCGGCATATGGGCGCTTGCCCCACCTCAAAATGACCCCCACACAGCAGAAGTTGTGTGCAGCCTCGCTTGGACACAGAGCATGGCCGCTAGCGGCATGCTAGCCGTCGGTTTCGTTGTTACCGTCGCCGGGCTGGGCTGGATAATAGCTCACATCGTGGACGCTGAAGCTGTCTTGGGTGCACAGGAAAAAGACAAGGAAGATCGCAGATCTCTGGTGCATCTCGGAAATTTCCTCGCGTTTGTAGCCATTGTCACCGTATCCCTCCTGTTGACCCGGACGTCGCTAAATTATTTCACGGTGATGGAAGACTTTGGCCTGCACGGGCCAAAGCGATTCAACGGCGCAGTATGGTCCATATTCGGATTAATGACGGCGATCAGTGGCGCGATCATTCTGGTCAGAACGGTAAGGTATTACCGACAACGAAACCAAATTTTCGGAGGCCGCGATTTGCTTAAAGAGTCAAATGCCGCTCGATGGTTCCGGCGCGCTTTTGTCATCTGCGTCGTTGTGCTAACAGCGGTTATGGCCTTAGTAGGACCCCTCTACTCCGGCATCGTCGCTCAAAACAATTCTGTGCCCGGCAAACTGGCGGCCTACTTTGGCTTGGGTTTGTGTCTGCTATTGCCGTGCGTGATTTTTCTGTTCATCTCCGCTTCGCTGCCCGGGCCAGATTTCTGGCATTGGATAAAACCGGGCGAGGCCGACGAGAAGCCAGGAGCGACTGAACAAAGCCAACGCAACCCTTCCCCGCCTAGGCCTCCGGCTCCGGCTGCAGCCGTGGGCGCTGGTACTGCGGCCGCGCCGGCATATGCGCCGCCCCGGCCCAGATCTGCACCTGTTCCCGACCGACGAGGCGGCAACGGTGCGTGGTCGCCAGCTGGCGGGCCGCCTTCGTGAACCCCTGATTGGTAACCACGACCGTCTGGTTGCACCGGTGGTGCAGGGCGCCGGCCACCACCTGCTGGACGGCGGCCACGCCGACGGCCTTCGCCTGCCTTTTGCATTGGACCGCCATGCACGCGCCGTCCCGCTTCGCGATCAGATCCACACCGTAGTCACCCGTGCTGGCGGTGTGCGCGACGCTCCATCCCACCGTACGAAGCTGTGCCGCAACGAATTCCTCGAACTCGACACCCGACATCTGGTCGATGGCCGCCAGGTCCGACGTCGCGTATCGCAGGTCACGCCGTCGCTGCCGCCCGACGCTGTAGCGGTCACGCCGAACACCGAGCCACAGCAGGGCGACGACGGTCAGGGCGAGGCCGCCCAGACCGGCCGAAAATCCCGCCGGGACGCTGCCAGTGGCGTGCTGAGCGAAATACCAAGGGACAGCGAACCCCAACAGCAGCAAGGACCCGGCGATTATCTCCATTGCTCCTCGGATTGGCTGCGTGGACTTGTGCGACGAAAGTACCGGATCGCTATGACAATTCGGCGCAGGCCACCTACTAGGAGGTGATGTCGGCCCTCGCCGGGTCGACGGCCGCGCCTATCGTCTGCTCGAGATCCTCCAGCCTGACCTTCAACGGCAGGAACTCATCCATGCCAAGCTCCGCCCGGACCGCATTGATAAATCGGTTCATTACGGCGCTGACATCGCTCGGCTGTATCCGGTTCGCCATCGGAAGGGCCGCGTAGAGCTGTTGGGTGAAGTTCACGGAAGCGGCCAATCCTGCCAGCCTGACGATGTGATTCGGTAGCAGCAAACGCATCTCGGCGACGATGACGCCCGCTTCCGACAACGTCGATTCCGCCGCCCCGATCGCCTCGAGAACGTCGTTCAACAGCTCCAGCTGCGACGCGGCGTCGGCAGCCCGCGAACGATCCGGATCGAATCCCCGCTTCTTGAAACCCGCCAACGCCCCAGCTGGGTCCTCGCCATTCGAGGGGCGACTCATCAGCTCCTTGAGTTCCTCGGCGCTCTCCTGAATCTTGGCGTTGTCGAGTCGTTGTTTGGATACGGCCTGTATGAACCTGACAGAAACATCGCGCATCTGATCGCGTCTTTGGCGTTCGCGCTCTGCCTTTTCTTCGCGGCGGTGGGCGGACGTCGACGTTAAGAATGTGATCAGGCCGCCCAGCAGAGTACCCACGAGTCCCGCCCCGGCCGTGAACAGTGGAAGCCAACACGGGCGCAGCGGATGCGGCACCTTGCACGGCTGCCAACGTCATCTCATCGTCCCCCGCCCCAAAAGAATTGGAGAAAACCGCCCCGATCCTTCCGGAGGCAAGTGTATGAGTCCCGGACCTCGGAGAGGGCGTCGACAAGCCAAAATCCCGAGGCAGCTTTGAGCGGCCGGTTGCGGCAACCTAGGCGTCGGGGCACACACGACCCGGCTCGAGAGGACGGAACCGAACCCTGGTGCCGTTGCGGGGTGCGAGCATGATGGAGCGCCGCACGATCCGCTCCGGCTCCTCGTCGACGGCGCTGAACTCGCCCTCGCGCAGCAGCGTATGCAGGACGGTGATGAGCTCGCGCATCGTGAACGCGGCCCCCAGACACCGTTTGACGCCGCCCCCGAACGGCACCCACGCGAAAGTCTCGGGTCGGGTGCCGAGGAATCTCTCCGGACGGAACTCGTTGGGGTGCTCGTAGGTGTGCGGGTTGCGGTTGACCGCGATGATGTGGACCACGATGCGGGTGCCGGCCGTCACGACATAGCCGCCGATCGGAAACGGCCGGGCCGCAACGCGTGCCGTGAAGGGCGCCGGCGGCCGGACCCGCAGCGTCTCGTGAATCACCGCGGTCGTAAAGGCTTCCTCACCGCTCAGGGCTTCGGTCTGTACCCGTCGTAGCGCGTCGGGGTGGTGCAGCAACAGGTCGAAGACCCAGGCCAGCGTCGTCGCGGTGGTCTCGTGACCCGCCAGCATCAGGGTGATCAGGTCGTCGCGAATCTCGCTGTCGGACAGCCGTTCCCCGTCGTCGCCGCGGGCGCACATCAGCAGCGAGAGGATATCGAGCTGCTCGCCCAGGCGGGGGTCTTCGCGCCGTCGCGCGATGAGCGGCATGACGACGCCGTCGATCTCGTCGTTGGCTCGCGCCCGCTGCGGCCACACCCTCAACGCGCCGAGGTGACGGAGCGCGTAGCGGACGGTCAATTGCTCCGAGACACCGAGGTTTAGCAGGCGCTCGAAGGGCTTGCCCAGCCGGCGGACCTCTTCGGGATCATCGACGCCGAAGGTGACCCGGACGATCACGTCCAGTGTCAGCGCGCGCGCCGCCTTCAGCATTTCGAACGGGCGGTCAACGGGCCAGCTGTGCATCGCCGCGCGGGCGCAGTTCTGCATGATCGGCACGTAGCTGCTCAGCGCGGCGCCGTGCAGCGGGGGCGTCAAGAACTTGCGCCGGCGCAGATGCTCCGGTTCCTCCTGCACGAACATCGACCCGGAGCCGTAGATGGCCGCCGCCGGTCCGACGCCCTCGCCGCCGAGCAGCACGTCCGGCGGGGCGGTGAAGACCTGCTTGACCAGTTCGGGGTCGGACACGATCGCCACGTCGCGCAGGCTGAGCACGGGCATGGTCATGATCGGACCGTATCGGCGGATCAACCGCAGCATCCGCCGCTCGCCGCCGACAAGATAGGCGACCGCATACGCCGCGGCGAACAGCGGCCGAAGTACGCGCGGAGCCGGCAGGCCGGGCGGACGGCTCAAGGCCACGCTGACGACCGAAACACGGCGGGCCTAGATGGTCAAGGCCCCCCGCGACGGCGTTACGCGCAGTCTGCGCAGACCGGAAGACCCGAGCTCGAGGGGCGCAACCGGCTGCGGTGCTGCACTAGAAAGCAGCTCGAGCACGTGAACTCGTCGGAGCGCTGGGGTATCACCGTCACCGACAATTCCTCGCCGGAAAGATCCGCGCCGGGCAGCTCGAAGAAGACCACGTCGTTGGGGTCCTCGTCGACCACCGCGGTGGGTGTACCGGTGGCCGCGAGTTCGCGTAGCGCGGACGCGTCCTGGGTCTCGACGTCGGGTATGCGGCGTGCGTCGTAATCGCTGGTGGTCGTCATGGCTGTTCCTCCCTGCTGGACGACGGGCTGACGCACTTGCCTGTACTCACCCGTGGCTGAGTCGGTACCCCGATCACGTGTCGATAACACCTAATCGGCTCAAAAAATTGCGCCGACGACAATTGGACGCCTCCCATGGCCGTGGAGGGCCGACTCAGCAGGCGATCGGCGTCTTGGCGTGCGCCGCGGAGCCGCCGGCTCTCGTGCCGTGCAGAAACAATGCGACGTTGGAGGCCCGGCGCTGGCTCCGCGAAACGAAAGCCAGGCCGACCCAGGGCGCCACGACGGCGAGGAGCAGCGCCACGATCGCCGCCCCCGCATGCCCGGTGACCAGCGCAAGAACGCCAACCACCAGACCGACCGCCCAGATGGCGGCAGCCACGCGGCCTGCGATGCCGGGACGCAAGGGGCCGGACGCGTCGAGCATGCGCCCCTTATGCCCGGCCAGGCCGAAAATTAAACATGTCGGCGGCGCCTCGGCCGGGCGACGGTCAACTGCTGGGCGGCGGTGCGGGCTTGTCGGAATTCATTGCCTGCCAGCGCACTTCGGCCGCGCGCACCTTGCGGTGCGTCTGCAACAGCCAGGCCACGCCCGCGGCGCCCGACACGGCGGCCAGCAGCACGACGATCGAACCGACCAGAAGGTGCCCGGTCGCGAACGCGTAAAGCCCGATCACCAGGGCGACCACGGCGACGGCCGCCGACGCGAGGCCGGGGGCATTGGCGGCGTGCGTCAACGATTCGCCGGCATGCTGGCGAGAAGTGCGGTGGTGGTCTACCGGGTCACTTTTCGGGGTTCGCAAATTCTCTCCTCGTGAAAACGCTTTTGTCCCAGTGCTGTTCGCATGGCGGATCGTGCCGAAGCCTCGTCGAGGTCTACCCGCCGCCCCCATGGGCCAAACGACGGCTCGTGTCAGCCTGCCCCGCCGCGGGTATGCCCCGCGGATGCGCAAACCCCCGGCCGTCCTGTTCGACGTGGACGGAACCCTCGTCGATTCCAACTATCTGCACGTCTACGCATGGCAGCGCGCCTTCGACGCCGAAGGCATGCCCGTCGCGGCCTGGAAGATTCACCGCTGCATCGGCATGGACGGCGACACGCTGGTGCGCACGCTGTCCGATGACGCATCCGACGACGTGCAGGATCGGCTCAGCGACGGGCACAGCCGCTACTACCGCGAGGCCACCCCGCTGCTGGCCCCCTTGCCCGGCGCCCGGGAGCTGCTGCGGCGCGTCGCCGCCCTCGGACTGCAAGTGGTGCTGGCCAGTTCGGCACCCGAGGACGAACTCAAAACGCTGCTCAAGACGCTCGACTGTGACGACGTCATCACCGCGAAGACGTCGTCGCGCGACGTCGACACCGCCAAACCCGACCCCGGCATTGTGCAGGTGGCGCTCGACCGGGCCGGGGTGGATGCGGACCACGCGGTGTTCGTCGGCGACGCGGTGTGGGATGCCCACGCCGCCGCGGCCGCGGGACTGCCGTGCATCGGGCTTTTGAGCGGCGGCATCTCCCGCGCCGAGTTGGAGTCGGCCGGCGCGTCACCGATTTTTACGGATCCGCAGGATCTCCTCGAGCATCTGGACTCCACCCGGATCGGGGCGCTACATACCGCGCGTGCGGAGCAACAGCGGTAGGAGCCACCAAAAGAACGCAAACAGCGCCAACGCACAAGCTCCCGCTATGAGCCCGGCGCTGCGCCCGGCAACCGAGTCGAAAACGATGACCGTCACCCCGGTCAGGGCGGTGCCCAGCAGCCCGAGCCCGGCGTAGGCGCATCGGTGCGCCGCCGAGACCAGGACCTGGAGGCGGTGCCGCCGGAACAGCAGCCGGTGAATGCCGACCGGGGTGACCAGCAGCACCGTCGCGCCCACCGAGCAGCCGACGGTCGCCAGGTACACGATCCGCATAGGTTCGGCGAGAACGTCGAAGCGCTGCTGGAACGGCAGCGTCAACAGGAAGCCGGTGAGCAGCTGGACGCCCGTCTGCACGACGCGCAGCTCCTGCAGCAGGCTGTTCCAATTGCGGTCCAGCCGTTCGATTTCGGTCTCGCCGCGCTGGCTGCGATCCCACTGCTGGTCATCTTCCGGATGATCGACGTCGTCACCCATAACACCGATCATCCCACCGGAAGTGATTTGTGGGCCAACGACCTTCCGAAGGGCCGGGCCGCGGTGAAGAATCAACCCGACAGGTCCGACCACGGGGAGAACACGATGCCGACCATCGACCACGAATGGAGTAAACCCGCCGCGATGGCCATCCCCGCGGAGGGATATTTCGAACTGCAGCGCGGCCGGTACGGCCCCGTCTTTCCGCGGACGCCCGCCTGTTACGGCTTCTCCATCATCGCCAAGGTCAAGCCCGGACGCGAAGACGTGATCCGCGAATACGGCAAGACGATCCAGGCTGCGATCGAGTCCCAGCCCGACCTGTTGGCCCCGCTGCGCCTGCACTACCTGCGGTGGGTCCTTTTCGACGTCGGCTTCGGACTGCACTTCCAATACCAAGGGATCTTCGACACCGATTTCGACAAGTACACCGAGGACGCGATAAAACTGTTCTCGCAGTCCGGCGTCACCACCGTCTTCACCAACCTCGAGGGCTTTCCGGAGGATTGGCAGACCAACCCGGACGCCTTCATCAAGTTCGTACGTGAGCACCAGTTCCCCAGCTTCCTGGAGTACGGCGAGTACCCCTACGTCACCGCCGACGAGATCAAAAAGGCGCTGCGCCTCAAGGCCGCCTTCTCCGACATGCTCGACCAGATGCAGTAAATGCTCGGCGCATGCTTGAGTTAGACAACATCCAGCACATCCTGGTGACCCGCACACCGGCGATGACGGGGCGCTACGAATTCTTGTCGTTCGACAGTCCGGCGGGGGGACGAGCGTGGCTGGGCGAGCTGGTGGACAAGGCCCAGTCGGCGTCGGACGTCCGGCGGACGATGGACAGCAGCGACCGGTGGATTACTCTCGCCTTCACCTGGAATGGGCTGCGGGCGTTGGGAGTTCCCGACGATTCGCTGGCCACCTTCCCGGACGAGTTTCGCGAGGGCATGGCGGCGCGCGCCGACATCTTGGGCGACACCGGATCCAACCACCCGCGCAACTGGGTGGGCGGTTTGGCCGGTGAGGACCTGCACGCGATCGCGATCCTGTTCGCGCGCAACGACGCCGAGCACCGGCGTTGCACCGCGGTGCACGCCGACCTCGTCGCACGGTGTCCGGGGGTGCGCGTGCTGTCCTTCCTGGACTTGAATGCGACGCCACCCTTCGACTACGCCCACGACCACTTCGGGTTTCGGGACCGGTTGTCGCAACCGGTGATCGAAGGAAGCGGCGAGCAGCCGACGCCCGGATCCGGGGGCCCATTGAAGCCGGGCGAGTTCATCCTCGGCTACCCCGACGAGGAGGGCGTCATCCCGAAACTGCCGCAGCCCGAGGAACTCTCTCGCAACGGCAGCTACATGGCGTACCGGCGCCTGCGCGAGCATGTCGGCCTCTTCCGCGGTTACCTGGCGTCGCAGGCGCAAACACCAGAGGGCCAAGAGCTCCTCGCCGCCAAGTTGATGGGACGGTGGCGCAGCGGCGCCCCGCTCGTCCTGTCGCCCGAGCGCGACGACCCCGAACTCGGCGCGGACCCCATGCGCAACAACGACTTCAACTACAAGGAGATGGACCCGTTCGGGTATGCGGTGCCGTTGGGTTCCCATGCGCGACGGCTGAATCCGCGCGACACGACGGTCAACATGAACCGGCGCCGCATGATCCGCCGCGGCGCCACCTACGGCGAGGCGCTTCCCGAGGGCGCCGACGACGACGGCGCGGACCGGGGCATCGCCGCGTTCATCATCTGCGCCAGCCTGGTCCGCCAGTTCGAGTTCGCGCAGAACGTGTGGATCAATGATCGCAACTTTCACGAGCTGGGCAACGAACGCGACCCCATCTGCGGAACACAGGACGGCACACTGGAATACAAGATTCCGAAGCGTCCGATCCGAAAGGTTCTCAAGGGGCTGCCGGCCTTCACCACGCTCACGGGCGGCGCCTACTTCTTCCTTCCCGGCATCAACGGCCTGAAGTACCTTGCGAGGACACCGTGAGCGCACCTGCACGCACCTACAACCAGAACCACGTATCCCGAGCGCACACCCCGGGTCGTCGCCGCATCAGCATCTATTGGACCTGGAGTTACCCCTGGGAAGCGCAACACGATCCCGCCGCGCTGGACAATCGGTTCTCCACGATGACCGAGGTCCGCCGGGTGGCCTGGCCGAACTACGAGACGGCGGAATGGGACGAGGCGCACTTCCTGCAGGGCATCGCCGGGACGCTCGAGCTGTTTCACCGCTCGACGCTGCACTTCCAGCAACTGGCCGGCGAGGTGACCGGTCACCCGGTCGCTGTCTTCCAGCGCATCGACCAGGCCGGCTATCACCTACCGATCGACGAGCGGGTGCTGGACGACACCGACACCCTAATGGTCTTCGGGCTCGACCACGTGCTCGGGCAGGAAGAGGCGCGGCCCGCGGAGGTCGAGGCGATTCGCGCCTGGCTGCAGCGCGAGGGCACCTGCCTGCTGTTGGCGCCGCACCACGACGTCGGCTTCACCGACGACGCGAAACAGCGCCAGACGGAGTTCCTGCACCACGGCGACCCGCTGGTTCCCCGCCAACAGCGGTTCAGCCAATACACCCGCTCCCTGATGAAGGCCCTCGACGTACCCGTCTACAACAAGTGGGGCCTGCGGCCGGCGGCCACCGACGGCCAGATCGCGCCGCTGACGGGCTTCCGCGACCTGGACGCCCCCGGGCTGCTGAACCAAGTCACGACCTTCAACTTCCATCCCCACCTGCCGCACTACGAATTGACGGCGCCCGAAAGTGCCGCCCTGCGCGTGCTGGGGCGCCAACGAATCGACCCCACGCGGCCACATCCCTTCACCGAGGCCGGCAACACCGAATTCAACGCCCTGATCTGGATGCCGCCCGACGGGGGCCGGGCCGGCGACATCGTGTTGGTCGACTCCACCAACTTCACGACGCTCTTCGGCGGCACCGAGAGCCTGGCGAACTTCTGGCGAAACTTCTCGCTGATGCGATAGCCCGAAGGCGCGTCAGCGGGTGCTGTTGCCGTCCCGGACGGCGGTCAACGCGTCATCCAGCGTCGGGTACAGCGGGAAGGTCTTGTCCAGACCGGTGAGGTGGATCGGCCGCCTGGTCGCCGGCCCACGCGCGACGACACCGAACTCGATGGATTTGCCTAGTCTTTCGTACGTCGCGGCCAGGATCTTCAAACCGACCGAGCCGAGGAACTCCACCGCCGAAAGGTCGATGACCAGTGCCGTCGGACCGTCCGCGATCACGGAGCTGATGGCCTGCTCGAGCGCCGGGGCGGTGACCAGATCGATTTCGCCGCTGACGCTGACCACGGACACGCCATCGTGGTCGGTAACCAGCGTGGTGATCGAATCAGGAGCTGACAATGGCGATCCTTTGTCCCGGGCCTTGAGTGTGGTGCAAGCCTAGCCTGCCATGCGAACTGCGAGAAGAATATGCCCTCGACAGTTGGGGCGCGATTATCCAGGCTAGTCTCCCCCATAGGCATACTGCGGAGCGCGCTGCGGCACATGGGAGGCCAGATGTCAGATTCGCTGTCGGATTTAGGCACCACCAGCACCGCCGCGCAGACGGTCAGCGAGGGCCTGCTGCCTCAGCTGGTCCAGCACCTGCGCCAGAACCGCACCGTCCTGCGCGAGGAGTGGGCGCGCAGGATCACCGAGGCCGAGCTGCTCACCGCGATGACCCCGGAGGAGATCTTCTCCGAAGCGACGACGGTGTACGACAGCTACGTCGAGGTGCTCGAGACCGGTAGCGTCGAGGCGCTGCAGGATTACGCGCGCGACCTGTCGGAACGCATCATCCCCCGAGGCGTGGAAACCGACGAGGTCGTCGGCATCGTGCTGCTGCTCCGCGACGTGCTGGCGCGGTCGCTGTTCGAGAAGTATCAGACCGACTTCGAGATGCTCAACCGCGTCCTCGACGCGTACGAGCCGGCGGCCAACCGCATCGCCAACACGGTGGCCGTGTCGTTCGTGCAGGAACGCGAGCGCATCATCCGCCAGCAGCAGGAGGCCATCCGCGAGCTGTCGACGCCGGTGCTGCAGGTGCGCGAGCAGCTGCTGATTCTGCCGATCATCGGCGTGCTGGACAGCCAGCGAGCCCGCCAGGTCACCGAACAGCTGCTGCGGGCGATCCGCGCGAACCGCGCGAAAGTCGTCGTCATCGACATCACCGGTGTGCCCACCATCGACTCCACGGTGGCGAACCATCTCGTGCAGACGGTCGACGCGTCTGGGTTGATGGGCGCCAGCGTGATCATCACGGGCCTGTCGTCGGAAATCGCGCTGACGCTGGTCACCATCGGGCTGGACCTGTCCAAGATGAACGCCGTCGGCGACCTGCAGGGCGGCATCGAAGAAGCCGAACGGCTGCTCGGTTACGAAGTCACGCGTACCGGTGAGCAGACCGGATAGCCACCATTAGCACGAGCCCCCCATGCCAGTACCGATCCTGAAACAGGGCGCGATTCTGATCGCTTCGGTGCAGTCGGCGCTCACCGACTCCGACGCCGAACGCCTTCGCTTCGACCTGATGGAAAGGGTCAGCCGGTTTCGCGCGCAGGGAATCATCGTCGATGTCACCGCCATCGACGTGATGGACTCGTTCGCCGCGCGCTCGCTGCGGACCATCGCCCACATGACCCGGCTGCGCGGCGCGGACACCGTGATCGTGGGCCTGCAACCGGAAGTGGCCTTCGCGATGGTTCAACTGGGCCTGCAGTTCGACGACATGAACACCGCACTGGATCTCGAAGAGGGCCTCGCGCTGCTGAATCGCCAAGGCGGAGTGGGGAAATCGACGATCGGGCGCGATGGTGGCGGGTGACATCGTCGTCGACATCCGAAACTCCGACGACATCGTCGCCGCCCGCAAGGCCGGACACCAGCTCGCTCTCGATCTCGGCTTCTCGCTGACCGACGTGACCATGATCGCCACGGCGATCTCCGAAATAGCCCGCAACATCACCAGCTACGCGGGGCGCGGGGCCGTCCGGATCGCCGTGGCCGAACGGGACGGGCGCACGGCCCTGGTGGTGCGCGCGGAGGACGACGGGCCCGGCATCGCCGACATCGAGCGCGCGCTGGAGGACGGCTACTCCACCGGTCGCGGGCTGGGGATGGGCCTGCCCGGCGCCCGCCGCCTGATGGACCGCTTGGTAGTGGATTCGAAACTTGGTCACGGAACGGTCATCGAAATGTGGAAGTGGGTCCCCTCCCGTGCATGAGCATGGCCGGCTCGGGCCGATCGAGTGGGCAAGGGCGGGTCGCCCTATGCCCAGTGAGTTCACGTCCGGCGACCGAGGGGTCGCCGTCGACATCGACGGTCACGCCGCCCTGTTCGGCGTGGTGGATGGCCTCGGCCACGGTCCGGAGGCCGCGGATGCGGCGCTGCGCGCCGTCGACGCGGTCAAGCGCGCGAGCTCGGAGCGGCTCGAGGTGTTGATCCAGCTCTGCCACCGCATGCTGGAGGGCACCAGGGGGGTCGCCATGACGCTGGCCAGGGTGGACTTTGCGGCCCGCACCCTGACGTGGACGGGGGTCGGCAATGTCACCGCGCAGCTGGTGGCCAAGGCGCCGACCGGTGTTCAGATCCGATCGACCGCGCGCCTCACCGGCGGCATCGTCGGCTACCGCATGCCCGAAATCAGGCCCGCCCAGGTGGTTCCGGTCCGCCCGGGCGACCTCCTAGTGATGAGCACCGACGGAATCGCCGAGGACTACCTGGATCACATCGACTTCGCTGCCACCGCCGTGGACATCGCCGAAGAACTCCTGGGAAAGCACGCCAAGGAGATCGACGACGCCATGGTGCTTGCCGCGCGTCACCGGGGAGCATCGAGATGAACGGCAACGACGACTTCCACGCCCAGTACGGCGCCGCACTGCGCAGCTACTTGGACACCCGCGACGAGGACGTCCTGACCGTCGGCCACGAGCTCGGCCGCCGCGCCCTCGAGGAAGACATCAGCGTGCTCGAAATCATCGAGCACCACGTTCGGCTGGTTCTCGACACCTGTCAGGACTACCAAGTCGACGCCCCCATCGCCCTGGAATTCCTGTTGCAGACGCTGGCCCCCCTGGACGTCGCGACCCGCGGATTCCTCGACGGCACCAGGCGCTTCGCGCAGGAGCGGGCCCGGGCCGAGGGGCTTGCCGATCGCGACAAATTCCGTACGGCGCTGGTGAATTCGCTGCAGGAGGGCTTTTTCGTCGCCGACCACGAGGGCTCGGTGGTGGAAGTCAACAACGCCTTCATCGAGATCCTCGGCTATCCCGCCGAGGGGCTGCCATACCGGTGGCCGCACCCGTGGCTGGTCGACAGGAAGACCGCGCGTGAGCAGCAATCGCTGGTCCGCAGCAACGGCAGCGCCGCGTACGAAACCCCGATTCGGCATCGGGACGGACATCTCGCGTGGGTGATGGTCAGCATCAACGCGGTCAAGGAAGCCGGCAGCGACCGGGACGTCTACGTCGGCACGATCCGGGACATCACCGCGGAGCGCGCGTTCGCCGCCCGCGAGAGCGCGGTGCTGCGGCTCGCGACAGCGGTGGCCGTGGCCAAGAGCGTGGCCGAGCTGCTGTCGATCACCCTCGAAGAATGCCGGACGGCGATCGACGTCAAGCGGGTGATCGCCGTCTCGTGGCCCGACGGCGGGGGCGAACCGACCGTTCAGGTGGCGGGCGAACCCGCCGAATCCTCCTGGCGCGAACTGGATCCCTGGCTGCGCGACACGTTCCAGGACGCACGTCACCAGCTGCCGCTGACGGCCAAGACGGTGGACAGGCCCGAGAATCCCGGCAAGGCACAGGGATTGGTGGCGGTGCTGTCCAACACGGGAGACATCGCCCTCTGGCTGGAGCTGCTGACACCCCGCTGGATCAGCGCCGAAGACCGGCTGCTGGTCACGGTGCTCATCGGCCACCTGAGCCTGGCCATGCAGCACGTGCGCCAGTTCGAGAGCGCGCGCGAAACCTCACTGACCCTGCAGCGCGCCATGCTACCCACGGTGCAGCCGCCCGCCGGCTTCGCCGTGTGCTACGAGCCGGCCGTCCTGCCCTTGGAAATCGGGGGCGACTGGTATGACGTGCTGCCGATCGGCGGCAACCGCATCGGCATCGTCGTCGGCGACTGCGTTGGCCGCGGCCTGCCGGCGGCCGCGGTGATGGGCCAGCTACGCAGTTCGGCGCGCGCGCTGTTGATCAACGGCGCCCAGCCGGCACTCGTGCTCGAACAGCTCGACCTGGCGGCGTCGCTTATCCCAAATGCCTACTGCACCACGGTCTTTCTCGCGATCCTGGACACCGAGACTGGCGTCCTGGAATACAGCAACGCCGGCCACATGCCCGCGATGGTCGCGGGTCCGCGGCCCGCGACCACGACGGTGGTGACCGACGCCGCCTCGGTGCCCCTCGCGGTGCGCCGGGCGGAGCCGCGGCCGCAGGCATCCCGGGTGCTGCCGGCGGGCTCGACGCTGATGCTGTACACGGACGGCCTGGTCGAGCGCAAACACGAGTCGATCGACATCGGAATCGCCCGCGCCGCAGACGTTTTGCTTGAGACGACGAAGCTGCCGCTGGAGGACGTCCCACAGACCGTCGTCCGTGCGCTGGCCCCCGCATCGGGGTATGACGACGACGTCGCCATGGTGATATATCGGCATCGGCCGACGCGGCTGCGCATCGAAAGCGATGCCGTCGCCGACCAATTGGTCGACATCCGGCACCGGTTGGCCACGTGGCTGCGCGCCGCCGAGGTTCCGAACGCGCTGGCCGCCGACATCGTGCTGGTCGTCAACGAAGCCTGCACCAACTGCGTCGAGCACGCCTATCGCGGACACCGGGTCGGGACGATGCTGCTCGACGCGGAATTGACCGATGGCCGAATTCGGACGCGGGTGACCGACGACGGTTCGTGGAAGACGCCGGCCGCCGACCCGGGCAACAGCGGGCGCGGCCTGGTGTTGATGCAAGCGATCAGCGACACAATGGAAGTGCGCAACAGCCCGGAGGGCACGACCATCGAGAACACCTTCCGAATTTCGGAACCCCCGAGCTGACGGGCCTTCGTTTGCCTGGCCCGAATCTCGGGTAGTCATCGGCGTGACTCGCGCATCAATCACTGTCGAGCCTGCCCTGCCGGCGGCGCACGGACCGCTGTCGACGGCCGTCCACCGCGCGCTGGCCGGCCCCCCCGCACACGACAACCTCACCCGCATCGGCGCGTCCGTGCGGGACTCCGACCCCTTCGGCCTGGATCTTCAGCTCGCCTTGTGCATGTGCTACGAGCTGCACTACCGCGGCTTCGCGGGCGTCGACCCCAGCTGGGAGTGGAATCCCGCGCTGCTGCGGTTGCGCGCGGAACTGGAACGCGTGTTCCTGGCGGGGGTGCGGCGCGATGTCGGCCCCATCGACCCCGACCAGACGGCGCAAGCCGAGATGGAGGCGATTTCCATCGAGCCCGCCGATGGTGACGGGCCGTCGTATTTCCTGCGCGACTCGGGAACCTGGCAGCAGATGCGCGAATACTTCGTGCACCGGTCGCTGTATCACCTCAAAGAGGGCGACCCGCACGCGTGGGCGATCCCGCGGCTGATGGGCACCGCGAAGGCCGCGTTCGTCGCCGTCGAGTTCGACGAGTACGGCGCAGGCCAGGGCCCGCGCCTGCACCAGCAACTGTTCGCGGACCTGTTGACGGCGGCCGGTCTGGACGAGACCTATCTGGGCTGCCTCGACGCCGTCCCCGCCGAGGCACTGGCCGTGGTGAATCTCATGTCGCTGTTCGGGTTGCACCGTCGGCTGCGTGGCGCCGCGATCGGGCATTTCGCCTCGACTGAGATCACGTCACCGCCGGGATCGCGGCGAATGGTGCAGGCCTTGCAGAGGATGGATGCGCCGCCGGCCTGCGTCGGTTTCTACGGCGAGCACGTCGAGGCCGACGCGGTACACGAACAGGTGGTGCGCATCGACGTCGTCGGCGACCTCGTGGCGCGGGAACCGCACCTCGACTCCGATGTCGTTTTCGGGATCCGCGCGCACGCGGCGGTCGAAAACCGCTTGGCGGACAAGCTGATCGGGGCGTGGAAGCAGGGCCAGACGTCGTTGCGCAGGGCCCTAGACTAGTTCGTCTGCTTCTTGACGCCGCGGCAGCGGCGATGGCTGGTGTCGCACAACGGATAATCGTCGCTGCGCCGGCAGGTGCAGATCGCCACCATGAAGCGGTCGGACTCGACGACATCGCCACCGGGGGTCTCCACCCGCACCGGCCCGGATACCAGCACGGGTCCTCCGGCCACCACCTGTACCCGCGTGGTGGTCATGGCTTGTCCGCCCGGATCACCACGAGCTCCTCTTCCCGGCGCCCACGCGGGATCCGCCCCGTCTCCTCCAGCCAGTTGGCCCGAGCCGACATGACGGGACCGAACGGAATCCACTTGGACGCCATGACTTCGGCCCTCAGGCCGGCCCATTTCAGGCGGTCCAGGGATTGTTGGACGCCGGCGAGCGCCGAATGCACCAGCAAAAGGGATCCGCCGTCGCACAACAACTTTGGCGCCGCCTCGCACAGCGGATCCAGAACCAGGCGCCCGTCGGGACCCGCGTCCCAGGCCCAAGACGGTCCGGCAATCGCGCGACCGGGCTCAGCAACGCCGGCGCGCGGGGCCGGGACATAAGGAGGATTGGCCACCACCACGTCGAACGGCGCCCAGTCGACGGCTTCGGTCCACGATCCCAGGCGAACGTCCACCTCCACGCCGGCCAGGGCGGCGTTACCGCGCGAACAACGCACCGCGTGGTGGCAGGTGTCGCAGGCGGTCACGCTGGCACAGCCCATCTCGGCCGCGGCGATCGCGACGAATCCGCTACCCGTACAAAGGTCGAGGACCCGTCGTCCCGGAATGAGGGCGGTGTGGTGCATTGCGTCGACCAGCAATCGGGAATCCTCTTGGGGCCGATACACATTGTGCGCAACCGAGATCGCAGGCTCGGGATAGGTTGTTGTCAACGTGGGCCTTTCGCTCAGCCTGGCAGAGATCGCCGTGGCGATCACGGCCTGACCTGTGTAATGCCCGCAAACTTGCGGGTTAAAACGGTCCGGCGGCGGCTATCCGGCACTGCCGTGGGCGAATTGCTTGACGATGGTCTCGCAGAACGCCGGCAGGTCCGACGGTGAGCGGCTGGTGATCAGGTTGCCGTCAACCACCACCTCTTCGTCCACCACGTGGGCGCCGGCGTTACGCAGGTCCGTGCGGATGCTGGGATAGGAGGTCAGCGTGCGCCCCACCGCCACGCCCGCCTCCACCAACGTCCACGGTCCGTGGCAGATTGCGGCGACCGGCTTCCCGGAGACGACGAAGTCGCGAACGAACTTCACCGCGGCCTCGTCCAGACGCAACTTGTCCGGGTTCACCGTGCCGCCCGGGAGTACCAGGCCGCCGAAGTCGCCCACCGACGCGTCCGACACGGGGCGGTCGACGGGGAAGGTGCCCGCGGCCTCGAGATCGTGGTCACGAGCCTGGATTTCGCCCGGCTTCAACGACAGCACCTCGACCTCGGCGCCGGCTTCTTCCAGGGCCGCACGTGGCTGCTCCAGTTCCACCTTCTCCACGCCGTCCGCCGCCAGGATGGCAATCTTTGTCCCTTGCAACTCATTTGACATCGCGATACCTCCTTCACGGATGGAGGACGACTTTGGTGCAGCCGTCCTGCTTGTGTTTGAAGATCTCGTAGCCGTGCGGCGCCTGATCGAGCCCGAGATGGTGGGTGATGATGACGGTCGGGTCGATGTCGCCGCTGCGGATCCGTTCCAGTAGGGGCCGCATGTAGCGCTGCACGTGGCATTGGCCCGTCTTGATGGTCAGCGACCGGTTCATGATCGCGCCGATGGGAAACTTGTCCATCAGACCGCCGTAAACCCCGACGATCGAGATGGTGCCGCCGTTGCGGCAACTCATCGCTGCTTCCCGAAGTGCATGCGGGCGTTCGGTTTCCAGCCGCATCGCCTGCTTTACCCGATCGTAGGCGTCCACCGGGGTCGACCCATTGCGCGCCTCCATCCCGACCGCATCGATACAGTGATCCGGCCCCCGCCCGGCGGTGATGTCCTGAAGCCCCTCGAGAACCGGCGTTTCGTCGAAGTTGATGGTTGTCGCGCCGATCTTTTCGGCCAGCTCGAGCCGATAGGGCACCCGGTCGATGGCGATGACCTTCGATGCGCCCAGCAGGAACGCGCTCATGATCGCGAACAGCCCGACCGGACCGGCGCCCCACACCGCCACGACCTGGCCGGGTTGGATATCGCACATCTCGGCGCCCATGTAGCCCGTCGGCAAGATGTCCGACAAGAACAACACTTGATCGTCTGTGAGATCGTCTTCGACCCGAAGCGGTCCCACGTCGGCGAACGGCACCCGGGCGTATTCCGCTTGGCCACCGGCGAATCCACCGAGCATGTGCGAATACCCGAAGAGCCCCGCCGGGGAATGACCCATGAACTTCTCGGCGATGCCCGCGTTCGGGTTCGAGTTCTCGCACAGCGAATACAGGTCGCGTTCGCAGGCCGAGCATGCCTCGCACGCGATCGGGAACGGCACCACCACCCGGTCGCCGACGGCGAGGTTGGGCACCGCCTTCCCGACCTCGATGACCTCGCCCATGAACTCGTGGCCCAGCACGTCCCCGTGCTTGACGGTCGGGATGTAGCCGTCGTACAGGTGCAGGTCCGAACCGCAGATCGCCGTCGAGGTGACGCGCACGATGGCGTCGCGCTCGTTGAGGATCGTCGGGTCCGGAACCGATTTCACCTCAACGCTGTTGCGTCCCGCCCAGATCGTGGCTTTCATGCGGTGGCTCCTTTTCCGTTGTGACCGTTCGGCTGGGCGGGCTGCTGATGCAGCTGCCGGGCCGCGGCGGTGCCTTCCGGCGAGCCGTCCGAGCGCAGCACCTGACCCGTCTCCAGGATTTGCTTGAACCGCCGAAGGTCGTCGTTGACCTGCTGATCGGGCGATTCGCCGAGCAGGGTCGCGGCGGCCTTGCCGACGGCGCCCCCCGGCATCTGGTAGCCGATCCGAACCCGAACCTCGGTTCCGTCGCCGTTGGTGGCGGGCGTGAACTCGACGCTGCCGCCGTTTTGAATCCCCGAGCCGGGCAGCGACTGCCACGCGATCCGCTCGCCGGGTCGGTCCTCGGTGATCTGCGCATCCCATTGCACCGGCTGCCCCACCGGCGCGCTGGCCACCCAGTGCGAGCGCCCGTCCGAGCCGGTCGTGACCGATTGCAGGTGGTGCATGAAGCTGGGCAAGTTCTCCAGGTCCCGCCAGAAGCGGTACACGTCCTCGGGTGGGCGCCGGACCGTGACCGCGGCGCGGACGGTTCGGTTGCTCGCGCCGTTGGCGTGGCGGCCGCCGCCGTCGCGGGTGGCGCGCAGCGCGGCGTAGAGGTCGACCGCCCCGATGCCGCCGAGGACGGTCGCCGAAATCGCGCCCCGGCGCCGGCGACCACGGTCCCGGGCGGCCACCCCGACCAGCAGCAACGCCACATCCAGGACGTCGCCGGCCACCCGCGTCCAGACCAGCCGGTCCGAGCCGACCGACAACGCGGCCCCATGGCCGCATTCGCGGGCGCCGAGCGCGCGGATGACCCGGCGGGACAGGCGCGTGTCGTCCACGCCCGCGATCTCAGCAACCTTCTGGGGCGCCACCAGCTCGGCCAGACCCAGCCCGAAGCTGGCGCCGGCGAGCGCCTTGACCAGCGGCGCCGTGGTGTTGCCGGATCGATCGTTCATTGTCGACTCCCTTGCCGGGCTGGGCGCAAGCGGGCACAAAACGGCTGCTGCACAGCAGATTTGCCGGCCTTACGCCCGCCCTGGCCCTAAGCCCCTGTTGATGCGTCAAACTGCCGGTGGTAGCCCGAAGCCCACGTTGGCTGTCGGATACCCGGGCAGAAACGGCCCAAACTTGTGATCAGCCAGCCGCGTCGCGCAGCGCGTCGAGCAAAGGCTGGGCGGCCTCTTTGAGGAAGAGGTCCTGCGTCTCGCCGCCGATCTGGACCAGCGCGATGTCGGTGAACCCGGCCTCCCAGTAGGGTCGGACCGCCTCGACGATCGCATCCAGGTCGGGGCCGCACGGAATCGACTCGGCAACGTCTTCGGGCCGCACGAATTGGGTCGCGCCGGCGAAACCGGCCGGAGTCGGCAGGTCGGCGTTGACCTTCCAGCCGCCGCCGAACCAGCGGAACTGGTCGTGCGCGCGCTGGATGGCGGCATCCCGGTCGGGATCCCACGACACCGGGATCTGGCCGACCACCCGCCCGCCGCCGGCGAGGTTGGCGGCCTGGCGCGCGGCGTGCCACTCGCGGACGAGGTCCGCGTCGGGCTCCACGGCTATCAGGTGTTCGGCCAGCCTGGCGAACCTCTCGACGCCCTTCGCCCCGGACATCGCGACCCCGATGCCGATCGGGACGTCCGGGACGTCCCACAGCCGCGCCGAGTCCACCTGGAAGTAATCGCCGCGCCAGTTCACCAGGTCGCCGCCGAACAGCTCGCGGATGATCTTGATGGCTTCGCGCAGCATGTCCTGCCGACGCTCGACGGTGGGCCAGCCCCTGCCGACGACATGTTCGTTGAGGTTCTCGCCGCTGCCCAGGCCGAGGGTGAACCGGCCGTCGGACAGGATCTGCACGGTGGCGGCCTGCTGCGCGACGATCGCGGGGTGATACCGCATCGTCGGGCAGGTCACGTAGGTGTACAAGTCCACCCGTTCGGTGGCGTGCGCCACCGCACCCAGAACCGCCCAGGCGTTCGGCGCGTGCCCCTGCGACGTCAGCCAGGGCGAGAAGTGGTCACTGCACACCTCGAAGTCGAACCCGCGATCTTCGGCTGAAACTGCGTGCCGCACAAGGTCTTTGGGTCCACTCTGCTCGGTCATCAAAGTGTAGCCAAAATTCGTCATAGCCAACTGGATACCCAGGCGTTCCTGGTCGTAACGCCGCGGCAAAAAATCGGAGTGTGAATCGTGGGCACTTTGTGTGAACCCCGGGCGGACGAATCGCCGAAATCCCGCCCTGAGGACGCACTGAAAACCGCCACCGCACACTCAAGGCCGTGCGGCTAGTCCGCGGTGGTGATGGAGTCTCCCGTGACGCCCGCCGCCCGGCGGGCCGCCAGCCTGCGCTTCTGCGGCTCGATCGTGTAGCGGGGGTCGCGGGTCGACTCCAGCCCCGCCTCGAAGAACCCGAACCGCAGCATTGCCGAGGCCGTCAGCAGCGCCATCCCGGACAACGCGGCGACGCCGCGGTGCTTCCCGCCGAGCAATGCGCCCAAACCGCCTGCGGCCGCGAGCCGTTCGCTCCACGCGAGCAGCCGGCCCGGCCTGCCGTGGTGCAGCGGTTCCCTGGTGACCGGGTCCATCCGGTGTTCGGTGAACCTGGCGGAGACCAGATCGCTCACCGCCCCGATGACGGCCAGGGTGCGGGCGGGCCCGGCCTCGGCGACCGGGGTGGTGATCATCGCCAATCCCGACGCGGCCAGGGTCGCCGAGCTCGCGAATACGAACGGCAGGTCTTTGTAGGCGGCGTTCCACGTCGGGGTTGCGGTGTCGCTGAGCAGCACCGCGGTGTAGACGGCAAGCGGCGGCGCGAGGACCGCGGCTTCCAAGCCGGCCGGGCCCTCGAGCGCGCGCAGCGCGGGCCGCAGCGGGCCCAGCGGGATGCGCTCGCCGGTCATCCGGTCGATCTCGGAGACCGCGGCCAACCCGATCCCGGCGCTGAAGGAGCTCAGGATCCACGATCCGACGCTCATCGGCGAGGTCAGCTTGATGGTCCGCAGCATGTTCACGAAACGCTCGGGCCGGCCAAGGTCCTTCACCAGCGCGACCGCGCCCAGCATCACCGCGATCAGCGCGGACAGCCTGGTGTTGCGGCGCAGCTTGTCCCGGCCGGTGAGCTGGGCGCCGGCCGCCAGCAGACCCGACCCACCGGCGACGCCGCCCAGGAACAGGTATGCCGCCACTTCGTGTCCCCACGGCGCGGGCTTGACCACCGGGCGTCCGTAATACGAGCTGAACTCCGCCTCAGGCACCATCGGCATCTCACGCGAGCCGTCGGCACCGCCCTTGCGCCCCTTGCCCTTTCCGCTGCGCCGCCGGCCGCCCGTCGGCTCGGGCGGGCGCACGCTGTCGAATTCCGAGGTGGTCACCTGCTCCTCCAGAACGCCAGCACCGCCGCGCCGAACATGCCGGCCGCGGCCAGGCCGGCCCGCTTGAACATTTCGGGCAGGTCGGCCGTGCACACCCGCGGGTCGGGTGGCAGCCCGTAGACCTCCGGCTCGTCGAGCAACAGGAAGATCGAGCCGGTGCCGCCCACCCCGTCGTACTCGTTGGCGCCGTAGAGGCGGGCCTCCGTCAGCCCCTGGGCGTGCAACGCGGCGACCCGCTCCCGCGCCTTGACCACCAGGTCGTCGTGGTCGCCGAACTTGATCGAGGTGGTCGGGCAGGTCTGGGCGCACGCCGGTGTCTGGTCCTCGACCAGGCGGTCATAACACAGGGTGCACTTCTGGGCCACCCCGGAAACCGGTTTCTCGCTTGGGGAACCCGGTCGCTGCGCCGGCGTCGTAAAGGTGCCGTCGCTGCGCCGCTCGACCACCCCGAACGGGCACCCCGCGACGCAGGTGCCGCACCCGTTGCAGACATCGGCCTGCACGACGACCGTGCCGAATTCGGTGCGGAACAACGCACCGGTCGGGCAGACGTCGAGGCATCCGGCGTGCGTGCAGTGCTTGCACACATCCGACGACATCAGCCAGCGGAACTCCGGCGTGTCCGGCGGGCTGGTATCCGGAGGTGCCGGCACGGCGGGCATGCCCAAATCGATTAGCGCCCGGCCGGATTCGCGCGCCTGCTCGATGCGGTCGCGGCCCTGCTCGATGAACGCGACGTGCCGCCATGTGCTGGCGCCCAGCGCGCCGGTGTTGTCGTAGGACGAACCCAGCAGCTCCAGCTCCCCGTCGCGCGGGTTGCGGTTCCATTCCTTGCAGGCGACCTCGCAGGCCTTGCAGCCGATGCAGATCGAGGTGTCGGTAAAGAATCCCTTGCGCGGCTTGGGAACTGCCCAACCTGCTTCGGCGGCCGGGTCAGTCGGTCCGCTCAGCTGGCCCATCGGCTCCCCCTTCCCCGACGGCGTCGCTCAGTCGTACATTTCCCGTCTCGGCGGTGGCGCCCGAGCGAGATTGGTATTCGGCGATCAGGCGGAGCAGCTCTTCGCCCTGCGGCCGGCGGCCGGGCCGGATGTCGCACGACCCGGCCTTTGACTCCTGGATCTGCACGTTGGGATCCAGTGTGACGCCCAACAAGTCGTTGGCCGCATCCCCGCTGACCACGGCGTCGCCGCCGACGCCCCAGTGGTAGGGCAACCCGATCTGATGCACGGTGTGGCCGTTGATCACCAGCGGCGCAACGCGTTCGGTGACCAGCACCCTCGCCTCGATCGCCGAGCGGGGCGAGACGATGGTGGCCCACCCGTAGGGCTCCAGGCCGCGCTCGGCGGCCAGCTCAGGAGACACCTCGCAGAACATCTCCGGCTGCAGCTCCGACAGGTAGGGCAGCCACCGGCTCATGCCGCCGGCGGTGTGGTGCTCGGTGAGCCGGTAGGTGGTGAACACGTACGGATACACGTCGGCCCCGGGCTCGCCGGCGCTGGGCGCGCTCAGGTTGTCCTTGCGCGGGAACGTGATTCGCGACGGGTTTCGTTGCTGGGGATACAGCGCGTTGGCGACCGGGGACTCCTGCGGTTCGTAATGCGTGGGCAGCGGCCCATCGACCATCCCCTTCGGGGCGAACAGCCAGCCTTTGCCGTCGGCCTGCATGATGAACGGGTCGTCGCCGGCCAGTGCATCCGGGCCGCCGATGTCCGGATCCGGCCGGACGTGTGGGGCGCGGTCGACGGGGAAATCGGGCACGTCGTCGCCGACCCAACGGGCGCGCTGCTCGTCCCACCAGATGTAGCGCTTGCGCTCACTCCACGGTTTGCCATCCGGGTCGGCCGATGCGCGGTTGTACAGGATGCGGCGGTCGGCCGGCCAGGCCCAGCCCCACTCGGACTGGCTGGGACTCGGACCCCCCAGCGGCGCCCGCCGGGCGGCCTGGTTGACCCCTTCGGCATACACGCCCGAGTAGATCCAGCAGCCGCACGACGTCGACCCGTCGGCGCCCAGCTCGGTGTACCCCGGCACGGGCTGGCCGGCCTTGGGCCCGGTCAGGTAGCAGCCGCTGATCTCGGCGAGCACCGCGGTGGGGTCCGGCTCGCCGTGCTCGTCGGTGGGGTAGTCCCAGGTCAGGTCCAGCAGCGGCCGGTCGCGTTCGTCGGTAGAGCCAGCCAGCCGCTGCCGGATTCGCTTGCCCAACTCGACGAAGAATTGCAGCTCGCTCTGGCAGTCGCCGGGCGGGTCGACGGCTTTGTGGCGCCACTGGACGAGGCGTTGGGTCTGGGTGAACGAACCGGCCTTCTCGACGTGCGTCGCGGCCGGGAAGAAGAACACCTCGGTCTCGATTTCCTCGGTCTTCAGTTCGCCGGAAGCGATTTCGGGGCCGTCCTTCCAGAAGGTGGCCGACTCGATCAGGTTGAGATCGCGGACCACCAACCACTTGAGGCGCGACATCCCCATGCGCTGCAACCGGCCGTGCGCCGAGCCGACGGCCGGATTCTGGCCGAGCAGGAAGTACCCGTCGACGTCGTCGTCGAGCATCGACATGACCGTCTGGTACGTGCCGTGCGGGCCTGACAGCCGCGGCAAATAGTCGTAGGCCCAGTCGTTGTCCGCCCGGGCGGCGTCTCCCCACCACGCCTTGAGCAGGCTGACGAAGTAGGTGTCCGCGTCGGCCCAGAAACCCTTCTGATTCTTTGGCCCGACCGCTTCGATGTACTCACGGAACGTGTCGTGCACGCCGGCCTTCGGCATCGACAAGTAGCCGGGGAGCAGGTTGAACAACGTCGGAATGTCGGTCGACCCCTGGATCGTGGCGTGACCGCGCAACGCCATGATCCCGCCGCCCGGGCGACCGACGTTGCCGAGCAACAACTGCAGAATCGTTGCGGTGCGGATGAATTGGGCTCCCAGCGTGTGCTGAGTCCAGCCGACGGCGTAGGCGAAACAGGTGGTCCGCTCACGCCCGGAGTTCTCGACGATCGAGCGGGCCAGGTAATCGAAGTCTTCGGCGCTGATACCGCAGACGTCGCGCACCATCTCCGGCGTGTAACGCGCGTAATGTCGTTTGACGATCTGAAACACCGTGCGGGGATGCTGCAGGGTCTCGTCGCGCAGCACGCGAGCGTGCGGCAAGGGCGGACCGCCGCTGCCGTGCACGTCGCCGGCCGCTCGGGCGGACGCACTGGCGCCATGCTCTTGACGGTGTTCGTCCTCTTCCTGTCCGGCATACGCCCAGGTCGACTGGTCGTACTGCCCGGTTTCGGGATCATAACCGGAGAACAGACCGCCCAGATCCTCTGTGTCGCGGTAATTTTCGTTGATCAGGGTGGCCGCGTTGGTGTACGCGACGACGTACTCTTTGAACCACAGTTCGGCAGAGATGATGTGGTTGATCAGCGCCCCTAGCAGCACCACGTCAGAGCCGGCCCGGATCGGGATGTGCTTGTCCGACACCGCCGACGTGCGAGTGAACCGCGGATCGACGTGAATCACCTTGGCGCCGCGCGATTTCGCCTCCTCGACCCACTGAAAGCCGACGGGATGACACTCGGCCATGTTCGAGCCCTGGATGACGATGCAGTCCGCGTTGGCCATGTCTTGCAGTGTTTGGGTGGCGCCACCGCGCCCGAAGGAGGTCCCCAGACCGGGAACCGTGGAGCTGTGTCAAATACGAGCTTGGTTCTCGATCTGAATCGCACCGGCGGCGGTGAAGAGCTTCTTGATGACGTAGTTCTCTTCATTGTCCAGTGTGGCACCGCCGAGTGCGGCGATCTTCATGGTGCGCCGCAGCGGATGTCCCTTCTTGTCGATGTCCTGCCAGGAATGGCGGCGCGCCTCGACGAAGCGGTCGGCCACCATGTCGATCGCGGTGTCCAGCTCGAGCGGCTGCCACTCGGTCGCTCGCGGAGCGCGGTAGAGCACCTTCAGCTGCCGGCCTGGCGAGTTCACCAGCTGTTCACTGGCAGCACCCTTGGGACACAAGCGGCCTCGCGAGATCGGCGAGTCCGGGTCGCCCTCGATCTGGACCACCCGGTCGTCCTTGACGTACACCTTCTGCCCGCAGCCGACGGCGCAGTAGGGACAGATGCTTTGGACCACGCGGTCGGCCGTCGTCGTGCGCGGCGCGACGGCGCGGGTCTGTTTCGAGGTGACGGCCGACCCGCGGCCGAGCTTGTCTCCCGAGCGCAGCTGACGCACGACGGGCCACTCCAGGAATAGCTTGCGCATAGCCATGGCCTCTACCCTAGTGCGCCCTTCCGAAACCCCGCCGCTCAGCGCACCACGATCGGGTGCTCGCCGCGCGGCACCAGCTCCCCGATGACGGGGGCACCCGGGATCTCGCCGGCGATCAGCAAACCGCCGGAGGTTTGCGCGTCGGCGAGCAGCAGGGCCTCGTCCTCGCCGACCGCGGACAGGTCCGCGTGCGGCGCCACCCAGTCGAGGTTGCGCCGGGTGCCGCCGCTGACGTAGCCGGCCGCCAGCGCCTCGCGCGCGCCATCCAGATACGGCACCGCCGCCGAGTCGATCACCGCCGTGACGCCGCTGGCCCGCGCCATCTTGTAAAGGTGGCCCAACAGGCCGAAACCCGTTATGTCCGTTGCACATTCGGCGCCCGCCGCCAGCGCCGCCGCGGCCGCATCGGCGTTGAGCGTGGTCATCACGTCGATCGCCTGCTCAAAGCGCTCCCCGGTGGCCTTGTGCCTGCTGTTCAGCACGCCGACGCCGAGCGGCTTAGTCAGCGCCAGCGGCGTGCCGGGTTTGCCGGAGTCGTTGCGCAGCAACCGATTCGGGTCCGCGACCCCCGTGACGGCCAACCCGTATTTGGGCTCCGGGTCGTCGACGCTGTGCCCGCCGGCGAGGTGGCAGCCGGCCAGGCCGCAGACGTCCAGCCCGCCGCGCAGCGTCTCGGCCGCCAGCTCGAACGGCAGCACGTCGCGCGGCCAACCCAGCAGGTTCACCGCGACCACCGGGCGCCCGCCCATCGCGTACACGTCGGACAGCGCGTTGGTGGCCGCGATCCGGCCCCAGTCGTAGGCGTCGTCCACCACCGGGGTGAAGAAGTCCGTCGTCGCGATCAGCGCCGTGCCGCCCTCGATCCGGACCGCCGCCGCGTCGTCGCCGTGGTCGAGCCCGACGAGCAGCTCGCCGAGCGGGTCGCGCGGCGCGGCCGGCCCGAGTCCGCGGACGATGTCCTCCAGCTCACCGGGCGGAATCTTGCACGCGCAGCCGCCGCCGTGGGCGTACTGGGTCAGTCGGTAGGTCACGAAGTCCATACTTGTCGACATGGTCCGAGGAGGCGTGTCCGGTCTGGTGACCGGCGCGGTCTTCAAAACCGTCGAACGGCAGACGCTGCCGCTGGCGGGTTCGATTCCCGTCCGCCTCCGCCATACTCCCTCGAGCCTGACATGAGCGACCCGCGCCGACGGGTGCCCGGGACCGACGTCCTGCTCGCCGATCCGCGCCTGGTCGAGGCGCAACGCGTGCTGGGCCGCGCACTGGTGAAGTCGGTGATCGTGGAGGCGCAGCGGCGGGCCCGCGCCGGGGAGATCGAGCCCGAGCGCGTCGCCGAGCACGCCGTCGCCGCCCTTCCCGCCACCGCGTCGAGCCTGCGGCCCGTCCTCAACGCCACCGGCGTCGTCGTACACACCAACCTCGGCCGGGCACCGCTGTCGCGGGCCGCCGTCGACGCGGTGGTCGCCGCGGCCGGGACGACGGACGTCGAGTTCGACCTGACGACGGGCCGGCGCGCGCGCCGCGGCCGGGGCGCGCTGGCCGCCCTGGCGCGCGCGGTGCCCACCGCGGGCGGTGTGCACGTCGTGAACAACAACGCCGCCGCCCTGCTGTTGACCGCCCTGGCGCTGGCCCCGTGCAAGGAGATCGTGCTCAGCCGCGGCGAGCTGGTGGAGATCGGCGACGGCTTCCGCATCCCCGAGCTGCTGGCGTCCACCGGTTCGCGGCTGCGCGAGGTCGGCACCACCAACCGCACCAGCCTGCGCGACTACGCCGACGCGATCGGGCCCGACACCGGTTTCGTGCTGAAGGTGCACCCGTCCAACTTCCACGTCACCGGGTTCACCTCGACCGTCGACGTGACACAGCTGAAGGACCTGAACGTCCCGCTGGTGGTCGACATCGGGTCCGGGTTGCTGGCGCCGCACCCGCTGCTGCCCGACGAACCCGACGCCACGTCGATGCTGCGCGACGGCGCCAGCCTGGTCACCGCGAGCGGCGACAAGCTGCTGGGCGGCCCGCAGGCCGGCCTGCTCTTCGGCGACGGCGAGCTCATCGAGCGGCTGCGCCGGCATCCGGCGGCGCGCGCCCTGCGCGTGGACAAGCTCACCCTCGCCGCGCTGGAGGCCACCCTGACGGGCCCGCCCCCACCGGTGGCCCAGGCGCTGGACGCCGACGTGGCGCGGCTGCGGGCCCGCGCCGAATCGCTCGCCGACCGGCTGCCCGACGCCGTCGCGGTGGACTGCGTCGCCGCGGTCGGCGGCGGGGGTGCGCCGGGCGTCGCGTTGCCCAGCGCGGCGGTGAGCCTGCCCGAGTCGTACGCGGCCGCCCTGCGCGCGGGGAGCCCGCCCGTCGTGGGCCGCCTGGAATCCGGCCGCTGCCTGCTCGACCTGCGCACGGTGGCGCCGGAGGACGACGAGCTGCTGGCGGCGGCGGTGCGGGCATGTTCGTCATAGCCACGGCCGGGCACGTCGACCACGGAAAGTCGACCTTGCTGCACCGGCTCACCGGCATGTGGCCCGACCGGCTCGCCGAGGAGCGGCGCCGGGGCCTGACCATCGACCTCGGCTTCGCGTGGACCGAGGTCGGCGGCCGTCAGGTCGCGTTCGTCGACGTGCCCGGCCACGAACGGTTCGTCGCGAACATGCTCGCGGGCGTCGGGCCGGTGCCGGCCGTCTTGTTCGTCGTCGCCGCCACCGAGGGCTGGATGCCGCAGTCCGAGGAACACCTGGCGGCGCTCGACGCCCTCGGGGTCCGGCACGGGCTGCTGGTGATCAGCAAGGCCGACCTCGCCGATCCCGGTCCGGCCATCGAGCACGCGCGCGAACGGTTCGCCGCCACCTCGCTCGGCGTCGTGCCCGTCGCGGTCGGCACCGACCTGGAGCGGGTGCGCGCGGGGCTGACGGCGCTGATCGATCGGCTGCCGCCCCCGGACCGCGACGCCGACGTGCGGCTGTGGGTCGACCGGTCATTCTCCGTCCGGGGGGCGGGCACGGTGGTGACCGGAACGCTGACGGCGGGCACCATCCGGGTGGGCGACGAGCTGGAACACGCCGGGCGCCGCGTGACGGTCCGCGGGCTGCAGTCGTTGGGCCGCAACGAAATCGAGGTCGGCGCGGTGGCGCGGGTGGCGCTGAACCTGCGGGGCGTGGACCGCCACGACATCGGCCGCGGGGACACCGTCCGGACGCCGGGCGTGTGGCTGGACACCGCGGAGATCGACGTCGGCCTGCGGTCGGCCGGCACGCTGCACCGCCAGCTGGTGCTGCACGTCGGGTCCGCGGCCGTGCCGGTGCAGGTGCGCGCGTTGGGGACGGCCGCGGCGCGGCTGCGCCTGGCGAACCCGCTGCCGTTGCGGGTCGGGGACGTCGGGCTGCTGCGCGATCCCGGGGAGCACCGGATCGCGGCGGGCATCGAAGTGCTCGACGTCCGACCGCCCGGGCTGCGCCGTCGGGGCGCGGCGCGCGAACGCGCCGCCGAGCTGGCGGCCGGCCGGGTCCGCCCGCCTGACTGCGCGCGGGCGAGCGACCTGCGCGCGATGGGCCTGCCGGCGCGCGGGCAGCGGGTGGGCGACTGGGTGGTGGACCCGCAGTGGTGGGCCGAGCGGCGCGGCCGCGCGACCGAGGCGGTGCGGCAGTGGGCGGGCGAGAACGACGTCGCGGCGGGCATGCCGCTGGAGACGCTGCGGCAACGCACCGGGCTGCCCGCCGCCGAACTGCTGGCGCCGCTGCTCGCCGGCACCGGCCTGGAGGTGGCGGACGGGCTGGTCCGTCCTCCCGGTGCGGGCCTGCCGGCCCGCGTCGACAAGGCGGTGCGTTCGATCGAGGAATGGCTGGCGGCCGAGCCGTTTCGGGCGCCGGAGGCCGCCGAACTGGCCGACCTCAAGCTCGGCCCCCGGGAGCTGGCCGCCGCCGTGCGCGCCGGGCGGCTGGCCCGGATCGCCGACGGCGTGGTGCTGGGTCCCGACGCGTTCGATCGGGCGGCCGATGTCCTGGCGAAGCTGCCGCAGCCGTTCACCGTCAGCGAGGCCCGGCGCGCCCTGGGCACCACCCGTCGCGTCGCCGTGCCACTGCTCGAGCGGCTCGACGACCGGCGTGTCACCAGGCGGGCCGGCGACGGCACCCGGACGATGGCCTGATCAACTCTGGTTGGTGATGGAAACCTTTGTGGAAGAGCCTATTTCGGGCTGCCCGAGCGGTATCAACTCGAGTTCGCCGAGGGTGGCCGCCACCGTGACGAATGGCTGCGCGGCCTCGACCGCGTTGGCTTCGCGGGCTGCCTCTGCTCGCAACGCCCTGGCGACTTCCCCGGCCATCGGCCGACCGGTCGTGTCGTTGGACGCGGAGAACCGCTCGGTGACGAACTCCAAGTGGGCTTCCAGCACGGCCCGGGCGGACGGGTAGGACCCGTTCGGGGGCAGCGTCCTGATGTCGGCGATCATGTCCGCCGCGAGGCGCAACCACGTGGCCCGGTTGGCCGCCCGCACCACCGGAGTGCGCAGGTCGGCCCCGCTACCCGTCTCCGAAAGATAGTGCCGCACAGCGTCATCCACTCTTCGGCTGCACACGAGGGCATCGTGGCTGAGGGCGGCGAGTTCGGAGTCGCTGTCTTCCGAGCGACCCTCGGTGACCCGCAGCACGGCCGCCCGGAGGTAGCGCAAGTTGACATCGACCGCCGCTCGAATCAGCGCCGACACCGCAACCGTGGCGCCCCGGGGCCACAGCAGCAGCGACACGACCAGGCCGACGGCCGCGCCCATCGCGATGTCTTCGATGCGCAGCAGGCCGACGCGCCAGCCGGCGGGCGCGGTGAGATTGAGGATGACCAGCAGGCTCAACGCCCCCACGGCCTGGGCGATGGTGAACGAAACGAACCGCGGCAGGTAGGTCGACCCGAAAATGGTGATCGGGACCAGCAGCCACAGCGCCACGGGTTGCGAACCGACGGCCCCGACGAGCAGCCCACCGACGATGATCCCCAGCGTCGTACCGACAACCGCCTGAACGACTTTGGTTCTGGTGGTCAACGCGCTGCTGCTGAGCACCAGCATCGTTCCCACCACGACCCAGAAGCCATGCTCCACCAGATGCAGATGAGTGACGGCGACCGCCAGGGCCAACCCGACCCCCATGCGCAGGCCGTTGTGCGCCGCGACGGAACGGGTGGCCAGGAACGCCGCCGCCGCCGCCGTGCCGGCGGCCGTCTCCGACGCCAGCCGGTCGGCGAATCCGGTGGGCGGCAGCTGCAGGCCTAGGGCCCGTGCCCACACCGGCCGCGCGTCGGCCGCGGCGGCCGCCGCGATGACCCTGCCGATCAATGCGATGGTCGTCGTGATACTTCGGCATCCCAGCAGCTGTCGCCCCGTCGCACCGCCAGACTCGTCGTCCGGTGCGTCGAGAATCAGCACCACGTCGTCGCGGTAATTGCGCCGTGCCAGCGACCGCAATTCGGCCAGCACCTCGTCCAGGGTGGCGCGATTTGTGGCGCGATGGGCGAGTTGCGCTGCGTCGAGCAATCGGGAGCAGCATCGCAGGATTTCGACGGCAGGCGGGTTCAGCGTGCCCAACGTCCTCCCGGTGTCGTCGTCGACGAGGTCGGCGACCAGCTCGAGAAGGTCGACGACGCGTACCAGTGCCCGGCTGCCGGCGCTGAGGCCGACCGGGCGGCAGCTGGCGGCCAGAAAATTCGCCCGCAACGCGTCCATGGCCGTGGTCACGTCCTCGGCCGAACCGGTGCCCTCGATCCGGTCGGCCAGCGCCGTGCACACCTGTCGGACGTGCCGGCGCAGGGCACCATAGTGCCGCGGCGGAAGGAAGAACAACGCCGCCGGCACGCACAGCAGGACGGCGATCAGCCAACCCAGCAACCGCTCGCCGATGGGCCCGGTCGGCGTGCAGACGGGCCAGACGTAGCACAACAGGGTCGCGCGCTGACCGGCGGAGACCGTCGTGCTGAGCAAGCTGGCCAGGGTGGCCGCGATCGCGAGGAGAAACATCAAAGCCACGGCCAGCCAGGGGATTGGGGCGACCAAGGTGCCGACGGCGATCAGGACGATCCCGTTGGAGGTCAAGCCGAGGTAACCCACCGCGCGCTGCTGCCGGTTGCCGGGAAATTCGGTGACCACCAGCAGCCAGAAAGCGCCGAGCAGCGCATACAGCGGTGTCACTGCGCCACCCACCAGAGCGAAGGCGACGCCGGCCGTTATCGGCACCATGATCGCCGCCCGGACGGCCCGTTTCAGCGCGTCGCGCTCGGGATCCGCGGTGCGCAACTGCTCCAACGTTTGCCGGATCGAGGGGACCCGGATCAGCATGACTGGATGATAGAGCCGTTGCGGGCGTGGAGTCGTTGCGGGCGGCCGCGGATTCCGGCTCACCGCAGAGTAATTGGCCCTACAGGCGTTCCTTCACCGCGGCCGACAGCCGCGCGCCGTCGGCCTTCCCCGCCGCGATCGCGGTGGCCGCCTTCATGACCATGCCCATCTGCTTCATGCCCGGCCGCTCGCCGATCTCCTCGGCGACCTGTGCGATCGCGGTGTCGGCGACGTCGGCCAGCTCCGCCTCCGTGAGCGGCGTGGGCAGGTACTCGTCGATGACCCGGGCCTCGGCGTGCTCGTTGGCGGCGAGCTCACCGCGACCGTTCTGGGTGTAGATTTCGGCCGCCTCGGAACGCTTGCGCGATTCCCTGGCCAAAACCTTGATGACGTCGTCGTCGGTGAGCTCGCGCGCCTGCTTGCCGGAGACCTCCTCGGTCTGGATCGCGGCCAGCAGCATGCGCAGGGTCGCGGTTCGCAGCTTGTCCTGGGCCTTCATTGCCTGCGTCAGGTCGTCCCGCAGCCGGGATTTCAATTCCGCCATGGCTGAGACGCTACGCGCCGCGGCGCCGGTCGAGATTGAGAAATGCCCGGACCGCCGACAGGATGGAGCCCATGACGAACGACGGGCCCGGCCGCGCAGGCCTTGAAGGACACAGCACCCGGTGAACGCGCTGCCGCCGCCCGGTTACCCGGCATTCCCCCCGCCCGGCCAGTACGCACCGCTCGGCTACCCGCCGGCCGGGTATGGCCCCCCACCGGGGTACGGCGCGCCGCCGCCGGGCTACGGCCCCCCGCCGGGCTACGGCCCCCCGCCGGGCTACGGCCCGCCGCCGGGCTACGGTCCGCCACCGGGCTACGGTTCGCCACCGGGATACGGCCCGCCGCAATTGGTTCCCGGGGCGCTCAAGCCCGGGATCATCCCACTGCGGCCGCTGACGCTCAGCGACATCTTCAATGGCGCGGTCGGCTACGTCCGGGCCAACCCCCGGGCGACGCTGGGGCTGACCGCGATGGTGGTCGTGGTCATGCAGCTCGTCTCCATGCTCGCGACGTTCGGGCCACTGGCCGCCTACGGCAGGATCACCGTCGCACGCTCCAGCGAGCTGAGCGGCGGCGTCGTAGGAGCGTGGCTGGGCTCGATGGCCGCGGGGATGATCGTCACCTGGCTCGGCGGCATGCTGCTGTCCGGCATGCTCACCGTCATCGTCGGGCGGTCGGTGTTCGGAGCGCCGATCACCATCGGCGAAACCTGGGTCAAGATTCGCGGGCGGCTGCTCCCACTGCTCGGGTTGGCGCTGCTGGAAGGCGTCGCCGTGGCGGCCCTTTTCGGGCTGGTGGCGGTGATCATCGCGCTGTTGGCGGTCGCCGGCGCCCCGGCGCTGGCGGTCCTGTTGGGCCTCCCGCTGGTGCTCGCGGCGATCGTGGCGCTGGTCTACCTCTACACCATGGTGTTGTTCGCGCCGGTGCTGATCGTGCTGGAGCGGCTGCCCGTCATGGAGGCGATCACCCGATCGTTCCGGCTAGTCCGTGGCGGCTTCTGGCGGGTGTTGGGCATCCGGACGCTGACGTTCGTGGTCGCGTCCTTCATCGGCAACGCCGTCGCGCTACCGTTCAGCATCGTCGGTCAAGTGCTGCTGGTCAGCGGCGGGACCCCGTCCACCGGCGGGTTGCTGCTGAGCAGCGCGATCGCGTCGGTCGGGGCGGCCATCGGCCAGATCATCATCGCGCCGTTCAACGCCGGGGTCATCACGCTGCTCTACACCGACCGCCGCATGCGGGCCGAGGCGTTCGACCTGGTGCTGCAGACCGGCGCCACGGGCGGCCCCTACGCGGCCGCGTCCACCGACAACCTCTGGCTGACCCGGCCGGTGTAGGACCAACTGACCGTGCCCTCCATCGACATCGACCGCGATGCCGCCCACCAGGCCGCCCAGATAGAGCTGGGCAAGCCGATCTATTCGAAAGGCTCGGCCGCCCAACAATTCGCCGAGTGGGTCAACGAACTGATCTACCGGCTGCTGGACAAGACCGCCTCGATACCCGGCGGATGGTTCACCACCAGCGTGCTGCTCATCCTGCTGGCAATCGCGGTCGTGGTCGCCATCCGTATCGCACGACGCACCATGCGCACCAACCGCGGCGGCGACTACCAGTTGTTCGAGGCCTCCCAGCTCACCGCGGCGCAGCACCGCGCCACCGCCGAAAGCTATGCCGCACAAGGCGACTGGTCGGCGGCGATCCGGCATCGGCTGCGCGCCGTCGCGCGCCAACTCGAGGAGACCGGCGTGCTGGAACCGGCACCCGGCCGCACCGCCAACGAGCTGGCCCGGGACGCAGGCGCGGCGCTGCCGCACCTGGGAAGCGAATTATCTGATGCCGCAACGGCATTCAACGACGTGACCTACGGCGAGCGGCCCGGAACCGAGGCCGGCTACCGAATGATCGCCGCACTCGACGACCATCTGCGCTCGCGCTCGCCCGCCGCGGCGCCGGCGGCCGGCCGGCCCGAGGCCACCGACTCCTGGGCGCAGGTCCGATGACGGCGACGCGTCCGGCGGCGCCAATGCCGGTGCGGCGCTGGCGAACATGGGCCTGGGTGGTCCTCACCATCGTCGCGCTCGCCGTCATCGCCGGCGTCAGCGCCTACCTGACCGCACCGCGCCCCGGCGCCCGGATGGATCCGAAATCGACCGAGCCGGACGGGGCGCGCGCGCTGGTGACGCTACTGCGCGACGGCGGCGTCGAGGTGGTGGTGGCCGACACCGTCGCCGACGTCGAACGCGCGGCCCGGCCGGGCACGCAGATCCTGGTGGCGCAGAGCCAATACCTCACCGACACCGCGCTGCTGGATCGGCTCGGCAACGCCCCCGGCGATCTGCTGCTGGTGGAACCGACGGTGCGCACCCGGGAGGCGCTGATGCCCGGGGTCCGCATGTCGGCCGGCAGCATGGCATTCGACAAGAGCCCGAATTGCTCACTGCGCGAGGCAGACCGCGCCGGAACGGTGCGATTCGGGCCCAGCGACACCTACCGGGCGACCGACGGCCGGGCCATGACGAGCTGCTACGACGGGATACTCATCCGGTACCGCGACGACGGGCGAATCGTCACGGTGGTCGGCAGCACCGACTTCATGACCAATGGAAGCCTGCTGCAGGCGGGCAACGCCGCCCTGGCCATGAACCTCGCGGGCGCACGGCCCCGGCTCATCTGGTACGCGCCCCACCGTGTCGAGGGTGAAACGTCGTCCCCGTCAAGCGTTTCCGATTTGATCCCGGAAAACGTGACCTGGATCGTGTGGCAGCTGTGCGTCGTCGTACTGCTGGTTGCCCTGTGGAAGGGCCGCCGGCCGGGCCCGCTGGTGGCCGAGGAATTGCCCGTGGTCGTGCGCGCGTCGGAGACCGTCGAGGGCCGCGGCCGGCTCTACCGGTCCCGGCGCGCCCGCGACCGCGCCGCCGCGGCGTTGCGCGCCGCCACGATTCAGCGACTGCTGCCCCGACTGGGCCTGGGCCCGGGCGCGCCGGCTCCTGCGGTGGTGGCGACCGTGGCCCGGCGCAGCGGCGCCGACCCGGGATTGGTTTCCTACCACCTGTTCGGGCCACCGCCGGCCACCGACCACGACCTGCTACAACTTGCCCGTGCGCTCGACGACATCGAAAGGCAGGTCACACGAACGTGACGCAATCACAAACCCCGACCGCTGAGGCGGCACGCGAGGCGCTGCTGGCGTTGCGGTCCGAGCTGGCCAAGGCCGTCGTCGGGCAGGAGGGGGTCGTCAGCGGCCTGGTGATCGCGCTGTTGTGCCGGGGACACGTGCTGCTGGAAGGTGTTCCGGGCGTGGCGAAGACGCTGTTGGTGCGCGCGATGTCGGCCGCCCTGCAGCTGGAGTTCAAACGGGTGCAGTTCACTCCCGACCTGATGCCCGGCGACGTCACCGGCTCGCTGGTGTACGACGCGCGCACCGCCGCGTTCGTGTTCCGGCCGGGCCCGGTGTTCACCAACCTGCTGCTGGCCGACGAGATCAACCGCACCCCACCCAAAACGCAGGCCGCGCTGCTCGAGGCGATGGAAGAGCGTCAGGTCAGCGTCGAAGGCGAGGCCAAGCCGCTGCCCGACCCGTTCATCGTCGCCGCGACCCAGAACCCGATCGAGTACGAGGGCACCTATCAACTGCCCGAGGCCCAGCTCGACCGGTTCCTGCTCAAACTCAACGTGACGTTGCCGTCGCGCGACGCCGAGATCGCCATCCTCGGCCGGCACGCGCACGGCTTCGATCCCCGCGACCTGTCGGAGATCAACCCGGTGGCCGGGCCGGACGAGCTTGCGGCCGGGCGCAAGGCGGTGCAACAGGTCCTGGTCGCAGACGAGGTGCTGGGCTACATCGTGGACATCGTCGGGGCCACCCGCTCGTCGCCCGCCCTGCAGCTGGGCGTGTCGCCGCGCGGGGCGACGGCGCTGCTGGGCACCGCGCGGTCGTGGGCCTGGCTGTCGGGCCGCAACTACGTCACCCCCGACGACGTGAAGGCCATGGCCCGCCCGACCCTGCGGCACCGGGTGATGCTGCGCCCCGAGGCCGAGCTCGAAGGGGCGACGCCCGACGGCGTGCTCGACGGAATCCTGGCGTCGGTGCCGGTGCCACGCTAGTGATCCTCACTGGGCGCACCGGGCTCCTGGCGCTGATCTGCGTCCTGCCTATCGCGGTATCGCCTTGGCCCACAAGGGCTTTCGTGGTACTGCTGGTGTTGCTGGTGACATTGGTGGTAGTCGATGCCACGCTGGCGGCCAGCACCCGTGCGCTGCGCTATACCCGTTCGGCGGATTGTTCGGCCCGGCTCGCGCAACCGGTGCTGGTCACCGTGGAGGTGCACAACGACGGCCGCCGGCGATTCCGCGGCCAGATCCGCGACGCCTGGCCGCCCAGCGCGTGCGCCGAGCCGCGCATGCACGCCGTCGACATCGCCGCCGGGCAGGCACAGCCGCTGGAGACCCGGCTACGGCCGGTTCGTCGCGGCGATCAGCGCGCGGCCGCGGTCACGGCGCGTTCGATCGGGCCGCTGGGACTGGCCGGGCGGCAGGGTTCGCGGTCGGTGCCGGGTCAGGTCCGGGTGCTGCCGCCGTTCCTGTCGCGCAAGCACCTGCCGTCGCGGCTCGCCAAGCTGCGCGAGATCGACGGCCTCCTGCCGACGCTGATACGCGGGCAGGGAACCGAGTTCGATTCGCTGCGTGAGTATGTCGTCGGCGACGACGTGCGCTCGATCGACTGGCGCGCGTCCGCCCGGCGCGCCGACGTGGTGGTCCGCACCTGGCGACCCGAACGCGACCGGCGCGTGGTGATCGCGCTCGACACCGGGCGCACGGCGGCGGGTCGCGTCGGCGTCGACCCCACCGCCTCCGACCCGGCGGGCTGGCCCCGGCTGGACTGGGCGATGGACGCTGCGCTGCTGCTGGCCGCGCTCGCGTCGCGGGCCGGCGACCACGTCGACTTCCTCGCCCACGACCGGGTGAGCCGGGCCGGCGTGTTCGGCGCGTCACGCACCGAGCTGCTGGCCCAGCTGGTCGATGCGATGGCCCCGGTTCAGCCCGCGCTGGTCGAATCGGATTGGCGCGCAATGGTTGCCACCATCTTGCGGCGCACCCGGCGGCGGTCGCTGGTGGTGCTGCTGACCGACCTCAACGCGACCGCCTTGGAAGAGGGCCTGCTGCCGGTGCTGCCGCAGCTGTCGGCCAAGCACCACGTGATGATTGCCGCCGTCGGCGACCCGCGTGTCGACCAGATGGCCGCCGGGCGCTCCGACGCGGCCGCGGTATACGACGCCGCGGCTGCCGAACGCTCCCGCAACGACCGGGGCGCGATCGCGACGCGGCTGCGACGCGGCGGCGTCGAGGTCGTCGACGCCCCGCCCACCGAGATCGCGCCGGCCCTCGCCGACCGCTATCTGGCGATGAAAGCCACCGGGCGGCTTTAGTTACATTCCGCGAGAGTGCAACTACCGACGGCCCCACTCGGAAAACGCGTCGCCAGTTGCACTTTCGCGGCTCAGCCGGTCGGCACCACGTCGGGCGCGTCTTCGACGTCGCCGGTCTCGCCGGCCTTCGCCGCCCGGCGCCCGAAATACACGATGTACGACAGGAACGCGGCCTCGGCGATGACCCCGATGCCCACCCGGACAAACGTCGGCAGCGGTGACGGCGTCACCAGCGCCTCGATCAGCCCCGAGACCAGCAGCACACCGACCAGCCCGACGGCGACCGAGACGACGCCACGGCCCTGCTCGGCCAGCACCTGCCCACGGGGACGATCGCCCGGCGAAATCACCGACCAACCCAGCCGCATCCCCGTTGCGCCGGCAAGGAATACCGCCGTCAGCTCCAGCAACCCATGGGGGATCAGCAGGCCCAGCAGGATGCCGCCCTTGCCGGCCTGAAACATCAGCCCGGCGATCAGCCCGAGGTTGGCGGCGTTGTTGAACAAGATGATCGGGATCGGCAACCCCAGTACCACCGACATGGCGATGCACTGCGCGGCCACCCAGGAGTTGTTGATCCAGACCTGCAGCGCAAACGCGGCGGCGGGGTGTTCGCTGTAGTACGACGCGACATCGTGGTTGACCAATTCGTCGATGTCACTTGGTGTTCCGAGGGCCGACTGCACCTCAGGATTGCCGGCCACCCACATCGCGATGATCACCACGACGGCGAAAAACGCCACCGCCGTTCCCAACCACCACCGCCAGGTGCGGTACGCCACCACCGGGAACGACACCGTCCAGAAGCGGACGAACGTGCTGCTCAATGGCGCATGGGCGCCCGTGACCACGGAGCGGGCCCGCGCAACCAGGCTCGACAGCCGACCGATGAGCAGCGAATCCGACGACGCGGACCGCAGCATCGACAGATGGGTGGAGACCCGCTGGTAAAGCTCGACGAGTTCGTCGACCTCCGCACCCGTCAACGACCGGCGCCTCTTGACCAATTGGTCGAGCCGGTCCCACGTACCGCGATGGGTCAGCACGAATGCGTCGACGTCCACCCTGCGCAGCCTAATCGGCCTGTACCGTTCGGTGTTATGTCGGAGGTGGTGACCGGGGACGCCGTGGTGCTCGACGTGCAGATCGCTCAGTTGCCGGTGCGGGCGGCCAGCGCACTGATCGACATTACGGTGATCTTCATCTGCTACGTGCTCGGCCTGATGTTGTGGGCGGCCACCCTGACCCAGTTCGACTCCGCGCTGAGCACCGCCGTCCTGCTCATCTTCACGGTGCTGGTGGTCGTCGGCTACCCGTTGGCGTTCGAAACCGCCACGCGCGGAAGGTCGGTGGGCAAGATGGCGCTGGGCCTGCGGGTGGTGTCCGAGGACGGCGGCCCAGAACGCTTCCGGCAGGCGCTGTTTCGGGCGCTGGCGTCGGTGGTGGAGATCTGGATGCTCGCCGGGAGTCCGGCGGTGATCTGCAGCATCTTCTCCCCGAAGGGCAAGCGCATCGGCGACGTCTTCGCCGGCACGGTCGTCGTGAGCGAGCGCGGCCCTCGGTTGAGCCCGCCGCCGGTGATGCCGCCGTCGCTGGCGTGGTGGGCATCCTCGCTGCAGCTGTCGGGATTGGGGCCCAGCCAGGCCGAGGTGGCACGCCAATTCCTTTCCCGCGCACCGCAACTCGATCCTCACTTGCGCCTGCAGATGGCCTACCGGATCGCCGGCGACGTCGTGTCGCGCATCGCTCCGCCACCACCGCCTGGGGCCCCGCCGGAGTTGATGCTCGCCGCGGTGCTCGCCGAGCGGCACCGCCGCGAACTGGCCCGGCTGCGTCCCCAACTGCCCCCGATGCCGCCCGCGGGGCCCTGGCCGCCGCCGGCCCCACCGGCCGCGCCCTGGCCGCCGCCGCCCCCGCAACAGCCGTGGCCGCAGAGCGATCCCGGCGGCTTCGCGCCGCCCGGCTAGCCGGAGACCGCCGCCGCCATCAGCAGGACGTCGGCGATCAGCAGCGCCCAACCCACCAGCGGAACCGCGATGCCGCCGCGGCGCTTTGCGGTGAAGAACGAGATCAGCAGGACGACGAACGCCACCACCGGTGCGCCATAAAACGCGACGCCGAAATCGATGCCGCCGCGCCCCAGGTCGGGACAGCTGCGGTCCGCACACCCGGCGGTGCTCATCACCGCACCGAGCGCGAACAGCATCACGATGGCCGCCGCCGGCACCGTCGCCAGCGCCAACCCCCAGTTCACCCACGGCCACGCGTTGCGACCTTGGGCCTCGCCGCCCCGGGTGGGGTCGGTCGCACTTTGCGTCCCGCCGCCCACCGTCAGGTTGTTATCAGCGTTCATCCCCCAGGTGCTACCCGCGGCCCGGGCGATGCAAACCGCGGGCGAGGACCTCGGACCAAAATTCGCTTTACGCAGCTCAACGCGGTTTCGTTGCCACCCAAGCCGGAGTTATCGGAATATCTCGTTGCATCGCGTTAGTTTCCGATATATCGTGATATGACGTAGCGCGCGATCGGCGCGTTACCCACAAACGATCGAGAGGAACTACCAACAATGAGCAACCCATTCACTCCCCCCGAGGGCCCCTTCGCCGGCCGGCCCGGCTTCGGATTCGGCTTCGGCCCCGGCCCGGTGGACCGCCGCGCCCTGCACGACGCCAGGCGTCAGGCCCGGCGGGAATTCCGCGAACACCTGCGCGACCACGCCGGTGACCACTTCGGCCCCGGTTTCGGGCCGGGATTCGGCCCCGGGTTCGGCCCGGGCTTCGGCTTCGGCCCCGGCGGCCGTCGTGGCGGCCGACGTCGTGGCGGCTCCGGCCGCGGACGCCGCGGCGACGTGCGCGCGGCCATCCTGGCCCTGCTGGCCGAGCGGCCGATGCACGGTTACGAGATGATCCAGCAGATCGCCGAGCGCAGCAACGGAATCTGGCGGCCCAGCCCCGGGTCGGTATACCCGACGCTGCAACTGCTCGACGACGAGGGCCTGATCAGCGCGAGCGAAAGCCACGGCAGCAAAAAGCTTTTCGAGCTGACCGAGGAGGGACGCGCGGCGGCCGAGAAGATCGAGACCAAGCCGTGGGACGAGATCGCCGAGGGCGCCGACCCGGGTGCGGTCAACCTGCGCGCGGCCATGGGCCAGTTGTTCGGTGCGGTCGCGCAATCCGCGCACACCGCCACCGCCGAGCAGCAGCAGCGCATCGTCGAGATCATCAACAACGCCCGCCGCGAGGTCTACGGCATCCTCGGCGAGGACTGAGGCCCGGCAGGAGCGGGCCCTGGACTAGGACACATCAACCCAGTCCAGGGTCCGCTGCACGGCCTTGCGCCAACCCGCGTATCCGGCGTCGCGCTGCTCGTCGTCCCAGTTGGGCGTCCAGCGCATGTCCTCCTGCCAATTCGACCGCAGGTCCGACGGATCGGCCCAGAACCCGACGGCCAAGCCCGCCGCATAGGCGGCGCCAAGCGCGGTCGTCTCGGCGACCACCGGCCGCACCACGTCCACGCCCAGCACGTCGGCCTGGATCTGCATGCACAGGTCGTTGCCGGTGATGCCGCCGTCGACCTTCAAGACCTCAAGGCCCACACCGGAATCCGCCTTCATCGCGTCCACCACGTCGCGGCTCTGGTAACAGATCGCCTCCAGCGTCGCCCGCGCCAGGTGCGCGTTGGTGTTGAACCGCGAGAGCCCCACGATCGCGCCGCGGGCGTCGGATCGCCAGTAGGGGGCGAACAACCCGGAGAACGCCGGGACGAAATACACCCCGCCGTTGTCGGGGACCTGACGGGCCAGCGACTCGCTCTGCGCGGCGCCGCTGATGATGCCGAGCTGATCACGCAACCACTGCACCGCCGAGCCAGTGACCGCGATCGAACCCTCTAGCGCGTACACGGGTTTGGCGTCGCCGAACTGGTAGCAGACCGTGGTCAGCAGGCCGTTGTCCGAGCGCACGATCGTCTCGCCGGTGTTGAGCAGTAGGAAATTGCCGGTGCCATAGGTGTTTTTCGCCTCGCCCTCGGCCAGGCACACCTGACCGACCATCGCCGCGTGCTGGTCGCCCAGGACTCCCGTGATCGGCACCTCGCCACCGAGCGGCCCGGTATCCAGCGTCACCCCGTAGGCCTCGACGGGAGAGGACGCCGCGATCGCCGGCAGCATCGCGCGCGGGATGGCGAAGAACGACAACAGCTCGTCGTCCCAGTCCAGCGTTTCCAGGTTCATCAGCATGGTGCGGCTGGCGTTGGTAACGTCGGTGACGTGCGCGCCGCCCCGCGGGCCCCCGGTGAGATTCCACAACACCCAGGTGTCGGCGGTGCCGAAAAGGGCGTCGCCGCTCTCGGCGGCCTCGCGGACCCCGTCGACGTTTTCCAGGATCCATTGCAGCTTGCCGCCGGAGAAATACGTCGCCGGCGGCAGGCCGGCCTTCCGGCGGATCACGTCCCCGCGGCCGTCGCGGTCCAGCGCGGACGCGATCCGGTCGGTGCGGGTGTCCTGCCAGACGATCGCGTTGTAGTACGGCCGCCCGGTCCGCTTGTTCCATACCAGTGTTGTCTCGCGTTGGTTGGTAATCCCCAGGGCTGCAAGGTTTTTCGTCGATAGGTTAGCCCGGTTCAATACCGACATCAGCACCGACGACGTGCGCTCCCAGATCTCCACCGGGTCGTGCTCGACCCAGCCCGCGCGGGGCAGGATCTGCTCGTGCTCGAGCTGATGGCGAGCCACCTCGGCACCGTCGTGATCGAAGATCATGCAGCGGGTGCTGGTGGTGCCCTGATCGATTGCGGCTACGAATTCAGCGGACTCGGCCAACTAGCTCTCCTCCACCCGTGATTGACACCTGTAGGTCCATCATGGTCTACCCACCAGACCGGCGTCAGCACTGGTCAGCCTGTCGCCCTTGCGCTGCCGCCGGTAAACCTGTTGCATCGGCGTTGTGGGCGAAGAGGTCAAGCGCACCACGTATGACCGCGCGCAGCGCTCGGAATACCGGCGCAAGGTGCGGTTGTGCCTGAACGTCTTCGAGACGATGCTCGCCCAGTCACGCTTCGATTCCGACCGGCCGCTCACCGGCATGGAGATCGAGTGCAACCTCGTCGACGCCGACTACCAGCCGGCCATGTCGAACCGGTCCGTGCTGGAGGCCATCGCCGACCCGGCTTTCCAGACCGAATTGGGCGCCTACAACATCGAATTCAACGTGCCGCCCCGCCCGCTGCCGGGCCACACGGGGCTGGACCTCGAGGCCGAGGTGCGGGCCAGCCTCAATGACGCCGAGGCCAAGGCCAACTCGGGCGGCGCCCACATCGTCATGATCGGCATCCTGCCCACGCTGATGCCCGAACACCTCGACGACGGCTGGATGAGCGACTCCACGCGGTATGCCGCCCTCAACGACTCGATTTTTTCCGCGCGCGGCGAGGACATCTCGATCGACATCTCCGGCCCGGAGCCGCTGAGCTGGAACGCCGCCACCATCGCGCCCGAATCCGCCTGCACCAGCATGCAATTGCACCTACAGCTCGCCCCCGCGGAGTTCGCGGCCAACTGGAACGCTGCCCAGATCGTCGCGGGCCCGCAGCTGGCCCTGGGGGCCAACTCCCCCTACTTCTTCGGCCACCAGCTGTGGTCGGAGACCCGGATCGAGGTGTTCACCCAGTCCACCGACACGCGGCCCGAGGAACTCAAGGCCCAGGGCGTGCGGCCGCGGGTGTGGTTCGGCGAACGATGGATCACCTCCGTGCTGGACCTCTTCCAGGAGAACATCCAATATTTCCCGTCCCTGCTGCCCGAGGTGTCCGACGAAGACCCGGTCGCCGAGCTGGCCGCCGGGCGCACCCCACACCTCCCGGAGCTGCGCCTGCACAACGGCACCGTGTACCGGTGGAACCGGCCCGTGTACGACGTGGTCGACGGGCGAGCGCACCTGCGGCTGGAGAACCGGGTGTTGCCGGCTGGGCCGACCGTCATCGACATGCTGGGCAATTCCGCCTTCTATTACGGCGTGCTGCGCGGCCTGTCCGAAGACGAGGATCCGCTGTGGAACCGGATGGGTTTCCTTGTGGCGCGGGAGAATTTCCTCGAGGCGGCGCGCCACGGCATCGACGCCCGGCTGCTCTGGCCCGGACGGGCCAAGGTGACGGCGCGTGAGTTGGTGCTCGACACCTTGCTGCCGATCGCCGACGACGGGCTGCGCCGCTGGGGCGTCGACGCCGAGGTGCGCGACCGGTTCCTCGGTGTCATCGAGGGTCGCGCCCGGGCCGGCCGCAACGGCGCCAGCTGGCAGGTGTCCACCGTGCGTACGCTGGAAGCCGGCGGCATGAGCCGGCCCGCCGCGCTCGCCGAAATGCTGCGACGGTACTGCGAACACATGCATAGCAACGAGCCGGTGCACACCTGGGATCAATAGGGGAACCATGTCATCCGAAATCATGGACTGGGACGGTGCGTACCGCGAGGAGGGCGAATTCCAGGGGCCGCCACCGTGGAACATCGGTGAGCCGCAGCCGGAGTTGGCGGCGTTGATCACGGCCGGAAAGTTCCGCAGCGACGTGCTGGACGCCGGGTGCGGGTACGCCGAGCTGTCGCTGGCGCTGGCCGCGCAGGGCTACACCGTGGTCGGCATCGACCTCACGCCGACCGCCGTCGCGGCCGCCACCGAGGCGGCCCGCGAGCGGGGCCTATCCACCGCGAGCTTCGTGCAGGCCGACATCACCGACTTCGCCGGCTACCCATCCGGTTCGGAAGGACGCTTCTCGACGATCGTGGACTCGACCTTGTTCCACTCGCTCCCGGTCGAGGGCCGCGACGGCTACCTGCGCTCGATTCACCGCGCCGCGGCGCCGGGCGCCGGCTATTTCGTCCTGGTGTTCGCCAAGGGCGCCTTCCCCGCCGAGATGGAGCCCAAGCCCAACGAGGTCGACGAGGACGAGCTGCGTGCGGCGGTGAGCAAGTACTGGGAGATCGACGAGATCCGGCCCGCCTTCATCCACGCGAAAATCCCGCCGCTCGGCGACGCGCCGTTCGAATTCCCGCCGCATGACCGCGACGAGAAGGGCCGGATGAAGTTGCCGGCCTTCCTGCTGACGGCGCACAAGGCCGGCTGAGACCTGGTCAGGGCCCCGCGCCGCTCACAGTGGGGGGATCTCGAACTGGAAGAGCGGAACGGATTCGATGGTGACGCTGGGGACGAAGATGTTGGGCAGGCTGAAGCCACCGACGCCGATGGACGAGATCGTCAACGGCGGCAGGGCGAAGCCGGGCTCGCTGATCGGCGGCAGCGTGAAACCGCCGACGCCGATGGGCGGAATGGTGATGGACGGGATGGTGAAGCCAGACAGCCCAATGGACGGAATGGTGAAGCCCGAAAGGCCAATGGGCGGTACGGTAAACGACCCCAAGAGAATCGGGGGGATGATGAATCCCGCGATGAATCCCGGTGTATGCATGCCGATCGAAGCGTTTATGTCGAAGTTCTGCAGGTTCACGCTTATGGTGCCGAGCAGCGCAGAGTTGATCGTGACCAGTGTTTGATTGTTCCCCAGCACCTCGAAATCCGGGAATTGTATCTGGGGGAAGTTGATTTGCGGAACAGTTACCTGGGGCAACGTGATGCCGGGAAATTGGATTTGCGGAAGGCTGAAGCCCGGCACAGTTATCGCCGGCAGGTTTATCGGTGGCACCGATATGGCCGACGTGGTTATCTGCGGCAGGCTGAACGCACTCACGCTGATGGGAGGCGACGTGAAGGGCGGAATGATTATGGACGGAATGGATATCGGCGGCAGGCCGAAGGCGGAGAGGTTTATCTGAGGGATGCTCACCGGCGGTATGGCGATCCTCGGTGTGCCGATCGTGACCAAGGTGCCGGCCGACCCGGTCTGGATGTCGATGATGCCGTCGAGCAGGTTGAAGTCCTGGACGGGTGCCGCCGCAACGGCCGCCTGCGCGGCGCCTGATACCTGCGCCACGTTGGAGGCCTCCGCGGCCGCATAGGCGCCCGCGCCGGCGTTCAGCAAGGAGACGAACTCCTGATGGAACGCCTGGGCCTGTGCGCTGAGGGCCTGGAATTCCTGGCCGAAGTTGCCGAACATCGAAGCGATCGCGACCGAAACCTCATCCTGAGCCGCAGCCGCAATCCCCGTCGTGGGACCCGCCGCGGTCACCGCCGCCGCCAACGACGAACGCACACCCGCCAAGTCCGCGGCCGCACTTTGGACCAGATCCGGCGTTGCCATCACGAACGACATCTCGCACCCCTTTCTCACGGCTCGTCATCGAGCGGAGGCCGGTGAGTGTTGTCGAGCCCTGGACCAGCGGCCGCGGCTACCGACCGGATATGAGTGAGTACAACCGATTTCCATACCTTCGGTCAAGGAAAATAGCTATTTTCAGAATGGGCATTCGCTAGCCGGACAATTGCGGCGGAACAGTCCAGAAAGCGCCAGGGAGCGGGGTACTTATATCCGCGCGAACGGCACCGCCGCCGGCGTGACACGCCGCCGACACTTCCGGCGCCCCGCGGCCGGTCAGGGACCTGTGCCCAGCAGGCTGGCCGCGACGTCGTTAAGGATCGAAATGAAGGTGTTCGCTTCGATGGTCAGCCCGTTCAACCAGGTGGGGATGGGCGGGATCGTGAACTGGTCTTCCTGAACGGGCGCCACGGTGATTTGGGGGATGTCGACGCCGGGCAGGTTGAAGCCGCCGACGCCGACGGGCGGGATGGTCAGCGGCGCCGTGGCAAAACCCGGCCAGCTGACCTGGGGCAGCGTGAAACCGCCGACACCGATCGGCGGGATTGTCAGCGGTGCCGTGGCGAAGGCCGGCCAGCTGACCTGCGGCAGCGTGAAACCGCCGACGGCGATGGGTGGAACGGTGACCGACGGGATGGTGAAGCCGGAAAGGCCGATGGACGGGAACACATAATTGCCGCCGCTCGGGTTGCTGACGCTCAGGATCGGCAGGGTCAGAGCCCCGATTTGAATACTGGGGATACCGAATTGGGAAATAAACCCTTGCGTGGCGAAGCCGAGTGACGGCGCGTTGATATCGAACGACTGAAGGTTGATGTTGTAGTTCGGAAAAAGAATATTACCGGTTGTCAGGGTGACCACCGTCGCGCCGTTACCCGGAACGTTGATGTCCGGGAATTGTATCTGCGGAAAGTCGATTCGGGGAACGGTTATCGACGGGAGGCTCCAACTCGAAACCTGGATCAGGGGCGTCTGGAACGGCGGTATCGTCACCGCGGGCAGATTGATCGGCGGCACCGAAATGGCGGGCGTCGTTATCTGCGGCAGGTTGAATGCGCCCACGGTGATGTTGGCGGGCGTCGTCCCGGCCGGAATATTGATCGAAGGTATCGAAAGTTGCGGCAGGTTGAACGGACTCACCGTGAGATTCGCGAGCGTCGCGCCGGCCGGAATGTTTACGGCCGGAATGGTGAGCTGGGGCAGGTTGAAGGGGGCGACGCTGATCGGGGGAACGTGCACCGCCGGCAGCGTGAAGCCCGGTGTGCTGATCGTGAATTGAATGCCCCCCGTCCCGATGTTGATGTCCAGGAGGCCGTTGAAAAGGTTGAAGGTTCGATAGGTCGCGGCGGGTACGGCCGCGGCCGGCGCAGCACCGGCTACCGCGTTGCTCAGCACCTGCCCGGCGTTAACGGCCTCGGCACTGCCATATGCCGCAGCGCCGGCATTCAGGAGGCTTTCGAATTCCGCATGAAATGCCTGCGCCTGGGCGTTCAGAGCTTGAAATTGCTGGCCGGCGCTGCCGAAGACCAAAGCGATTGCGTTCGATACCTCGTCTGCCGCGGCGTTCGCAATCCCGGTGGTGGGCCCGCCGATCGCGGCGGCTTGCGTCAGCGAGGCACGAATACCCGCCAAGTCTTGGGCTGCACCCTGCACCGCTTCCGGCACGGTAACCACATACGACATCTCCGTCTCCTTTCACGCACGCCGAAAACGGCAGAGCAAGGCGAATGTGACGGCGGCCGAAGCCAATTCACCGGTCGGCTCGTCCCAGGCGGCATGCAGCATCTCAGGCGGTGACATAGCGAAGTTCATCCCGCACCTCTTTCACCGGCCCCATCGCCGAGCGGGCGAGCAGATTTCCGAAGAGTGATCCGCCGCGTGCTGCTAAAGCCAAAAGCTACCGCACACATGCCTAATAAGAACAGGCTTTTCCGTACTTTCGGTCAAAATTAGAGTGGAAATTGACGAGTTCGGTATTTTCAGCCCGTCGCGGCTGTCGCTGCGATCAGCGCCTCGGCGAAGGTCTCGAGGTCGTCGGCGGTCGTATCGACGTGCGGGGAAATCCGCAGCACTGGCCCGGAGAGTTCTTGCGGCGCGCGCGCCACCCCGGCATAGGTCGTCACAATTCGCCGCTCGGCGAGCAGCCAAGCACGCACCGCTTCGGGGTCGGCGCCGTCGGCGGGGGCCAGCGTGGTGATGGCGCTGGGCTCCTCGGCCTCTTCGACGACCAGCCAGCCATCGACATCGGTCAGCAGTGTGCGGGCGATCTCGCCCACCTCGGCCAACCGGGCACGGACAGATTCCGGTCCGTATGCCAGATGCTCCCCCACCGCAACCGAAAATCCCACGCGCGCAGCGACATTCGCTTCCCCGAACCCCAGTTGCTGGGCCACCGACAGTTGCGCCGCCCAGCGCGGCGCCGGCAGCCGCGGCGTCAGTCGATCCATCAGCTCGGGCCGCAGGGCCAGGACACCGACGCCCCGCGGTCCGGCGATCCACTTGCGCGACGACGAATACACGGCGTCGGCGCCCACCGCGCAGTCGATGTGGCCCAACGCCTGTGCGGCGTCCACCACCAGCGGCAGGCCCAGCTGGCCGCAGAGCTTGGCCACCATGGCGAGCGGCTGCACCACGCCGCGGTGGCTGGCCAGCGGGGTGAGATGCACCAAATCAGGTGGGTCGCTCTCTAGATCGAACGCCGCCTCGTCGATCGCCAGCCGGCCGTCGTCCAGGGTCGGCAAGGTCCGCACCTCGAACCCGTGGGCGGCCATCACCGCCAGGTTGGGGCCGTACTCGCCGGGCAGGCAGGCCAGCGTGCGCCGCTCGGCCGGCCAACCGCCCAGCAGCAGGTCCAGCGCATGCAGGGAGCCGGTGGTGAACACCACCTCGGCGTCGGGCACGCCGCACAGCGTCGCGACCGCCGCCCGGCCCGCCTCGAGCAGCGGGGCGGCCGCCTCGGCCGCGACGTACCCGCCGACCTCGGATTCGTGCAGCGCATGCTTGGCGGCGGCGTCCATGGCGGCGAAGCTTTGGCGCGAGCAAGCGGCGCTGTCCAGGTGTAACCCGGCCACGGGCGGGCGCGCCGCCCGCCACCGCTCGGCCAGCGAACCGCCGAGGCTCACTTAACGGCCAACGACAGCCCGAAGTCGCCCGCTTCGTCGGTCCACCATCGGATCCGGCGCAGTCCGGCGTCGGCCAACTCGGCGCTCACCCCGTCCGGGCGGAACTTGCACGACACCTCGGTCAGCATCTCTTCGCCGTCCGCGAAATCGACGGTCAAGTCGAGCGCGCCGACGCGCACCCGCTGGCTCCGGCCGGACCGCAGCCACATTTCGATGCGCTCCTCGTCGGTGTTCCACCGCGCGACGTGCTGGTAGGCATCGATGTCGAAGTCGGCGTCGAGTTGGCGGTTGATCACCGCGAGCACGTTGCGGTTGAACCGGGCCGTCACACCGGCGGCGTCGTCGTAGGCGCGCACCAGCCGGTCGGCGTCCTTGACCAGGTCGGTGCCCAGCAGCAGGCTGTCCCCCGGCCGCATCACCCCGGCCAGCGTCGCGAGGAACTGCGCGCGCGGCTCGGGGGTGAGATTGCCGATCGTCGACCCCAGGAACACGAACAGCCGTCGCCCGTCGCCGGGGATCTCGGTCAGATGTTCCTCGAAATCCCCGCAGACTGCGCTGATTTCGACGCCCGGGTACTCGCGCTGGATGGCGGTCGCGGTCGCCGACAGCATGCCGGCGTCGACGTCGAACGGCACGAATCCGCGCAGTGAGCCGCGGTCCCGCAACGCATCCAGCAGCCGGCGAGTCTTCTCCGAGGTACCGGCACCCAATTCGACCAGCGTGTCGGCCTCGCTGGCGGCCGCGACCTCGGCCGACCGGGCGCGCAGGATCTCCGCCTCCGCCCGGGTCGGGTAGTACTCGGGCAACCGGGTGATCTGGTCGAACAGGTCGCTGCCAACCGAATCGTAAAACCACTTGGGCGGCAACGACTTCGGCGTCTGCTGCAGCCCATCGAGCACGTCACGACGCAATGCGTGATACGCCGAGTCGGCGGCCAGGTGGTTGGACAGCGTCAGCGTCATCGAGATCCTTTCGAGTTGAGTGGGGTCAACTGAATCCCCTCCGAGGTGACCTCCACCAGGTGACGGTCCGGCACGTCTTCCCAGTCGGGCGCGTCGTCGTACGGTTCGCTGGCCAGCACCACCCCGTCGTCGCGGCGCAGGATGAACAGGGTGTCGCCCCACGCGGTCGCCACCAGCCGAGAGCCGTTGGCGGCCAAGATGTTCAGCCGCGCCAAGGGGTCGGCCGCGCCGACTTCGCCGATGGTGTCGGCCAGCGCGTCCAGCCCGCGCTCGAAGATGGTGGCCGCGAGTATGGCGCTGTCGCAGACGGATTCGGCCGACGAGGTGAGCGGAAGCACCGCGCGGTCGACGATGCCGTTGTGCGACAACAACCAGCGGCCGTCGGTGAACGGCGCCGTCGCGCTGGCCTCGATCGGCATGCCGACGGTCGCCGAGCGCACCGCTGCCACGACGCAGTGGCTGTGCAGGGCCGGCGCGACCGAGGCGAACGACGCGTCGCCCCACAGCGGCGCCGGGCTGCGCCAGCGTCGGGGCGTGTCACCGTCGAAAAACCCGACGCCCCAACCGTCGGCGTTCATCAGGCCGTGCTTCTGGCGGCGCGGGGCATACGACTGCACCCGCAGCCCGCACGGCGGATCCAGCACCAGCGACGAGACGCTCACGTCGGCGCCGAGCCAGCCCAGGTGACGGCACATCAGTCGGCCACGTCCCAGGCCAGGCGGACACCGGAGAAGATCTGCCGCCGGATCGGGTGGTCCCAGTTACGGAAGCTGGGCCGCACGATCCCCGGCTCGACGGCCCACGACCCCCCGCGCAGCACCCGGTAGTCGCCGTCGAAGAAGGGCTGCGAGTAGCGCTCGTAGATCATCGGGACGAACCCCGGCCACGGCCGCAGCGGCGAGGCGGTCCACTCCCAGACGTCGCCCATCATCTGTTCGGCCCCGTACGCCGAAGCGCCCGCGGGGTACGCGCCGACGGGCGCGGGCCGCAGCGCGCGGCCGCCCAGGTTGGCCACGGCATCCGACGGCTCCTGCTCCCCCCACGGGTAGCGGCGCCGGGCGCCCGTCGCCGGATCCCACGCGCAGGCCTTCTCCCACTCGATCTCGGTGGGCAGCCGGGCGCCGGCCCAGGCCGCGTAGGCCTCGGCCTCGAAGTAGGTCACGTGCTGCACCGGCTCGTCGGCGGGGATGTCTTCGATGTAGCCGAACCGCGCGCGGGTCCGGCCGTCCGAACCCCAGAACTGCGGCGCGGTCAGACCCGCGGTCTGTCGGTGCTGCCAGCCCCGCTCGGACCACCAGCGCGGCTGGTCGTAGCCGCCGTCGTCGATGAAATTTCGCCACTCGCCGTTGGTGACCGGAACCCGGCCGATCCGGAAAGCCGGCACGTCGACGACGTGAGCCGGGCGCTCGTTGTCGAGCGAGTACGGTTCGCTCGCCGCGTCCACCCCCAGCACGAACGGGCCGCCGGGCACCAGCACCGACGTTCCCGCCAGCCCCGGACGACCCGCGGGCAGCACCGATCCGTCGCGTAACAGCGGCGCGCCGGTGCGCAGGTTGAGCGCCTGCAACATCGTCTCGTCGTGCTGGTTTTCGTGGCTGACCACCATCCCGAAGGCGAACGCCGCTTGGTCTCCCGCGGGGTCGTCGGGCAGGGCGTCCAGGGCGTCCAGCGCGGCGGAGCGCACGGTCCGGCAATAGGACCGCGCGCGCTCGGGGGACAGCAGCGGCAGCTCGACGCGGCTGGCCCGGGAGTGTTCGAAGGCGTCGTACAGGCCCTCGACGGCCGGCGGCAGGATGCCCGGGCGGGACGGATCGCCGCCGCGCAGCAACCAGAACTCCTCTTGCTGACCGATGTGCGCAAGGTCCCACACCAGCGGGCTCATCAATGGGTCGAACTGCCGCCACAGCTCGGCGTCGTCGAATTCGACCAGCCGCAGCGTCCGCGCCCGCGCCCGCGCCATATCGTCGGCGAGCTTTTCCCGGGAAGTCACGCGCCCCCTTGCGGCCAGCGCGCGGCCCTGGAGACCGTGGCCTCGATGCCATGCTGAATCACCTCGTCGGAGAAGTCGTCGCCGGGACATCGGCCGCGCTCGACTCCGCCGACCAGCAGCTGCATCGCCTCGGTCAGTTCCGCCGGCGCCCGCTCGGCGGCGACCGCCACGCACTTGTTGGCCGCCTCGTAGAGCCGCCGGTCGCGCAGGCCGACCCGGGCGGCGGTGTCCCAGGCGGTGGCGACCGGTTCGACGGCCTCGGCCGCGATGTCGGCGGCGGCCGGGTCGTCGAGCAGCGTCACCAAGGTGAACACCACGGCGGGCCAGAGGGCGTCGGGCACGCTGTCGAGGTAGCGGATCTCCAGCCACTGTCTGGGCCGGACCGGCGGGAACAGCGTGGTCAGGTGGTATTCCAGGTCGGCGATCGTCGGGCGCCGGTCACCGAGCAGCGCCCGGCCGTCCACCCAGTCGGCGAAGGGCACCCACCGCGTGACGGCCGTGGCCTCGGGGTTGTGCACCAGCATCACCGGGGCCTTGAGCGCATAGCGCGCCCAGTCGGTGCCCGGGTCGTCACCGCTGGCCCCGAGGATGGGCCCGCACCGCGCCGAGTCCATGTCACCCCACACCCGCTGCCGGGTGGAGACCCAGCCGGTGAACTCCCCGCCCAGCATCGGGGAGTTGGCGGCGATGGCAATCATCGTGGGGCCCAGGGCGTGCGCCAGCCGGACCCGTGCCGCCCAGCCGTCCCGCGGCCCGGCGTCCACGTTGACCTGGATCGAGGCGGTGGACGTCATCATCGCCGCGCCGGCCTCGCCGGAGCGGCTGGAGTGGAAGAACTCTTCCATCGCCTGGTAGCGCGCGCCGGGGTTGATGCGCCTCGGGGGCCGCAGCGGATCCGCCCCGAGGAAAACCAGTCCCAGCCCGGCGTCGGCGAAGGCCGACCGCAGCACGGCCTGGTCCCGGTTCATCGCATCGATGGAGGCCAACACCCCGGCGGCGGGCGGACCGGACAGTTCGACGGCGCCGCCGGGTTCGACCGTGACGGCGCTGCCGCCCGGCAGGTCGGGCAGGTGCTCGAGCACGTCGGCGATTTCGTCCCAGCCGGGCCTGCGATGCGGGTCGGCCGGGTCGTGGCAATGCCCTTCGAGCTCGAGGCCGATGGACCGCAGGGGTGCATCGGACAGGCAGGTCTCGGCGATGTACGTCGCGGCGGCGGAGGAGTCGACCATCTCGGCTTGGGCGGTGCTGACGGCCGCGGGCGTCATATCACTATCCCTTCGAGGGCCGGGCCGACCCGGCATGGCCGACGGACCGCTGGTTGCACCGCTGACGGAGAAATAATCGCCACTACTTCATCTTGCAGATCGCACCGACATATTCCCGTCCTGCCGGACTTTTCCGCGACGGACCACCCGAGTGTCCGGAACCACGCTACTGACCCAGCGCGTTCTGCATGGCCCCGGCCAGCACGTTGACCGCGGGTCCCGCGTTGCCAGACTGGCAGACCTTGGCCTGCAACAACACGTTTTCGCGCAGCCTGGTTTGATCGAAGCACCGACGGTCGGTCCCCGCTTCCTGCTTCGTCCAGTTCGCGTCGCCGCCCGTCGCCGGGCCGCCGTCGAACGACCACACCTGTGTGATGCCGTTGTCCAGATGCATCGCAGTGGTCTGGCCCGAACAGCCGACGGTCCGGTCCACCACACGATGGAACGCCCGGCCCGCGGCGTCGTTGCTGGCGAACACCCCGACGGCCTGCTTGACGAAGTGGGTCTGGTCGTTGGCCGACGTCTGTGTGGTCGCCCCGTTGAACGACGCGAGATCTGGATCGTCGAAGACTTCGGGCAACCCGATATCGGCCCAGTTGTTGCACACCGGCAGGTCGACCGAATAGCCCTGGAACGGCTGCGTGAACACCGACTCCCAGCCCATTGGTCCGCCGACGATGTTGCCGACCGATCCCTTCGGCAGGACCGCGTAGTTCACCACCCCGGGCTCCGATGGGTGAGCGACCGCCGCGGGAACAGCCAGCGCTCCCCCGACCGCCACACCGATGGTCATCACCGCCGCGCCGATGCGCATGGTCATGGGTTTCGATCATGCCAGGGCGGCTGCCGGGTGGCGAACATCGATTATCGGGCCCGGACCTCCTTCGAGGCCTTCGCGTAACCGCAGTCGGCCCAACAACTTTCGGTGCGGCGGAACGAACTGGACCCCGCGTTTCTGTAATGGTTCAAGAAAGGCGGTTATGCCTACGGGCGCGGATTGCCCGGGGTGTTCGGCGCCGGCGCCGGAGCGCTGGGCGTCGGTGTCTGGCTGGGACCACCCGGACCGCCGCCCGCCGGCGGACCGCCGGGGCCACCCGGACCGCCCGGACCGACGCCCGGCGGACCCCATGGGCCCATGCCCGGACCCCACTGCCCGCCGTACTGCCCCGGTCCACCGGGGCCACCAGGTCCGCCGGGTCCGTACATCATTCCGTGATGATGCTTGTAGTGATGCCAGTGATGGCTGACTCCCATGACCATGGCCCCGGCGAAGAAGACGGTCGAGAGGATGAAAACGATCCCGGCGACGATCACCACCCACGCGGCGGCCACATAGACCTTCGGAGGCTTGACCGGCGCGTACGCGGGCGGGGCCGCGGCGACGGGCGTCGGTTGCGTTGACGGTTCGGGTGTTTGGGTCATGCCTTGAATATTGCCCCTGTCGCCGAGGGCGATAACAGGTCCGAGACGCAATTGTTGCTGAGAATCGAGCGGCCCGGCGCTCATGCGAGCGCCGGGCCATCGGATATGGGTTTACCGACCCGCGGGACTACGGCGTCCGGGACGGGGCGACGGACGACGGAATCTGGCTGGGCCCCGGGGCGCCTGGGGTCGCCGAAGCGGGCCCACCGCCTTGGACCGCCGCGGGACCACCGCCGGGGCCGCCCGGACCGCCGGGGCCGAAGCGGTGCGGATGCATGAACGCCGCGTGGTGCTTGTGGTGGTGACCGCCGTGGCCGTGATGCCCGAGCGCCATGCCGGTGAAGAAGATCACCGAGATGATGAACACGACTCCGGCGACGATGGCAACCCATGCCGCGGCCAGGAAGACCCGAGGGGTCCGGTAGAGCGCCGGCGCTGCCGCCGGCGCGGGTTCGGTTGCGGTAGCTGTCCGCACAGTTGGGGTTTCAGATGTTTCACTCATGAGACAAATGATGCGTGCGTCAAGAGTAGTTATGGCTATGCATCAGTTAAGTAGCAGCTATGAGCTAAAACCCGGTTCTACCTGGCCAAATCCCGGGGTCGCTAGCCGATCGGCGCGGCGGTGTCCGACACTGGGGCGCTCGACCGACCCTGGCGCTTGTGACGTGGCCGGGGTTCGGCTAAACCGCAGATCCGGCCGTCGCTGCGTTACCGTGAATCGGTCCTGATCACCCTCCATCGGCTCGTGCAGCGAGCGAAGGTGCGGGACGTTCCTTGTCTGTCGCGACCAGTGAGAGGTGCGGGATGTCGTTTGTGATCGCAGTGCCGGAGGTGGTGGCGTCGGCTGCTTCGGATGTGGCGGGCATCGGGTCGATGATCGGCGCCGCCAAGGCCGCGGCGGCGGCTCCGACCACCGGGGTCCTGGCCGCCGCCGGCGACGAGGTGTCGGCGGCGATCGCGTCGGTGTTTTCCACCCACGCGCAGGAGTTTCAGGCGCTCAGCGATCAGGCGGCAGCGTTTCATAACCAGTTCGTCGAGGCATTGGCCGGCGCCGGCGGCTTGTATGCGGGCGCGGAGGCCGCCAACGCCTCGCCCTTGGCGAGCCTGCTGGGGGTGATCAATACCCCCACCGAGCTGCTGCTGGGACGCCCGCTGATCGGCAACGGCGCGAACGGCGCCGCCGGGACCGGGGCCGCCGGCGGGGCGGGCGGGATCCTGTTCGGCAGCGGCGGCAACGGCGGGTCCGGCGCACCCGGAGGA
>NZ_LQPV01000041.1:0-22210 GCF_002101935.1 Mycobacterium sp. IEC1808 | reverse complement strand
AGCCGTGGCCGCCGCCACCGCCGCCATGGCCACCGCCGCCTCCGCCCCCGCCGGGCTTCAGCGGGAGGTCCGGACCACCATGCGGGCCGACCGTGTCGAAGCTGATGCCGGGGCCGGGCTGCGGGGCGGCGTGCGCAGCCGGGTTACCGCCGAAGAGGATGGCCCCCGTCAGCAGGCCCGTTCCCGCGACACCGATCGCGACCCTACGGATCAAGCGCAGTGAAGTGAACATCTGTGAGCTCCTTCCACGCTGCCAACGATCAGAAGTTCGAAGCCAATACCGCCTCAGGACATTACCCATCTTTCGGCATTTTATGCAGACAGCAGCCATTCAATATGACGCGAATCATAAGGGCATTGGGATCGGGGCGTTTAGGCGATGGGTTTTATCAAATTCCGCCCGTACTGAGATCAGTATAGATCGTCATAAACTTGCAGCTAAAGCCGCATCTACTGACTCACTGAACTACGTTATGACGCACTTCCGTAGGTAATGATTCGCGTGCGTTATGAAATTAGTGTTGTTAAAGTTCGGGAAGGCATGCCGACCGCGTCAGCTACTTTTGTTTTTACTACGGCGAACGGACGGTACCGCGAGCGTTGACCCTAACGAGAACCATGCCGACCTGACCGCGGTCAGGTCGGCATGGGTTTCTCTTGTTAGCCGCCGGCGCGCGAGTGACCCGCTACGCACGGAAGTGGCTTTTCACTAGCGCCATCCGCCGCGGTCCCAATCGCCGGGACCGTGGGCGCCGCGATCCCAGTCGCCCGGGCCGTGGCCGTCGCGGTCCCAATCGCCGCGGTGGTCGCGGTCCCAATCGCCGCGGTGGTCGCGGTCCCAATCGCCGCGGTGGTCACGGTCCCAATCGCCGCGCTGTTCACCGCCAGGGCCCCAACCGCGCTGGCCTGGACCGTCGTGGTCCCCACCGCCGCGGCCCCAGCCGCCTTGGCCCGGACCGTCGTGGTCACCGCCTCGACCGCCCGGGCCGCCGGGCCCATTGTCGGTCGGGATCACATCGTGCGGCCCGGCGCCTACGAAGCCATGAGTAGGAGCCGGAGCCGGGGCCGCCTGTGCGGCCGGAACGGCCGCCAACCACATCGCACCAGTCAGCGCGCCGGCACCGACCGCACCAGCTGCCGCGTAACGGACCGCCTGCATCGAGATCAACATATGAAACTCCTTTCGAGTCCTTTCAAGACCTTGCACTGCCACTTTTAGGCCTACCCCGGGGCCGTGATGGCAAAAACCATTCCACGGGAAATTACGCTGTGTATTAGTTATGTGGCCGACTTTAGCTATGGGCTTATTCCACTTAATTTTGGATTTCCAAAAATGCTGATTTGCGTGTATCTAGACTTTCAGCGACTGAGGAGATCAGTAGCGACGGCCCGAGCCGGTCGGTATACCAGCAGGTAAAGGGGTTTTCCGCGGTGGGTTTGCAGATTCAGTATTTCATATCGGGGGTTGCAGCCCGGCCCGCAGAGGGCTCCGGTCAGTAGCGCGAGACTCGAGGAAAGTGAATGAATGGCAAATCACATGTTGCGACCGCGTTGCCAGATCCAGGTTCATTTTGCGTGCCTGCTAGCAATCCAAAATTCATTTGCAGCGCGGGGCGCTGGTAGGGGCCGCTACGAGCCCGCCACAGGCCTCAACCGCCTGGTGCACCCGGCGCTCGGCGACGTCGACTGACGTTCGCGTGAATGAGAGGATCAGTATCGACACGTGTATATCGGGTACTAGTTGCCTGTTGGCACCCACGGAGGGACGTCGCCACTGTGAACCCCGACTCACACCAGCTAGGGCCCAGCGCCGGAATGTTCCGCGCACAGGCTCCGGCCACCACGTCCGCCGGTGATACCACTCCGACCGAGCGCTTAACCGGCTTTCGGCAGGCGCGCCGTCAACAGAAGGTCAGCCAATCGGCGGGTGGCCGGGCGGCGCGCGACCGGCGAACGCGGCGGACCGTCGATCTGCCACTGGCCACGCACCGGGCGCTTGATGTCTGGCAGCGAGAGGCCGCCGACCGGATTGGGGTCGCCCGGGTGACCGGACAAGAGGTCCTCGCCGCACTCATCGATCAGCTACTGATCGATCGCAAACTCTCCATCGAGATCACCCGCGCCCTCCAGGCACGCAGGTGACCTGAGGGGTCAGTCGATCTCCATCTCGCGGAGCTCGCGCTTCAGGATCTTGCCGGTGGGGTTGCGCGGCAACTCGTCGAGGAACACGACTTCCCGGGGCACCTTGTAGCGCGCCAGGTGGTCGCGGACGTAGTGCTTGACGGTGTCCTCGTCGAGGTCGGCGTCCTCCTTCTTGACCACGAACGCGCGCAGCCGGTGGCCCCACTCCTTGTCCTCGACCCCGATGGCGGTGGCCTCCACGACGTCCGGATGCCCGGTGATGAGGTCCTCGACTTCGGCCGGGAAGACGTTCTCGCCGCCGGACACGATCATCTCGTCGTCGCGCCCGCTGATGTAGAGCAGGTCGTTCTCGTCGAAGTAGCCGACGTCGCCCGAGGACAACAGCCCGTCGATGATCTGCTTCTTGCCTCCGCCGGTGTATCCCTCGAACGGGAAGGCGTTGCCGACGAAGATCCGCCCGACCTCACCCTTCGGCAACTCCTTGCCGTTGTCGTCGAAGATCTTGACCTTGACGCCCTTGACGACCGGCCCGACCGTCGACGAATTGAATTCCAGGTGCTTGGGCTCGGCGATGGTGGCGAAGGCGATCTCCGTCGAGCCGTACATGTTGTAGATCACCGGGCCCAGGTCCTTGAGCGCCCGTTCCGCCAGTTCCGACCCGAGCGCCGAGCCGGACACGAACACGATCTTCAGGCTGGACAGGTCGGGCTTGGAGTCCATCTTCTCGAAGGCGTCGAGGATGCGGGACAGCATCACCGGGACCACGACCATGGCCGTCACCTTGTGCTTCTCGATGTCCTCCAACACCAGCGGCGGCTTGAATTTGCGCCGCAGCACCAGGGTCGAGCCCAGGAACATCGCGATGGTGCCGTGCAGAAAACCCAGCGCATGGAACATCGGCGCCGGCAGCGACGTCACCTCGCCGGCCTTGAACGGCACGTGCGACAGGATCCCCCCGATGGGCGCCAGCGTCGGCGGGGTGCTGCGGTTCGCGCCCTTGGGGGTGCCGGTGGTGCCGCTGGTCAGGATGATGATCGACGAGTGCTTGCTCGCCTTCGGGGCGGGCTCGGAGCTGCTGCGCTCGATCAGGTCGGCCAGCGTCTCGTCGTCGCTGCCCGACGACTCGTCCGCATCGGGATTGGATCCCAGCGCCCGTAGCTTGCCCAGCTCCGGCTCGGCCTTGCTGACGGCCTTGGTGTACTCGTCGTCGTAGATGATCAGCTTGGCGCCCTCGCGCTCCGACACCTCACAGATCTGCGGGCCGGAGAATTCGCTGTTGAGCAGGATGATGCGGGCGCCGACCCGGGCGGCACCGAAGTAGGCGATCAGAAACCAGCGGGTGTTGCGCGCCAGGATGGCAACTCCGTCGCCGCCCTTGACGCCCTTGTCGATCAGCCCGTTGGCCACCGCGTGCGCGGCGTCGTCGAGCTCGCGATAGGTGAACTCGCCCTCCTCGTCGATGCAGGCCGCGCGGTCCGGATGGCGCCTGGCGTTGAGCGAGGGCAGCATGCCGAACTCGCCCCACTTGTAGATGTCCGCGGCCATCGCGGCGTAGTTCTGCGGCGGCTCGATGCGGAACGCACCCGATTCGAAGATCTTGCGCACGTAGTGCAGTTCGGCCGAGCCCCGCTCGAGGTACTGCTGGATCTTGGAGACCGCTTGGCCGGGCAGGCCGATGAGGTTAGGCATGAATTCCACCCTATGTGACGTAGGTCGCAGTGCCACTAGTTAATACCCCCCGACCTACCATGATGAACATGACCGGCCCGGTGTCCGTGGAGGTGGCCGGGCACGAGGTCACCATCACCCACCCCGACAAGGTGGTCTTCGAACGCCACGGCGGCTCGGGCCCGCACACCAAGCTCGACCTGGTCCGCTATTACCTGTCCGTCGCCGACGGGGCGCTGCGCGGCGTGGCCGGACGCCCGATGATCCTCAAGCGCTTCGTGAAGGGCATCTCGCAAGAGGCCGTGTTCCAGAAGCGGGCGCCCGCCAACCGACCGGGCTACATCGACGTCGCCGAACTGCACTACGCCCGCGGCACTTCCGCGGCGGAGGCCGTCGTGCGCGACGCCGCCGGGCTGGCCTGGGTGATCAACCTGGGCTGCGTGGACCTCAATCCGCACCCGGTGCTCGCCGGGGACCTCGATCACCCCGACGAGCTGCGCGTCGACCTGGACCCGATGCCCGGCGTCGCGTGGCGACGCATCGTTGACGTCGCGTCGGTGGCCCGCGAGGTGCTGGAGGACTACGGCCTGACCGCGTGGCCGAAGACGTCGGGATCCCGGGGCTTTCACATCTACGCCCGGATCGCCCCGCGCTGGGAGTTCCGCCAGGTGCGGCTGGCCGCCCAGACCGTCGCGCGCGAGGTCGAGCGGCGAATTCCCGAGGCGGCGACCAGCCGCTGGTGGAAGGAGGAGCGCGAGGGCGTGTTCGTCGACTTCAACCAGAACGCCAAGGACCGCACCGTCGCGTCGGCGTATTCGGTGCGGGCCACCCCGGACGCCCGGGTATCGACGCCGCTGCACTGGGACGAGGTCGCCGGGTGCGATCCGGCCGCCTTCACCATCGACACGGTGCCCGCCCGGTTCGCCGAGCTAGGCGACCTGTGGGAGGGCATGGACGACGCGGTCGGCGAGCTGGATCGGCTGCTGATGCTCGCCGAAGAGTTGGGGCCGCCGGAGCGCGCGCCGCGGGGATCGGGCAGCCGCACCGAGAGCGGGCGCGTCTCGTCGAAGCCGCTCATCGAGATCGCCCGCACCAAAACCAAAGACGAGGCGATGGCCGCCCTGGACACCTGGCGCGACCGCCATCCCGAAGCGGCGGCGCTGCTGCAGCCGGCCGACGTCCTGGTCGACGGCATGCGCGGGCCCAGTTCGATCTGGTACCGGATCCGCATCAACCTGCAACACGTGCCGGCCGAGCGGCGCCCGCCCCAGGAAGAGTTGATCGCCGACTACAGCCCATGGGTCGGGTACGAAGGACCACGAAGGGGATGAGCCGCGCGGCGAAGCGGGTCCGAGCGAAGAAAGCGATAATCTCACGCGATGCGACACGGATGGAATCGGCGGGGATTCCTGCAGCTCACGGGGGCTGCGGGGATGGCCGCGGTCGCCGGATCAGCCGGGTTCGCCGGAGTGTTGGCGGCGTGTTCGCCACGCAAATCGTCGTCCGCCGCCCCGGGCGGATCGGTGACGGTCACCCACCTGTTCGGTCAGACCGTCATCAAGGAGCCGCCCAAGCGCGTGGTCAGCGCGGGCTACACCGAGCAGGACGACCTGCTGGCCCTGGGTGTGGTGCCCATCGCGGTGACCAACTGGTTCGGCGATCAGCCCTTCGCGGTGTGGCCCTGGGCGCAGCCCAAGCTCGGTGGCGCCCAGCCCGTGGTATTGAACCTGGACAACGGCATTCAGGTCGACCAGATCGCGGGCCTGAAACCGGACCTGATCGTGGCCATCAACGCCGGCTTGGACGCCGACACCTACCAGAAGCTGTCGGCTATCGCGCCCACCCTCGCGCAGTCGGACGGCGACGCTTTCTTCGAGCCGTGGAAGGAGCAGGCCACCGCCGTCGGCCAGGCCGTGTTCCAGGCCGACCAAATGAAGTCCCTGATCGACGGCGTCGACAAGCAATTCGCCGCCGTCGCCCAAAAGAACCAGCAGTGGACGGGCAAGAAGGCGTTGCTCATGCAGGGCACCCTCTGGCAAGGCACGGTGGTGGCGACCCTGGCGGGCTGGCGGACCGACTTCCTGAACCAGATGGGCCTCGTCATCGCCGACAGCATCAAGCCCTTCGGCACCGATCACCGCGCCGTCATCCCGCGCGATCAGATCAAGGCGGTGCTCGATTCCGCCGACGTGGTGATCTGGACAACCGAAAGCCCGGACGACCAGAAGACCCTGCTGGCCGACCCGGAGGTGGCGGCCTCGCTGGCGACCGCCCAGAACCGCCACATCTTCACCACCAAGGACCAGGCCGGCGCGATCGCCTTCGCGTCACCGCTGAGCTACCCGCTGGTGGCCGACCAACTGCCGCCCCTGATCGCCAAGATCCTCGGCTGAATCCCGGCTGTTTGAGCGTTCGTTAAGGCACCTCTGGCAGTGCTCGAAAATCCGTCCGAATTCCCTCCCGCCTGCACGGATGCCGGGGTTACCGTTCAGTAATGAGCGTGACGGATATTGGCAGCGGCCTCTCCCAGGAGCTGTCGACCGACCTGGTCGGCAACACCGTGTTCGACTACGGCGACCATGCGCTGATGCTTCAATGCGGCAGCACCGCCGAGGTATTGGCGTGGGTGGACGCGTTGGCCGCGGCGGCCCTGCCCGGCGTCGTCGACGTCGTCCCAGCCGCCCGCACGGTGCTGGTCAAGCTCGACAGCCCCCGCCTGCAGGGAGTCACCCGGCAGCGCCTGCGCAGGATGCGGGTGGCCGCCGATGCGGGGCCCCCGGCGGACCGCAGGGCCGACGTAGTGATCGACGTGGTGTACGACGGCCCGGACCTCGCCGAGGTCGCCAGCCATACCGGGCTGTCCACGGCGCAGGTGATCGAGGCCCACACCGCCACCCCATGGCGGGTCGGATTCAGCGGCTTCGCACCGGGTTTCGCGTACCTGGTCGACGGCGACGCTCGGCTGCGGGTGCCGCGCCGCTCGGAGCCGCGGACGTCGGTGCCGGCCGGCTCCGTCGCCCTGGCCGGCGAGTTCAGCGCGGTGTATCCGCGGCAGTCGCCCGGGGGCTGGCAGCTCATCGGCCACAGCGACGCCGTCCTGTGGGATCTCGACCGGCCCAACCCGGCGCTGCTGACCCGGGGCATGTGGGTTCAGTTCCGCGCCGTCTGAGCAAGGAGATTGCCGTGCCAACCCTGGAGATCCTGCGCACCGGGCCGTTCGCCGTCGTCCAGGACCTCGGCCGCCCGGGGCTGGCCCACCTCGGCGTCAGCCGGTCCGGGGCCGCCGACCGCCGCGCGCACACGCTCGCCAACCGGCTGGTCGCCAACCCCGACGACCGCGCCACCGTCGAAGTGACCTTCGGTGGCCTTTCCGCCCGCGTCCGCGGCGGCGACGTCGACATCGCGGTGACGGGCGCCGACACCGACCCCACCGTGAACGGAATCAAGTTCGGCACCAACAGCATTCACCACGTCCGCGACGGGCAGGTGATCTCGTTGGGCGCCCCGCGGGCCGGGCTGCGGACGTACCTGGCGGTGCGCGGCGGGATCTGTGTGGAGCCCGTCCTGGGCTCGCGCAGCTACGACGTGATGTCGGCGATCGGCCCGGCGCCGTTGCATAGCGGCGACCGGCTGCCGGTCGGCGAGCACACCGACGACTACCCCGAACTCGACCAGGCGCCGGTGGCGGCGATCAGCGAACACCTGGTCGAGGTGCAGGTGGTGCCGGGCCCGCGCGACGACTGGTTCACCGATCCCGACGCCCTGGTGCACACGATTTGGATGGCCTCCAACCGCAGCGACCGGGTCGGAATGCGGCTGGAGGGCCGCCCGCTGCAGCACCGCTGGCCGGACCGGCAGCTGCCCAGCGAGGGCGCTACCCGCGGCGCAATCCAGGTGCCGCCCAACGGATTACCGGTGATCCTCGGACCCGATCACCCGGTCACCGGCGGGTACCCGGTGATCGGCGTGGTCACCGACGAGGACGCCGACAAGGTCGCCCAGGTGCGACCGGGCCAGTACGTGCGCCTGCACTGGGCGCGGCCTCGGGGCGGTCGGTCCTACTCGTAGCGCCGCCCGGACCGCCGGGGACACGGAATGACCGAGACCAATGGCGCCGTCACGAACCTCATCGAGCGATACCTGGCCATCGTCGCGGAAGACGACTACGAGCGGCTCGGCGAGCTTTTGACCGAGGATTGCAGCTTCACGCTGATGCCGATCGGCCATACCTGGACCGGCCGCGAAAACGTCACGAGGGCGGTCCTGGCGGCAGGTAGGCGCCGGAGGCACGACAATCGGTCGAAGGTCGACATCACCAACTGGTTTACCAACAACGAGCATTTCGTCGTCGAATACCGACACGGGGCGCTCGTCGCCGGCGTTCGTGTCAGGATCGACGGATACTGCTGGATCTTCCACATCCGGGACGGGCGCTTTGATTCGATGCGTGAATACATCAATCCCAGCGGCGCGGGCACGAGCATGCTGCTGAGTCTGGTTTTGCGGGCGTATCCTCTCCTGGCCCGATGGCGGGCCAGTGGCGCTTCGGCGTCCTGACTACGCTTGTCTGCCCGAAAGAGTCGTCACGCCAAGGGATTCGACCGGTCACTCCATTGGCCCTCTCGAGGCCCGGCGGCCTGAACCGATGATCGCCCGACCCGGGCGGTGCCGAGCGGCCACCGGAGTTGATCGACACGTTTCCGCCCGGGCTGGTAGACAAAGAGGGTGCAAACCCAGGTCCACACCGCACGCCTGGTCCACACCGCCGATCTCGACAGCGAGACCCGGCAGCGCGTCCGCCAGATGGTTACCGCCGCATTCGCCGGGGATTTCGGCGACCACGACTGGGAGCACTCGCTGGGCGGCATGCATGCTCTGATCTGGCACCATGGCGCGATCATCGCTCACGCGGCCGTCATCCAGCGGCGACTGCTCTACCGCGGCGACGCGCTGCGCTGCGGCTACGTCGAAGGTGTCGCGGTGCGGGAGGATTTTCGCGGCCGGGGCCTGGTGCACGCCCTACTCGACGGCGTCGAGCAGGTGATCCGCGGCGCCTACCAGGTGGGTGCCGTCAGTTCGACCGACGTCGCGCGCAGCATCTACGCGGCGCGCGGCTGGCTGCCGTGGCGCGGCCCCACGTCGGTGCTGGCCCCCACCGGTCCGACCCGCACGCCCGACGACGACGGCGCCGTGTTCGTCCTACCGGTCGCGATCAGCCTGGACCCCGCCGCCGAGTTGATGTGCGACTGGCGGGCGGGCGACGTCTGGTAATCAGCGCGTTTGCGCGCGCGGAATGTATTGCAGCTCACAATAAATCCCGCGGCCGGACGAAGTCACTCACCTGGCCGAATTGCCCCCAGCTATTTACCAGATAACTGGGATTCAACTTACAGGCGATATCGGTCGAATTAAGTTGACTGGCTTCCGCACCAAATGTGAGCATCGAAATGCACGGCGGCCCAAGCTTGTTCGCGATATCCCGCCGTCGAGGAAGGGTGCTGACCGCATGGGCCGTAACCACCGCATCACGGACTGGAATCCGGAGGACGCGGCGGCCTGGGAGGCCGGCAATAAGAACATCGCCCGTCGCAACCTGCTTTGCACCGTTGCGGGTGATCACGTCGCCTTTTCGATCTGGACGCTTTGGCCGGTGATGACACTGTTCATGCCCGCATCCGTCTATGGCCTCTCGGCGGGCGACAAGCTGCTGCTCGGCGCCGTCGCCACCCTGGTCGGCGGCTGCGCGCGCATTCCCTACACGTTGGGCATCGCCACCTTCGGCGGGCGGAACTGGACGGCCTTCTCGGCGTTCGTCTTGTTGATCCCGACGGTCGGCACCATCATGCTGATGGCGCATCCCGGGCTGCCGCTTTGGCCCTATGTGGTGTGCGCGGCTCTCACCGGCCTGGGCGGCGGCAACTACGCGGCATCGCTGGCCAACGTCAATGCCTTTTACCCGCAGCGCCTCAAGGGCGCGGCGCTGGCGATCAACGCCGGCGTCGGCAATCTCGGCGTCGCCGTCATCCAGCTGATCGGCCTGCTGGTGCTGGCTACCGCGGGCCACGAAGCGCCGTATTGGGTCTGCGCGGTGTACCTCGTCTTGTTGGCGATCGTCGGCGTCGCCGCGGCTTTGTTCATGGACAACCTCGACCACGGCATCGAGGTCAACACCATGCGCTCGGTCCTCTTCGAGCGCGACACCTATGTGATCTCGCTGCTCTACATCTGCACCTTTGGCTCCTGGATCGGCTTCGCGTTTGCGTTCGGCCAGGTGCTGCAGATCAACTTCCAGGAGGCTGGCGAAACCGCCAAGCACGCGTCGCTGCACGCAGCGCAGATCGCCTTCGTGGGGCCGCTATTCGGTTCGCTGGCACGCATCTACGGCGGCCGGCTGGCCGACCGATTGGGCGGCAGCCGCGTCACCCTGGGCGTCCTGGGCGGCATGATCGTCGGTGCCGGGTTGCTGGTCGCCATCAGCACCGTCGACAGCCGCGACGGCGGCGGCTCGACAACGATGATCGGCTACGTGATCGGCTTCGTCGCGCTGTTCGTGTTGTCGGGGATGGGCAACGGGTCGGTATTCAAGATGATCCCGTCCATCTTCGAGGCGCGCAGCCGCGGCCTGGATCTTCCCGATACCGAGCGGCGACACTGGTCGAAGGCGATGTCGGGATCGCTGATCGGCTTTTGCTCGGCCGTCGGCGCGCTGGGCGGCGTGGGGATCAACCTGGCGCTGCGCGAGTCCTACCTCAATAGCGGCACCGAAACGTCGGCCTACTGGACGTTTTTGGCGTCTTATGTGCTCGCCGCGATCCTCACCTGGACGCTGTACGTGCGCCGCCCCAGCGCGCCGGAAACCGTCCCCGTAGCAGATCACGCGCGGGTGTGATGGCCGTCGCAACAAGGGCAATGCTGCAGCAATTACGTGGTAACGCAGCGGAAACGTCACAGGCATACACAGGTCTTATGGCTCAGCCGAGGTCCACGCCGCTGGCCGGCTACCGGGTCGCGGTTACATCATCCCGGCGCGCGGAGGAACTCTGCGCACTGCTGAGCAGGCAGGGCGCGGAGGTCTGCAGCGCGCCCGCGATCAACATGATCGCGCTCCCCGAAGACGACGAATTACAAAGCCACACTGAGGCTTTGATCGCGCAACCGCCCGACATCCTGGTGGTGCACACCGGCATCGGCTTCCGCGGCTGGCTCGCCGCCGCCGAAGGATGGGGGCTGGCCAACCAGCTGATCGCGTCGTTGTCGAAGACCCGGATCGTTTCGCGGGGGCCCAAAGGCACGGGCGCGGTGCGCGCCGCCGGGCTGCACGAGGAGTGGTCTCCTGAGTCCGAATCCTCACAAGAGGTGCTCGAGTATCTGCTCGAGTCGGGCGTGTCCGGGCTGCGCATCGCGATCCAGCTGCACGGCGCCGCCGACGCCTGGGACCCGTTCCCTGAGTTCATCGGCGGCCTGCGCTTCGCGGGCGCGGAGGTGGTCCCCATCCGGGTGTACCGGTGGAAGTCGACACCGTTGGGCGGCGATTTCGATTTGCTGGTGACCGGGATCGCGCGACGGCAGTTCGACGCGGTCACCTTCACGTCGGCGCCCGCGGCGGCGGCGGTGCTGGAACGCAGTCGCGACCTGGCCGTCGAGGACCAGGTGCTCGACGCCCTGCGCACCGACGTGCACGCGATGTGCGTCGGCCCTGTGACGTCCAAACCGCTGATCCGCAAAGGCGTCCCCACCTCGTCGCCCGCGCGAATGCGGTTGGGCGCGTTGGCCCGCCACATCGCCGAGGAGCTGCCGCTGCTGGGATCGTCCACGGTGCAGGTGGCCGGCCACACGATCGACATCCGCGGAACGTGCGTGCTGGTGGACGGTGACATCAAGCTGCTGTCGCCGTCGGGGATGTCGGTGCTGCGCGCGCTGGCGCAACGGCCCGGCGACGTCGTCGCGCGTTCCGAGCTGTTGCGGGTGCTGCCCGGCAGCAGCAACGATCCGCATGCGGTCGACACGGCCGTGCTCCGGCTGCGAACGGCCTTGGGCGACAAGAACATCATTGCAACGGTGGTAAAGCGCGGTTACCGGCTCGCCATCGACCCTCCGGGCGGCGCCGAATGGAGCTGATCCTGGCCGCGCACGGCACCCGCAGGCCGGGCGGCGTCGCGATGATCGGAGACCTCGCAGCGCAGGTGAGCGCCCTGCTCGACCGCCGGGTGCAGGTCGCGTTCGTCGACGTGTTGGGCCCGACGCCCGGCGAGGTGCTGTCGCGGGCGGCGGCCACCGGTCGCCCAGCCGTCGTTATCCCGGCCTTCTTGTCGCGCGGATATCACGTGCGCACCGACGTGCCCGCCCACGTGGCGGCCAGCCGCCACCCGAACGTGACCGTCGCGCCGGCGCTCGGCCCGAGTGGGGATATCGCGCGGATAGTCGCCGGCCAACTGGCGGAATCGGGTTGGCGCCTGGGTGATTCGGTGATCCTTGGGGCGGCCGGCACCACCGACGAGAGGGCGCGAGCCGACCTGCACGTGACCGCGACCACGTTGTCAGCGCTGGTGGGATCGCGGGTGCGGCTCGGGTTCGCGGCGACCGGCGATCCGTCCGTGGCCGACGCCGTCGCCGCCGCCCGCCGCGACGGCGCGACCCGCGTTGTCGTCGCCTCCTACCTACTGGCCGACGGCCTGTTCCAACAGCGCCTGCGGGCCAGCGGCGCCGACGTGGTCACCCAACCGCTGGGCACCCATCCCGGCCTGGCGCGCCTGATCGCGAACCGCTTCCGCCGCGCGGCGCCCGGACTTCCGAGGCGGCGAACCCAAGCGCCGCATGCACTTTCGAATCACGCTTGATCTTTGCTCGCATACCGACGATCCTGGCACCATGCCGCGTCGCGAAGAGCCATCGCGTGGGTTGCTCGACCCGGTGGCAAAGATGCTGCGGTTGCCCTTCGGCACACCGGAGTTCATCGACCGGATCGTCACCGGCGGTGTCAACCAGGTGGGCCGCCGGACGTTGTACATGCTGATCACCACCTGGGACGCGGCCGGCGGCGGCCCGTTCGCGGCCAGCGCGATCGCGTCCACCGGACTGGCCAAGACCGCCGAAATCGTGCAGGGCATGTTCGTCGGCCCGGTCTTCGGCCCGCTGCTGAAAATCTTGGGGGCCGACAAGGTCGCGGTGCGGGCGTCCCTGTGCGCCTCTCAGTTGGTGGGTCTCGGCATCATGCGCTACGGGGTGCGCTCCGAACCGCTGCACTCGATGTCGGTAGAGGCGCTCGTCGACGCGATCGGCCCGACGATGCAGCGCTACCTGGTGGGCGATATCGGCTAGGCGGCGGTCCGGCCGATCTGGATGTGCCCCTCGGGGGTGACGCGCGCCGGGTAAACCGGCACAGACACCCGCGGATCGTCCAGGCAGGAGCCGTCCTCGAGCGCGAAAGCCTGCTTGAGGATGGGTGATTGGACGGTGGCGCGGCCGCCGCGGTCGCCGACGATGCCGCGCGACAGCACGGCGGCGCCGGAGAACGGGTCGACGTTGCCGACCGCGTGCACCGAGCCGTCGTCCAGCCGGAACAACGCCGCCTGCGAACCGTCGTCGAGGAGGACCCCGACGCCACGACCGGGAATCAGGCTGTCGTAGGGGCAGGCGGTGGTCCACACCTGAATATCTTGAGCGTCGTTGAGAAGTGTCATCGCGTCTCCTTGATTACGACCGAACCCGCGGCATGCCAATGGGCACAGGCACTTTGCGCCCGGCGCGCTCGGTGAACGTCACCGTCGAGTCGACGGCGTCGGGGGCGTTGACGAAGGAAACGAACCGCGACAGCTTGTCCGGGTCCTCCAGCACGCCCTTCCATTCGCACTTGTAGTTCTGCACATGCCGCTCCATTGCGGCCTCGAATTCCTGAGCCAGGCCCAGGGAGTCGTCGCACACGACCTCGCGCACGTGATCCAGGCCGCCGTCCAGCGATTCGACCCACGGCGCGGTGCGCTGCAGCCGATCGGCCGTCCGGATGTAGTACATGAGGAACCGGTCGATATAGCGGACCAGCGTCTCGGTGTCCAAATCGCTGGCCAGCAGCTGAGCGTGCTTGGGCGTCATGCCGCCGTTGCCGCCGACGTAGAGGTTCCACCCCTTCTCGGTGGCGATGACGCCCACGTCCTTGCTGCGCGCCTCGGCGCACTCGCGCGCGCATCCGGAGACGCCGAGCTTGATCTTGTGCGGCGCGCGCAGCCCGCGGTAGCGCAGCTCCAGGTCGATGGCCAGCTGCACCGAATCCTGCTGGCCGTAGCGGCACCAGTCGCTGCCCACGCAGCTCTTCACGGTGCGCAAGGCCTTGCCGTAGGCATGCCCGGACTCCATGCCGCCGTCGACCAGCCGCTTCCAGATTTGCGGCAGCTGATCCACGCGGGCGCCGAACAAGTCGATCCGCTGCCCGCCGGTGATCTTGGTGTAAAGACCGAAGTCCTGTGCGATCTGGCCGATCAGGATCAGGTGCTCCGGCTTGATGTCACCGCCGGGGACCCGCGGGACCACCGAGTAGCTGCCGTTCTTTTGAATGTTGGCCAGGAAGTGGTCGTTGGAATCCTGCAGCGAGGCCTGCTCGCCCTCCAGGATGTGCTCCGAGCCGGTGGACGCCAGGATCGAGGCGACCACCGGTTTGCAAATGTCGCAACCCTTTCCGCGGCCGAAGCGCTCCAGCAGGCCCGAGAACGTCCGGATTTCGGTGGCGGTGATGATCTCGAAAAGCTCCGCCCGCGACTGGCTGAAGTGCTCACACAGCGCCTTGGACTGTTCCACGCCCTCGGCTTCCAGCAGCTGCTTCAGCAGCGGCACGCACGACCCGCACGAGGTGCCCGCCGCCGTGCACGACTTGAGCGCGGGCACGTCGGCGCAACCGCCGGCGATCGCGCCCTTCAGGTCGCCCTTGGTGACGTTGTTGCACGAGCAGATCTGCGCCGAATCCGGCAGCGCCCCAACGCCCAGGCCCGTCGCGCCGTCGGCGGTAGCCGGCGCGATCAACCCCAGCGGATCGCCCGGCAACTCGCTGCCGACCATCGGCCGCAACACCCCGTACGTCGAGGCATCGCCCACCAGGACCCCGCCGAGCAGGGTCTTGGCGTCGTCGGAGAGCACCAGCTTGGCGTAGGTCCGGTTCACCGCGTCGTTGATGGCGACCTCGAGGCAGTTCTCGGTCGCCCCCATCGCGTCGCCGAAGCTGGCGACGTCGACGCCGAGCAGCTTGAGCTTCGTCGACATGTCCGCCTCGCCGAACTCCGCGGCGCCGCCAAGCAGCCGATCCGCCACCACTTCGGCGGAGGTGTAGCCGGGCCCGACCAGGCCGTAGCACCGGCCCCCGATCGCCGCGACCTCGCCGATGGCATAGATGTCGGGATCGCTTGTTCGGCACGACAAATCGGTGAGCACGCCGCCCCGCTCGGCACGCTCCAGCCCGGCGGCCGCCGCCAGCTCGTCGCGCGGCCGGATGCCGGCCGCGAAGATCACCACGCCGGCATCGATCAGCTCGCCATCGGTCAGACATACCCGTGCCGATGTCGAGCCGTCCGGATGCGCGACGGCCTCGATCGACTCCGTGCCCGTCCCCACGTGCACGGCGATGCCGAGTTCGGTGACCATGCGGGCCAGCAGCGCGCCGCCGGCCTCGTCGATCTGCTGGGCCATCAACCGCGGCATCATCTCGACGACGTGGGTCTGCAACCCGAACTGGCGCAGCGCATTTGCGGCCTCCAGCCCCAGCAGTCCGCCGCCGATGACGACCCCCGCGGTCGCGTGGCCGGCCTGCAGCGTCCGCTGGGCGTCGGCGCGGATGGCGTCGAGGTCGTCGAGCGTGCGGTAGACGTGGCACTGCGGCAGGTCGTGACCGGGCACCGGCGGGACGAAGGCGTAGGACCCGGTGGCCAGCACCAGGGCGTCGTAGCCGTGTCGGTGACCGTCGGCGGTCACCACGGTCTTTGTGTCGCGGTCGATTTCGGTGACGCGGGCGTTCAGCAGCAGCCGGACCCGGTCGTCGCCGGCGTAGTCGTTGCCCGGCAGCGCCAGCAGTTGACGGTCCCAGCTCTCGGTGTAGGAGGTCAAGCCGACACGGTCATAAGCCGCGTCGGCCTCCTCCGCCAAAACCGTGATGCGGTAACGCCCTTCGGCATCGCGGGCCCGGATCGCCTCGACCAGCCGATGGCCGACCATGCCGTGCCCGACCACAATGACGTGACGCGCAGCACTGTCCGCGCACCAGTTTTCGGATTGGGCCATGCCATGAGGGTAGGGGCGGGAAATTAACTTGGAATCGCCCAATGTGACACCCACATGACGGCGTGCTCACACCTCACAACGACGGCTGTGAAGCTGTTCGCTGGCGGCGAACGCCCGAGTGGAACTTTAGCGTGGGCGACTCATGTTTGTAGAAATAGCCGGCCGGCAGGGCGCCGGTCACAGCAAACTCACAATGAAGCATAAGGAGATCCCCATGAGCAACCTCGCATTGTGGTCGCGACCGGCCTGGGAAGCCGACCGCTGGTTGCGCGACTTCTTCGGCCCCGCCGCGGCGACGGACTGGTTCAAGCCGGTGAGCAGCGGTTTCACCCCGGCCGCCGAGATCGTGAAGGATGGCGACGACGCGGTAGTGCGCCTGGAACTGCCGGGTGTTGACGTCGAGAAGGATGTCAACGTCGAGGTCGAGAACGGCCGCCTGGTCGTCCACGGCGAACACCGCGACGAGCACGCGGAGGAGCAGAACGGCCGCACCCTGCGCGAGATCCGTTACGGGTCCTTCCGCCGGTCGTTCCAGCTGCCCGCGCACGTCACCGGCGAGGCCGTCACCGCCTCGTACGACGACGGCGTGCTGACCGTGCGGGTCGCCGGTGCGTACGCGGGAACCCAGCCGCAGCGCATCGCGATCACGAAGTAATTCCGCGGCCAGACGCAAAAGCCCACGCGCGCAAGGCGTGTCGGGGGCTTTTGCGTCTTCTCGCGCTCAGCCCCAGCGGGCCAGCAGCTCCTTGGCCCGGGCCGACAGTGCGGCCTGCAGGAACGGCCCGAAGCTGACCCGGGCGACGCCGAGCGGGCCGAACGACGCCGGGTCGTCCTGGTCGGGCAGCGCGATCGCGTTGATTGGCAGCGGCAACTCGGTGGCCAAGCGCCGCAACGTTTCCGGATCGTGGCGGCCCACCGGGTACAGCACGTCGGCGCCCGCGGCGGCGGCCTCGGTGAGCCGCGCCACCGCCCGTTCGACGCGGTCGGCGTCGTCACCGTCGCGCCGCAGGAACAGGTCGGTGCGCGCGTTGATCACGACGTGCACGCCCGCCAAGTCGGCGGCCGAGCGTAGCGCCCCCACCAGTTCGGCGTGCTCGGTGGCGGAGCGCAACCGCTTGCCCTCGGAGTGCACGGTGTCCTCGATGTTCAGCCCGACGGCGCCTACGCCCAGCAGGCCTTCGATCAGGCGCGCCGGCGACTCCCCATACCCCGACTCGACGTCGACGGACACCGGAACGTCGACCGCGGCGGTGATCTGGGCGACCCGGGTCAGCACGTCGTCGAATGCCATGCCCTCGTTGTCGGGCTTGCCGATGGAGTCGGCGAGCGGGTGACTACCTACGGTCAGCGCGGCGAATCCCGCGTCGACGGCCAGGCGGGCCGACCACGCGTCCCACACCGTCGGCAGGATCACCGGGTCGCCCGGCCGGTGCAGTTCGAGCAGCGCGGTGGCGCGCTCGGCGCTCGTTTGGCCCGTCATGGTGTCCGACATTAGGCGGCGACGGTCGCTACTATCGAGGGCGTACTGTGATCCGCAACACCGTCCGTCCCTGAAAAGCACGTAGGAGATCCGTTGAGCACCACGACCGAACTCGCCGAACTGCACGACCTCATCGGTGGCCTGCGGCGGTGCGTGAGCTCATTGCGGGCCCGGTACGGCGACAGCCCGGCGATGCGCCGGATCGTTCTGGACGCCGATCGAATCCTGTCCGACGTCGAACTGCTCGACACGGACGTCTCCGAGTTGGACTTGGACCGCGCCACCGTGCAGCAGTCCGGCGAGAAGATCGTCATTCCCGACACCCAATACGACACCGATTTCTGGCGCGATGTCGACGACGAGGGTGTCGGGGGTCACAACAGGTCCTGACAACCTCGGACAACTTCAAGCCCCCCGCGAAACAGGGGGTTTGCTCTGTGTACCCTTCGACAGACAGCCCGTTCGAAGAGGAACACTAGATGAGCGCACCCACGGCGAACCGTCCTGCGTCCGGTGTCTTTTCACCCACACGCGCCCGCCTCCCGCAGCGGACCCTACGCACCGACCGGTGGTGGATGTCGCCGTTGCGGATCGACCTGGGCTTCGCGGCTTTCCTCATCTACGCGACAGCCCGCGCGTTCCAGCAGAATTACTTCTTCGTCCCCAAGTACCACTACCTGACGCCGTTCTACTCGCCGTGTGTCAGCAAGGCTTGCGGTGAGGCCGGCGACATCTGGCCGCAGTTCCTGCCCGACGTCTGGTGGCTGCCGTACGCGGCGCTATCGCTGCCGTTCCTCCTGCTGTTCCGGCTGACCTGTTACTACTACCGGGGCGCCTACTACCGCACGGTGTGGCAGTCGCCGAGCGCCTGCGCGGTGGCCGAGCCCCGCGTGCACTACACCGGCGAGACCAAGTTCCCGCTGATCGTCCAGAACACCCACCGGTACTTCTTCTACATCGCCGTCCTCATCTCGGTGATCAACAGCTATGACGCGATCGTCGCGTTCCATTCCGACAGCGGCCCCGGCGGATTCGGCTTCGGCCTGGGCAACCTGATCCTGCTCGGCAACGTCATCATGCTGTGGATCTACACGCTGTCCTGCCATTCCTGCCGGCACGTGACCGGCGGACGGCTCAAGCACTTCTCCAAGAACCCTGTGCGGTACTGGATCTGGACGCAGGTCAGCGCCATCAATACCCGGCACAAGCTGTTCGCGTGGATCACGCTGGGCACCCTGATGCTCACCGACTTCTACATCGCGCTGGTGGCCAGCGGCACCATTCCGGACCTGAGATTTGTTGGCTGACAAGCCATTTGACGATCACAGAGAAAAACTGAGCGAGGTTTCATGGTTGAGGTCGAGCGGCACGCCTACGACGTAGTCGTCATCGGCGCCGGCGGCGCGGGATTGCGTGCGGTCATCGAGGCGCGTGAGCGGGGCCTCAAGGTCGCGGTGGTGTGCAAGTCCCTGTTCGGCAAGGCCCACACGGTGATGGCCGAGGGCGGGTGCGCGGCATCCATGGGCAACACCAACCCCAAAGACAACTGGAAGACCCACTTCGGCGACACGATGCGCGGCGGGAAGTTCCTGAACAACTGGCGGATGGCCGAACTGCACGCCAAAGAGGCCCCGGACCGCGTCTGGGAGCTGGAAACCTACGGCGCGCTGTTCGACCGCCTCAAGGACGGCAAGATCAGCCAGCGCAACTTCGGCGGGCACACCTACCCGCGGCTGGCGCACGTCGGCGACCGCACCGGCCTGGAGCTGATCCGCACCATGCAGCAGAAGATCGTCTCGCTGCAGCAGGAGGACTACGCCGAACTCGGCGACTACGAGGCGCGCATTCGGGTGTTCGCCGAGTGCACCATCACCGAACTGATCAAGGACGGCCCTGACAACGGGGGGCGCATCGCCGGGGCATTCGGCTACTGGCGCGAGAGCGGCAACTTCGTCCTGTTCGAGGCGCCGGCGGTGGTGCTGGCCACCGGCGGGATCGGCAAGTCGTTCAAGGTCACCTCGAACTCCTGGGAGTACACCGGTGACGGGCACGCGCTGGCCCTGCGGGCGGGCGCGTCGCTGATCAACATGGAGTTCGTCCAGTTCCACCCGACCGGCATGGTGTGGCCGCCGAGCGTGAAGGGGATCCTGGTCACCGAGGGTGTGCGCGGTGACGGCGGGGTGCTGAAGAACTCCGACGACAAGCGCTTCATGTTCGACTACATCCCGCCGGTGTTCAAGGGCCAGTACGCCGAAACCGCGGACGAGGCCGACCAGTGGCTCAAGGACAACGACTCGGCCCGTCGCACCCCGGACCTGCTGCCGCGCGACGAGGTCGCGCGCGCGATCAACTCTGAGGTCAAGGCCGGCCGGGGCACCCCGCACGGCGGGGTGTATCTCGACATCGCGTCCCGGCTGACGCCGGACGAGATCAAGCGGCGGCTGCCGTCGATGTACCACCAGTTCAAGGAGCTGGCCGGGGTCGACATCACCAGGGAGCCAATGGAAGTCGGGCCGACCTGCCACTACGTGATGGGCGGCGTGGAGGTCGACGCCGACACGGGCGCGGCCACTGTCCCGGGCCTGTTCGCGGCCGGCGAGTGCTCCGGCGGCATGCACGGATCCAACCGGCTCGGCGGCAATTCGCTGTCGGACCTGCTGGTGTTCGGCCGGCGCGCCGGGCTGGGCGCCGCCGACTACGTGCGGGCGCTGAGCAGCCGCCCGACGGTCGCCGAGGACGCCGTCGAGACCGCGGCCAAGCGGGCGCTGGCCCCCTTCGAGGGACCGACCAACGGCGCTGCGGCCGAGAACCCATACACCCTGCAGTTGGAACTGCAGCAGTCGATGAACGATCTGGTGGGCATCATCCGCAAGTCGGAGGAGATCTCCGAGGCGCTCGGCCGGCTCGCCAAACTGCGCGAGCGGTTCAAGAACATCCACGTCGAGGGGCAGCGGCGGTACAACCCCGCCTGGAACCTGGCCATCGACCTGCGCAACATGCTGCTGGTCAGCGAATGCGTGGCAAAGGCCGCGCTGGAGCGCACCGAGAGCCGCGGCGGGCACACCCGCGACGACCACCCGTCGATGGACTCGTCCTGGCGCAAGGTGTTGCTGGTTTGCCGTGCGGCAGGCGGCGACGAGGTAATCCCCGACATCAGCATCACGCGCGAGGATCAGGTGCCGATGCGACCCGATCTGCTGGAGCTCTTCGAGATCTCCGAGCTGGAGAAGTACTACACCGACGGCGAACTGGCCGACCACCCAGGACGGAGAGGTTAATGACCTACAACGCGACCATGCGGGTGTGGCGCGGCGACGAGGCCGGCGGCGCGCTAGAGGACTTCACGGTCGAGGTCAACGAGGGCGAGGTGGTGCTCGACATCATCCACCGCCTGCAGCAAACCCAGACGCCCGACCTCGCGGTGCGGTGGAACTGCAAGGCCGGCAAGTGCGGATCGTGCTCGGCGGAGATCAACGGCTACCCCCGGTTGATGTGCATGACCCGGATGTCCACGTTCGCCGAGGACGAGGTGGTGACGGTCACGCCGCTGCGCACTTTCCCGGTGATCCGCGACCTGGTCACCGACGTCTCGTTCAACTACGAAAAGGCCCGCGAGATACCGTCTTTCGCGCCGCCCAAGGACCTGCAGCCCGGCGAGTACCGGATGGCGCAGGTCGACGTGCAGCGCTCACAGGAGTTCCGCAAGTGCATCGAGTGCTTCCTGTGCCAGACCGTCTGCCATGTGGTCCGCGACCACGAGGAGAACAAGAAGGCGTTCGCCGGCCCGCGCTACTTGATGCGCATCGCCGAGTTGGAGATGCACCCCCTGGACACGCTCGACCGGCGCAACCAGGCGCAGGAAGAGCACGGCCTCGGCTACTGCAACATCACCAAGTGCTGCACCGAGGTGTGCCCGGAGAACATCAAGATCACCGACAACGCCCTGATCCCGATGAAAGAGCGGGTCGCCGACCGCAAGTACGACCCGGTGGTTTGGTTGGGCAACAAGCTGTTCCGCCGCGGCTAGGGTTCGCCGAGTCTGCGCTCAGAGCGCGGAATTCGCTGCATCACCCGCGCTGAGCGCAGTCTCGATGTTGTCCCGCCGCGGCTAGGTGTACTGACCTGAGAGGTTAGGTACGCGGCTGGCGGGTGGTTGGCCGCCGAGTGCGGTGTGGCCGCGGTGGTGATTGTAGGTGTGGAGCCAGATGGCGAATTCCGCGCATCGTTCAGCGTCACTGCGGTAGAGCCGGGCGTAGGCCCATTCGTCGGCCAGGGTGCGGTGGAATCTCTCCACTTTGCCGTTCGTCTGGGGGCGATACGGTCGGGTGCGGCGGTGCTCGATCCCGCCAAGAGCGTCGCGGAACACATAGGATCGATAGCAGGATCCGTTGTCGGTCAATATTTTTCGAACGCAGATGCCGCACTGTGCGAACCAGGCGTTGGCGCGTAGCCAAAACGCTGCTGCGGTCTCTTTGCGCTCATCGGTCAGCAGCTCGCTATAGGCCAGCCGCGAGTGCGCATCGATAGCGGTGTGCAGGAAGTGATAGCCGCGCACGGGCCGGTAGTGCTTGTCGAGGACGCCGGTGCTGCGATCGGCCCGGGCGTTGTGCTTGCCTGCGCTGCGACCCAGCATGCGCCAACCGCCGCCGGCAGGGATCTTGC
>NZ_LQPV01000040.1:0-31705 GCF_002101935.1 Mycobacterium sp. IEC1808 | reverse complement strand
GGCGGGCCGCCCGGGACCCCGCCGCCCCCGCCGCCCGGACCGCCGCCGCCAGTCGGCCCGCCCGGCGCCGTGGACGGCGCGGGCACCACGCTGGTCGTAGTGGTGGTGGTCGATGGCGTCGTGCTGCTGCTGCTCGGCCCCTTATTGCCGCCGCCACATCCGACTGCGAACACGAGCATTGCCGCGCCGCCGAAAACCGCTACGGCGTTCCTAGCCCCAGATCTCATCACCAAATCCCCACTCTCCACTCGCGCCGCTGTAGCTGCGGTCCACTTCTCCGTACCCGGGCGTGCGGGTGCACAAACGAGTTGGAGCGCTAACTGTGGGGAACTTGGTCGGCTTAGCAGTCGAGGCCGGAAACGCAGGCGGTGAGAGTGGCGATGTGCACGCTGCTGCCGCCCGCTGGAGCGGTCGCGCCCGGGTGGGCCGCGGTCGCGCTGGGCGACGCGTGTGGCGTCGGCGACGACGCAGCGGCCACCGGGGTGACGGCGCCGAATCCGATTGTCGCAGCGAGGACGGCCGTGCCGCCGAACACCGCGATTGCCTTCTTAACCTGTGCCTTCATGGGTCCGTCCTCTCCTCGCAGGATCGCTTGCTATAGGCAATCATACACATGTGCAACTATTGCTACAAGGGAGAGTTTGCCAGGCATACGACGCTCGAGGGAGGCAACGTGGTCGCCGGATTTGGGGCAGCGGAGCCGGCAGCGCGGGCGCGTCGTCGCGCGGGCCGAATGGGCGCGCGACGAGACGGGCCCGGCGAAGGGCGCGGCGAGTTCAGCAAACAGTTCGCGACGTCACCCGTCGCGGGCGCCTAGTCTTCCTTGGTGATCAGCTTGCGCAGCGCCACGCGGTCGGGCTTCAGCAGCTCCTCGATGCGCGGGTGGTTCACCTCGGCGACGATGATCTCGCCCACCTCCTGATTGACCTCACTGAAGATGCCGTGCGACTTCATCTTCGAGGTCTGATACAGGTTGTCCTCGGTGGGCGTCACGTAGTACACCGCGTCGGCCTTGAAGCGGTGCACCAGCCAGAGGTGGATGAGGGTCATCAGGCGCTTTTGGCGCAGCTTCTCGGCGAACGTGTTCTGATCGCGCACCGTGAGGATGCTGCGGCCGTGGCGGTCCTTGATGGGATCGAAGACGACGTTGGCGAGCTGCTCGTCGCCGTTGCCGTGGATCCCCAGCACCAGTACGTCCGAGCCTGCGCGGCGTGGCCGCAGCTGCACGCGGAGCTTTTCCCCGAGCTGGTAGTGCTCACTCCACAACGTCAGCCATTCCTCGAGCAGCTTCTTCGGCACTTCGGTCTGCACGAGGTGCTGGTGCTGGGTCGAGCCCTTGCCCATCGCCTTGGTGGTCGCGGTGCGTCCCGAGGACGCGGCGAGGGCGGCGTCGCTGCGCGGTCCGCCCACCAGGGTTTGCGGTGTGCGGTACGGCGACTCGACGAGGCGCATCTTGCGCTGCAAGCGCGCCAGCGCAAGCATGCCGTCCTGCCTCAGGGCGGTGGCGAACTCCTCGGCGGCGACGCCGTCGATCTGGTGTCCGCCGTAGGTGATGAAGTTGAAGACGAAGCCCATCTTCCCGAGCTCGACGGGGAATTGCTTCATCTCCTCGTCGGTCATTCCGGTGGTGTCCCAGTTGAACGACGGCGAGAGGTTGTACGCCAGCATCTGGTCGGGGAACTTGGCGTGGATGGCGTCGGCGAACTGCCGGGCGTCGGCGAGATCCGCAGTCTTGGTCTCCATCCAGAGGATGTCGGCGAACGGCGCCGCCGCAAGCGATTTCGCGATCGCGTACGGAATGCCGCCGCGGATCTGGTAGTAGCCCTCCGGCGTCTTTGCCAGCTCGCAGTCCCATGGCGAATCGACGCCCAATTCCCTGGCCTTCTCCTTGGCCTCGTAGAGCGACGCGTGCTCGGCGAACTCGCGCCACTCCTCGGGGCGCATGCTCTTGGGCTCCTCCTCCTCGCTCTCCCCGAAAGCGAGGACCTCCGCCACGGCCTCGGCGTAGGTCATCAGCCCAGCGTCGTCCTCCCAGGCCGCGACGAACCGCGACTCGACCTGGTCGAAGAGGTCGTCGATCGATTGCTTGCCGTTCTCCCGCCAGGTGTTGACGGCGTCCGAGATCACGCCCTGAATGCCTTGGCGCTCAAGCCACGCGGTGGCGTTGGCGTACTCGGCGTCGGACATGGCGTAGAGGAGGTGGCCGTTGAGTTCCTTGACTCCCAGCTCGTAGAAGCGCCGAACCAGCGCCAGGAAGCACGCCTTGTAGGACGGAATCTTCAGGTTGGTGGCACCGAGCAGGAATGGCTGGTCGCGCTCGTCGGCGCGGCTGTCGATCAGGTTGGCCGCCTCGGCGTCGGTGCGCGCGACGATGATGCCGGGCACCCGCATCACGTCGAGCTGGAAGCGGGCGGCGTTGAGGCGCTTGATCTGTTCGTCCGACGGCACCAGGACCTTGCCGCCCTGATGGCCGCACTTCTTGGTGCCCGGGCGCTGGTCCTCGATGTGGTAGCCGGGCACGCCGACCTCCACGAAGCGTCGGATCAGGTTGCGCACGTGCGGGTCACCGCCGTGACCGGTGTCCGCGTCGGCGATGATGAACGGCCGGTAGTCGTACTCCGGCGCCGTGGCCCGCTGCTGCTCGCTCATGTTCCGGCGCATGTACTGCTGATTGCGGTCGGCGGTGAGGAGCGCACGCACCAGCACGGCCGCGTCGTCGGGCACCTGGCTCAACGGGTAGCTGGCGAGGTCGGGTCCCGGGTCTTCGGTGGTGGAGCCCTTGGCCGAGGTCGCCCAGCCGCCGAGGTAGATCCCCTCGATGCCCATCCGCTTCATGCTGACCGCCTGGCCCGGCGAATACGGGCCGAACGTCGTGATGCTCTTCTTCGCCGCGAAGAGCTCGCGCAGCCGGTCGTAAAACGCCGCGGCCGCTTCCCGCGCCACGGTGTAGTCGGTCGGAATCGTGCCGCGCTGCTCCGCGACTTGGCGGGCCGTGTAGAGGCGCGTGATCCGGGCAAAGCGCGAACTCTCGAAGTACCGCTGCGTAGCCTCGACGTCCTGCTCGAACGGCGTGCGGACCTCGGTGTCCGTTTCGATGATGGCCATGGGGTTTCGCTCCTCTTCAGCACGAATTCGCTGACCGTGAGTTTATCCCCGGACACGGCGGTTGAATCAGGGGTAAATAGTCCCGAGCCGCAACTGTGGCCGTGCCGTACTCGGCGCGCGCAATGCCCAGCAAAGCGCGTCGGCGATCGGTAGTCTCCCTTCCGTGCAGACGAGCTTGCGCTTCGAGCGTTGGTATCTTCCCCTCGCGGTTGCGGTCGGGCTGGGCCCCCGCCACAGCGAGATCCGGTTGGACGCGGGCGTCCTGCACGTCAAGATGGGCTGGGCTTTTGAGGCCGACATCCCATTGGCCTCGATCACCAAGGCGGAACCGGCCAGCGAGCGCGTGTTCGCCTGGGGCGTGCACTACTCCGCGGGTCGGTGGTTGGTCAACGGGTCGGGCAAGGGGTTGGTTGCGTTGACGATCGAGCCCCCGGTACAGGCGAAGGTGTGGGTCAGGTCGGTGACGCTGCGCTCCTTGTGGATCAGCGTGACCGATCCGGACGCCCTGATCGCCGCCTGCACGACCGCCCGCGCCTAGCCGGGCGCCGAGAGCGCGCGTTTCTTCAACCAATCCCGCTGCCGCCGGACGAACTCGGCGTCGACCGTCTTCCCGTGGCCCGGGACATAGACGGCGTGGGACCCGCCGATCGCGAGCACGCGATCCAGGGTTTCCGGCCACGCCGCCAGATCGGAGTCGGCGTCGATGTACGGGTCGGCGGATTCCTCGACCAGGTCGCCGGTGAACAGCACGATCGGGTCGCCGGCACCGTCTCGGGTGGGCGCCACCACGACCAGGTCGGCCGAAGTGTGGCCGCGGCCCGGGTGCGTCACCGTGACGGTGCGGTCGCCGAGGTTGATCGCGGTTTCGTATAGACCGCGCCGAGGCGGATTCAGCGCCGAAATCGCGCGATCGACTGCGGCGGCATTCGCGCCGTAACTCAGCGCGTGTGCGCGAAGGTGGCCGGTGCCCGTCGTCAAATATTCGACAACCTCAGGCGTGCAGTGGATTTCGGCATCGCGGAACGCCGAGCAACCCAGGACATGGTCGAAGTGCTTGTGTGTCAGCACGACGTGAGTCACATCGCGCCCGGTGAGCCGTCGCGCGTCGGCGTGGATGGCGGCCGCCTCGGCGAGGGTGGTTCCGGTGTCGATGATCAGCGCTCCGCCGGCCCCCCGCACCAGCCCGATGGTCACGTCGCAGAACGCCAGCCGGCAGCGATGGACCGTATCGGTCAGTCGTTCCCAGACGAAGTGCACAAGAAGGACGGTAGCCCCGCTCCTGCCGCGGTGGCAGAACATGTCGGAAAAAGTTGACATGTCGGAATTTCCCGACATATATTTCGCCGGTGGCCGCCGCCGATCGCGTCTTTCTCGCCCTGGCCAACCCGGTGCGTCGGGAGCTGCTGGAGATCCTCGCCGGACGCCCGCTGTCCGCGGGCGAACTCAGCGACCGGTTCGAGCTCAGCCGCCCGGCCGTCGCCGAGCACCTCAAGGTGTTGCGGGACGCCGGGCTGGTGGCCGACGAGCCGCAGGGCCGCCGTCGCATCTACCGCCTGACCGCCGAACCGCTGGCGGAGCTCGGTGAGTGGCTGCATCCGTTCGAGAAGTTCTGGCGCGCCCGGCTGGCCGAAGTGGCAGAGGAGCTGGAATGAGCGAGACGCCCGCAACGATCAGCGTGGACCAATTCGTCGCGGCGCCACCGGCGAGGGTGTGGCGGCTGCTGACCGAACCGGAGCTGATGCGGCTGTGGTGGGCCGAGGGAGAGGTGGCCGCGGTGGTCGGCCACCAGTTCACGCTCGACATGCCGGGCTACGGCAGGCAACCCTGCAAGGTGCTTGAGGTCGATCCCCCGCACCGCTTCGTCTACACATTCACCGCGGCCTGGACCCTGACCTGGCGTCTCGAGCCGGAAGGCAGCGGGACCCGAGTGTTCTTGGAGCACAGCGGATTTGACCTGAATGACACCAGGATGGCCGAGGCCTTTGGGCGCATGGGACCCGGCTGGCGCGACGTCGTTCTCCCCCGCCTCGCCGGGGCCGCCGCGCGGGCCTGAGGCGCCCTACGCGGTGTGCGACCATCACACGATGCGCGCAGTGGTCATCACCAAGCACGGCGGCCCGTCGGTCCTGCGGGTCCAGGAGCGGCCGGACCCCCCGGCACCGGGCCCCGGGCAGTTGCGGGTCGCGGTGCGGGCGGCCGGGGTCAACTTCGCCGACCACCTGGCCCGCGTCGGCCTGTATCCGGACGCACCGAAGCTGCCGGCGGTGGTCGGCTACGAGGTCGCCGGGACGGTCGAGGCCGTCGGCGACGGCGTCGACCCCTCCCGCGTGGGCGAACGCGTGTTGGCGGGCACGCGATTTGGCGGCTACGCCGAGGTGGTCAACGTGGCGGCGAGCGATTCCGTCCCGCTGCCGGATGCGTTGAGCTTCGAACAGGGCGCCGCCGTCCCGGTGAACTACGCGACTGCCTGGGCGGCGCTGCACGGTTACGGGTCGCTGCGTGCCGGCGAGCGGGTGCTGGTGCACGCGGCGGCCGGCGGGGTGGGCATCGCCGCCGTCCAGTTCGCCAAGGCGGCCGGGGCCGAGGTGCACGGCACCGCGTCGCCCGCAAAGCACGCGAAGCTGATCGAGCTGGGCGTCGACCGGGCCATCGACTACCGCCGCAACGGCTGGTGGAACGGCCTGGGGCCCTACGACCTGGTCCTCGACGCGCTCGGCGGCACGTCGCTGCGCCGGTCCTACGCGCTGCTCCGCCCGGGCGGAAGGCTTGTGGGCTATGGCATTTCGAACATGCAACACGGCGAGAAGCGCTCGCTGCGCGCCGCCGCGCCGCATGCCGTGGCGATGCTGCGCGGTTTCAACCTGCTCGACCAGCTCTCCGAGTCGAAGGCCGTGATCGGGATCAACATGCTGCGGCTGTGGGACGACCGCGGCACGCTCGAGCCGTGGATCACTCCCCTGGCCAAGGCGCTCGACGACGGCACCATTGCTCCCGTCGTCCATGCCGCGGTCCCGTTCGTCCGGGCGCCGGAAGCGCACCGGATCCTGGCGGCCCGGGAGAACGTCGGCAAGGTGGTGCTGGTGCCGTGAGTTTTAGCACCGCGACAATGGCTATTTAATCCGTCATGGCTATCACCGATTCCCGCGAAGTCGTCATCGACGCGACGCCCGACGAAATCATGGACGTGCTGTTCGACCTCGAGTCCTTGACCGAGTGGTCCTCGTTTCACAAGAAGGTCGAAATCCTGGAACGCGACGCCGACGGCCATCCGAGCAAATCGCGGCAAACGGTGAAAATCGTCGGCGTCAGCGACGAGCAGGTGCTCGACTACTCGGTTCACGACGACGGAGTGGGCTGGACGCTGGAGAGCTCCAAACAGCAGCGCGCGCAGGAGGGCCGCTACACCCTGACGCCCGACGGCGATTCCACCCGCGTGCGTTTCGATCTGACTGTGGACCTTTCCGCCCCGGTGCCGGGGTTCCTGGTCAAGAGGGGGGCCAAGGGCCTGATGGAAACCGCGACCGACGGCCTGCGCAAGCGCGTGCTCGAGGTCAAGGGCGGCAGGTAGGTTCGAAAACGAGTCCTTCCCGACCGACCGTCGGCGAGCGACACTGTCCTGTATGGAATCGCTTCACCGCTTCGCGCCGGTCACCGCCGGGCTGGCGCTCCTCGTCACGCTTGCCGGCTGCGGCGGCCAGGGGGGCAGCCATTCGACGGCGCCGCAGACACCCAAGGTGACGACCCTCGGCCGGACTGTCGCGCAGGCGCCCGGCGACGGGCCGCTCACCATCGGCAGCCCGGCATTTCCCGACGGCGCACCGATCCCCGCGCAATACACCTGCAAGGGCGCCAACGTCGCGCCGCCCTTGACGTGGTCGGCGCCGTGGGGCGGGGCGCTCGTCGTCGACGATACGGACGCCCCGCGCGGACCCTACGTCCACTGGATCGTCGTCGGAATCCCGCCCGGTCCCGGGAGCACCGCGGACGGCCAGACGCCGGCCGGCGCCAGCAGCCTGCCGAACTCGGCCGGGCAGGCCGGCTACAGCGGGCCCTGCCCGCCCGCGGGCACCGGGGTGCACCACTACCGGTTCACCCTCTACCAGCTCCCCGCCACCTACCAGCTCCCCGCGGGACTGGCGGGGGTGCCAGCGGCGCAGGCGATCACGAAGGCGGCGGCAGCCCAGGCGCAATTCACCGGAACCTTCGAGGGCTGATGACCCAGGCGGGGGCGCCATGCCGGCACAACCCACGTTAGATGTAACGCGGGCAATACAATTCGGCCAGCTCGTCGCCGCGACCTACGCGACGTCGCCCGGCGACTTGACGAACAAGGCCGGGCAGGCCCTGAGCGCCGGCGGCGTCGACTACACCGTGGTCACGACGATCTACGCCAACGATCTGGCGACCGACATGAATCCGGCCCGCGCCGACGACGAAGTCTCCATCGGGCTCATCTGCCAGGAAAACGAGACCGGCAACGTGGCGATCGCGATCCGTGGCACCGAAGGGTGGCTGGAATGGATCCACGACGTCGAATTCGGGCTGGTGCCATGCCCTTTGCTGACGGGAGCCGGGCACACGGAAGACGGCTTCACCGACATGTACGAGTCGCTGCGCGCGGGGGCCCAGTCGGCTTCGCCGAAGGTGGTCGACGCGCTCGCGAATCTTACGTTCCCGCAGGCCGTCGGCTCCGTGACGATCTGCGGGCACAGCCTGGGCGGAGCCCTGGCGACGCTGCTGGCGCTCGATCTGGCGGCGAACACGACCTTCGCCGTTCCCGCCGTCTACACGTATGCCAGTCCGCGCACGGGGGATTCGCTGTTCGCCGCCACCTTCGACCAGGTGGTGAAGAACTCGTTTCGCATCGCGAACCGGTTGGACATCGTCACCGCCCTGCCTCCCCCCGTCGACTACGAACACGTGCTCAATCCGACCTGGTTGAACCCGATTCGGTTGCTGCCGCTGCCACCGAAGGTTCTGGTCAAATACTCGGTGGCGTGCGAACATTCGCTCGCGACCTACCTGTACCTGCTGTCGCTGCAATCCGGCGGCCCGACCCTGAACCTGGAGCCCGCCTGCAAGCCCTCCTAGTCCGTCGGTGCCCGGGTGGCGAGCCGAATTAACCCGCGGCGCAGCCGTTTGTCGCGCTTGCCGGCGGCCAGCTCGATCAGGGCGATCTCCGCGACCGCCGCGACGAGCAACGCCGCGACCGGTTCGGGGGACGCCCAGCCGAGCGCGACGAGATCGGGCACGATCTGCGCGGCCGCACTTTCATTGCGGGCGGCCACCAAATCGCTCAGCCCGGCCTCGGTGCGTGACTGCACGAGCAACGCCTTGGTGGCCGGCTCGGCCAGGCAGCCGTCGAGGTAGGCGTCCATCCCCGCCTCGAGCCGCTCACGGCCGGGCGGCAGGTCGGCGCCGGCGGCGGCGATCGAGTCCTGCAGGTCGTCATGGAACCGGTCGTGCAGTGCCCGCACGTATTCCGAGCGGCTGGGCCAATGCTGATAGAAGCTGCCCTTCGCCATGCCGGCCTCGGCAACGATCGCGTTGACCGAGATCCGGGCCAGGTCGGCCGTTCCCAGCAGCCGCTGCCCCGCGTCCAGCAGCGCATTGCGCCCCTGCTCAGGCGATCTCATCGCACGGCCGCCCGGCGCTGGCTGCGGCGGGCCAGCATCTCGCCGTACTGCTCGCAGACGTGGATCACGCCGGTGAGTTGATAGGTGATCCACCCCTTGTGGGTTGACGGGAGGTTCTTCTCGAACACCCGGTGCCCGATGATCTGCAGGGCCCACCCGCCGACGAACATCGCGGCACCGACCCTCGGCTTGGCCCACACCAGCGGGAGGCCGGCCGCGATGATCGGCGTGCCGATCAGATGCGTTGTCCGTACGCCCTTCGAGGTGTGCTGGGTTCGGTAGTAGGCCATCTTGTCGGCGAACGGCGCTTCGGGCGGCGGGGCTGGCATCGCGGGTCCCTTCTTGTCACGGCGGTCTTCTCGTTGTAGCGTAAGCGATGACCGACCAGTCGGTCAATATTGGCGAGAGGAACTTCCATGGCGATTGTTCAAACCCGGGCGGGGCGCGTGGCCTACCACGAATCCGGCAGTGGCCCAACCGTTCTGCTGCTTCATGCCACGCTGCACGACCGACACGACTTCGACCCGATCGTCGATACCCTTGCCCGCAACTACCGCACCATCGCGGTGGACTGGCCCGGGCACGGCGAATCCGATCCGGTCGAGTCCCCCATGGCGGCCAGCGCGCCACTGTTCGCCGACGTGCTGGAGGACGTCGTCGAGGGCCTGGGCGTGTCGGACGCCGTGTTTATCGGGAACTCGGTCGGCGGGTTTGCCGCCGCGCGGCTGGCGATCACTCGCCCCGAGTGCGTCGCAGGTCTCGTCCTGGTCAACACGGGCGGGTTCGTGCCCTTGAACCCGGCGGTCCGCGGCTTCTGCCGGGTGCTCGGCACGCCGGCGCTGTTCCGGCGGGCCGCCCCCCTCTTCGTCCGCGGCTACATGAAGGCCAAAACCGACGACGACCGGCGGATCGTCGAGCGCGCGACCGCAGTGGCGAAAACGCCCGAGGGCGTCCGCACCGGAGCGGCGCTGTGGCGCAGCTTCGCCACGCCCGAGCACGACCTGCGCGGCCGCGCCGGTGAGCTGTCCGTGCCCACGCTGATCGTGTGGGGCAAGAAGGACATCGCCATACCGTTGCGTGCGGGTCGGGCGACCCACGAGGCCATCGCCGGGTCCCGGCTGGAGATCCTCGACACCGGTCACGTGGTCTTTTCGTCGGACCCCGGCGGCTTTCTCGCCGTCGCCGAGCCGTTCCTGGAATCGGTCAGTCTGCGGCGCTGACCGGCGCGTCATTGCGTCGCGACACTGCACAGGCTGCGACGACACGCCGAGAAACGTGACGCTCCTTTAAGTTTCGCGCTGAGGGCGCCGATGACCTCAGTACAGGGGTGACCAGCTCGACGTGCGCAGCAGCCGGCTCTGCCACTGATCGCGGTACTTCAGGGCCTCGTACATGTAGCTGCCCGGCGCGCGGTGCTCGGGCGGGGTCTCGGTAGTCAGCAGGTGCACGAGCGCCGCATAGTTGTTGGCGTCTTCAATCTTCTGCCACAGCATGGCTTCTCGCCGACGATAGCTCCCATGCGCGACCTGGAAGCACGCCTGGATGTCCAGGATGCGCATCCCGCGCGGGGCCTTGGAAAGCACCCGGTAGTAGATCTCGTCCCACATGCGGATGTAGTCGTCGAGCGGGGCGGAGGGCCAGCCGGTGTCCTCCATGAACAGGCTCAGCGGATGAGTCGTGCCATCGGTGGGCACGCTGGCCAAGTCGACCGTCTGCAGCGGTGACCAGGAGACGGGCAGCAGCATCTTGCCCGTGACCTCGTGGCGCAGGCTGTCCAGCTCGCGCATCCACGGCCGAAGGTCGCCGGTCTGGGCACGCCGGACCAGGCTCTCCCACGACGCGCCGTCGCTGATTGCGGTGATGGTGACGACGTTGTAGGACACCCCGGAACCGTGGGCGTGGTTGGTGTACCAGAGCAGCCGCGCATCGTCCCCCTTGGCCAGCATGGGCATCCAGCCGTCGCGGTAGGCCGCTTCGAACTCCTCCTGCCGAGAGCCGACCACCTTGTGGGTCTCGTGAAGAAACAGCACTGGCACTCCCTGAGCTCAGGCACTATCCGCGATGAGCGCGGCGATCTGGCGGCGGCTGACCTTGCCGGTCGCGTTGTAAGGAATGCTGTCGACGATCGCCAGCCGCTCGGGCAGCTTGAAGTAGGCGATCAGCTCGCGGCAGTGCGACCGCAGCTGCTCGAGTGTCACTGGGGCGCAGGCAACTACGGCCGCCCCGACCCGCTGGCCGAGCTCGTCGTCGGCGACGCCGGCGACCGCGACGTCGCTCACCGCAGGATGGGAACGCAATGCCTCCTCGACTTCGACCGGGCCGAACTTCTCTCCCCCACGGTTGATCGTGTCACTCAGCCGGCCGCACGGGAAGATGTAGCCGTCGGCATCCCGGCGGGCGAGATCGCCGGTGTGCAGCCACCCTTCGGTGACGTTCTGCGTGGTGTTCACCCACAGTTCGCCGACCGTTCCCGGCGGGACGTCGTCGCCGGTGACCGGGTCCACCACTCGCACGTCGACCCCGGGCAGCGGCCGGCCCACCGAACCGGCCCGCGCCGGATCCCGGTGGTCTTGAGGCAGCAGGGTCGTGTAGGCCCCGAGCGTCTCGGTCTGGCCGAACACGTTGGCGAACGCGACGTGCGGCAGCGCGGCCATCGCCCTGCGCACCAACGCAATTGGCGCGGCGGCGGCCCCGTACGCGACGGCGACCAGGGACGACAGGTCGCTGGTCGCAAAGTCCGGGTGATCGAGGATGCGCTGCAGCATCGTCGGCACCAGGAAGGTGGCCGTGACCCGGTGCTGCGCCACCAGCCGCAGCCACTCGCCGGCGTCGAAGCGCGGCTGCACCACCGACGTGTTGCCCGAGTACAGACTGCCGAGCGTGCCGAGCGAGCCGCCGACGTGAAAGAACGGGACACACATCATGCCCACCGCGGGTGCGGCGTCCGCCCGGAACGGCGCGGCCATTCCCTTGATCCGCGCGGTGAGCTGCCGGGTGGAGATGCCGACGGCCTTGGGGAGTCCGGTCGTGCCGCTGGTGAACAGCACCAGGGCCTCCCCGTCGCCGGCGGGCGGGTCGGGCTCGACGACGTCATCCGCGAGGCCGGCGGCCGTCAGGACGGTCGGTGCACCCGCTTCGCGCACCCGCTGCGCGTACTGTTCCCCCGCGACCGCGACGTCGGCGCAGCCGGCGTTTTTCAGCAGTCCGTGTAGCTCCGGTGGCGTCAGCGCGGGATTCATCAGCGCGGCCGCGGCGCCGAGGCGCGGCGCGGCGAGCAAGGTGGCGATCGACATCAGGCTGCCGTTGTCGACGACCGCGACCCGCTCGCCGGCCGCCACGCCCCGGGCGGCAAGGGTGGCGGCGCACCGCCGAACCGTCGTGGCCAGTTCGCCGTAGCTGATGCTGCGCCCGTCGATGATCAGGGCAGCTCGGGCGGGATCGCCGATGGCGGCGGCCTCGTGGATCGTCCCGGTGTTCATCCGCGGTCCCTAATGCAGCGGCGACCAGGCGGAGGTTCGGAGCAGCCGGCTGGTCCACTGGTCGCGCAGGTCCAGCGCGTCGTACATCCAGGTCCCGGGGGCGCGGTACTCGGCGGGGATGTGGGTGCGGAGCAGATCGAGCAACGCTTCCGGCCTACTGATGCGCTGCATCAGGATCACCTCGCGGCGCACGTGGCTGCCGAGGGCGGGCTGGAACGAGGCGTGCATGCTCAGCATGGATGACGGTTGGTCGAGGCTCTTGGCGTAGACCTCGCCGCATCTGACGATGTACTCCTCGAACTTGTCCTCGTACGGCCACATAGTGTCTTCCATGTAGAGGCTCATCTCGTGCTCGCGCCCGTCGACCGGCACCTCCTCGAGGCGGACCTCCTGCAGTGGCGACCACGGGAGCGGCACCAGCAGCTTGGCGTCGACCTCATGGCGGAGCTCGTCGAGCTGGCGCATCCACTCCTGGAGATCGCCCTTCTGGACCCGCTGGGTCAGACGCTCCCAGGCCGCGCCATCGCGAACGGCGGTCACGGTGATTACCGTGTAGGCGGGTCCACTGCCATGGGCCTGGTTCGTGTACCACAGCAACCGCGCGTCGTTCCCGGCGGCGAGCATGGGCATCCAGCCCGTTCGAAACGCGGCCTCGAAGTCGTCCTCACTGCGGCCGCGGACCTTGTGCACCTCGTGCATGAACAGCACGCACCGACCTCCAAATTCGGGACACCCGCCCGATGAGCGCCCTCAATCAACGGACCGTAGCCAACCAGATTTTCGCGGCGGCGCCGGGTATGCCTATGCACGATCGCATGCGGGAGCCGACCTAGACAGCCCAGTTGAGAATCTGGTTTGCTCCACTAGGTAACGATCTTCCGCGGGCAGGAGTTCACGAATGGCCCGAGTCAATGTTCCGGATGGCCCCGGCGGCGAAGCCGCCATGATCTGGTCGCTACGACCCCAGCTCGGCTCCATGGTCGAGCGCATGATCCGGGGCGCATACCAGCAGAGCATGCTGCCGGCCGAGGAGCGGGAGCTGGCCCGGATGCGAATCGCCCAGATCAACGACTGCGTCGCCTGCTCGGACTTCCGTGCCCAGTCGGTCCTGGACGCCGGGGTCGCGCCCGAGTTGTACGACAACGTCGCCGCCTACGCCAGCTACCCCGGCTACACCACGCGCCAGCGCCTGGCCATCGAGTATGCGGAGCGCTTCGCCACCGACCACGCGTCGATGGGCGACGCGTTCTTCGACCGGCTGCGGCAGTCATTCTCCGACGAGGAGATCCTCGATCTCACGCTGTGTGTCGCGGTGTTTCTCGGCCTGGGGCGTTCGCTGACGGTCCTGGGCGTCGACCAATCCTGTGCCATCGACCTCTGACCCCCTCGGGAAGGACCCAATGGACCTCGCCTCGGTCGACGAATTGCTGACCACCACACGGGCGGTGCGCAGACGCCTCGACCTGAACCGGCCGGTCGGACGCGAGGTGATCCTCGAGTGCATCCGGCTCGCCATGCAGGCCCCCACGGCCAGCAACGCGCAGGATTGGCGATGGCTGGTGATCACGGACGCCGACAAGCGCGCCGCGATCGGCGACATCTACCGCAGCGTCGGCGCCGAGTACCTCGCGTACGCGGCCAAGGAGGCGTCCGATCCCCAGACCCAGCGCGTGTACGCCGGCGCGCTGGCCCTGACCGACACGCTGGCCCGGGTCCCGGTGCACGTCATCCCCTGCCTGGATAACCGCATCGACAACTCGAAGCTGCTGACCGCCGCCTCCGCCTGGGCGTCGATCATCCCGGCCGGCTGGAGCTTCCTGTTGGCCCTGCGGTCGCGTGGGCTGGGATCGGTGTGGACGACGATGCACCTGGCCAGGGAGCAGGAGGTCGCCGAGCTGCTCGGCATCCCGCCGACGGCCACCCAGGCCGCGCTGTTCCCGGTCGCCTACACCATCGGCACCGACTTCCGGCCGGCCGCACGCCCGCCCGCGGAGACCATTACTTACTGGAATAGCTGGGGAGCGAGCTGATGCAGTCCTACACCGTGCGATTCCACGTCGATGCGCCGCCGAAAAAGGTGTGGCGGGTGCTTCACCCGCCGGCGCCGCCCGACGCGCCGCGGCCGCGGATCCTCACCTGGCCTACCGGCAGCATGGAGATCCTCAACGAAGGCAACGAGGCCGGCGAGGGCCTGGTGCGCACCTGCGTCTTCCCGGTTCCCAAATACCTCCTGTCCGGCGGCAAGGGGCGGTCCTGGGAGAGCGTGACCGAGGCCGAGATCAACAAGCTGTCGCGCTACGTGGCCGTCGGCGCGCCATTGTGGTCGCGCGCGGAGGGTTATCACGAACTCGAGGAGCAGCCCGACGGCACCACCGTGCTGACCTTCCATGAGACCTACCATGCCTACAACCCGGTGCTGCGCTTCTTCCTGGAGCGCCCCGTGCACGCGAGGATTTCTCGCGACAACCTCGAGGTGTACGAGCATGCGCTGGGCTACGCGGGGAAGGTGCGTCGGCTGACGTAATCGACTGCCTTACAAGATGTTTCGTAACACGCGGAATGCGTGCCGGGCGAACATGTCAGGCGGGCGTCGCACCGCGCCGAGCGGCGCGGATGCTGAACACCCTCGATCGGCGAGCGGCGAAGGGCGAGCGGCCGTCCCCCGGCATGCGGATCGGCCTGCCCACCGGCCCCCTTGTCGAAATGGTCGCGGTCGAGCAGCCCGATGTGTATCTAACTTTCGCGGGCGCAAATCTTCGCTGATGAGGTGATGGCGCTGCAGCTGGTGTGGGTGGACTCGTGCGGTCACTGGCCGTGGTCGCGCGGCACACAAGCAGTGCGGGGCTCATCGCGGTGGACCGCGCAAATGTGACCCAAAGCAAACCGCTCGTCCATCTAGAGAGCGAATCTCGTTCGACTCGAAGCCTTTTACGGTCCGGACCCGATGTTTGGTCCATGTACTAGATTGCCGCTCAAAAACGCTGACGCGATTTGTGCGAAAACCTGCCGCATCTGAAAAAGGCGCCCTAGCGTTGGCTCCGCCGTGAAAATATCCGATCTCATCAGGCGCCGGACGCCGAGGGTTTCCCTTGCCTGAGGGAGGGAGTCAGAGGAACATTGATCAACTCCAGAAAAGACTTCCACCTCGTGCAGATGCCGTCGGCGCCGCGTTACGCGGAGCGCTTACGCCTGGCGGACTTACGAGTGACCCGCCCGCGGATCGCCGTGGTTGTATTCGGTTGAACTGAATCCGCACGCGGACACCGAGACGCTTATCGGAGCGGTGCACGCCTGCCTGCCCGACGTGTCCCGGCAGGCCGTGTACGACGTCTTGCATGCGCTGACCGACGCGGGGCTATTGCGACGGGTTCAGCCGCCGGGCTCGGTTGCGCGCTACGAAACTCGAGTGGGCGACAACCACCATCACGTGGTCTGCCGGAGTTGTGGGGCCATCGCAGACGTGGAGTGTGCCGTCGGTGACACACTTTGCCTGACCCCTGCAGATGCCAGCGGCTTCCACCTGGACCAGACCGAGGTCATCTATTGGGGCGTGTGTCCCTGCTGTTGGGCCTCGGACGCGTCGCGAGCCGACGATGCTCACCAGCCCGTCACCGACGTCCCGGAGCAAATGCCCTGCCCGAGCGACGACGGCCCGCCGCCCCACGACAACGGGATCCCGTTGCCGGCGCCAGCCGCGGCGACCGCGGGATGGGTTGCCCCCGGCCCACTGACGCCCAATACCGTGTTGAGGGCGGCCGGAATTGGGACAGGCGGGCTGGGCGCCAACGCCGGTTGGGCTCGCTACGACATCGCCGATGCCACGGTGGCCAGCAGCGGGCCTCGCGTCGAGCCTTCCGTTCCGCGCTCGGGCAACATCGATGTGAAATGAGTCCCTCGCGCCGGTAAGCTGCTGGTTCATGGGGTTCAGGCTGAAAGCATCAGTGGCGGCGCGATGTGCCGCCGCCGGAGTGCTCCTTGCGGGCTGGGCCGCGTCGGCCGGTGTCGCCGGCGCCGACCCGGAGCCGACGCCGCCGCCCTCGCCCGCAGCCTCACCCGGTCCGTCGCCTTCACCGGCCGCGTCACCAGCATCGGCGCCGAAGACGACGATCGACCACGACGGCACGTACGCGGTGGGCACGGACATCGCGCCAGGCATCTACAGCTCGGCGGGCCCTGTCGGCGACGGCACCTGTTACTGGAAGCGGACGAGTAACCCCGACGGCAACCTCGTCGACAACGCCATGAGCAAGAAGCCGCAGGTAGTGCAGATCGACCCGGGCGACAAATCGTTCAAGACGACGGGCTGCCAGCCCTGGCAGCTGACTCCCGACGCCGCACTGCCTCCCAGCGCGCCGCCCGCCGGTGTGCAAGGCACTCTCGGCATCCTCAACGGGCTGCTCGGCGGCCAGAACGGCCAGCAACCCCCCCATTCCTGACGGGAGTCCGCGGCCGTTGGCAAGTGATGCGGGTGACCCGCAGGAGATCGTCGTCGTCGGCGCCGGCGTCAGCGGTTTGACTTCGGCGATTTGCCTGGCAGAAGCGGGCTGGCCGGTGCGGGTGTGGGCGGCCGCGATGCCACAACAGACGACCTCGGCGGTGGCCGGAGCGGTGTGGGCTCCCCCGCGGCCCGCCGAACGCGCCGCGGCGACCCTGGGTTGGAGCGAGCACTCCCTGCGGGTGTTCCGCGAACTGGCCGGCGACCCGGGCACCGGCGTTCGCATGGCACCGGCGCTGGCCGTCGGGGAATTCATCGGCGCCGAGGCGGCCGCGCCGGCGGCCAAGCTCGTACCCGACCTGCGGCCGGCCGACCCGGCCGACGTCCCGGCGGGCTTCGCCGCCGGCTTCCGCGCCACCATGCCGATGATCGACATGCCGCAATACCTCGACTACCTGACCCGGCGCCTGGCTACGGCCGGCTGCGAAATCGAGGAGCGACCCATCGGTTCGTTGGCCGAGGCAGCCGACGCGGCACCGATCGTCGTCAACTGCGCGGGGCTCGGCGCCGCAGCGCTGACCGGCGACGACACCGTGCGGCCGCGGTTCGGCCAGCACGTCGTGCTGGCGAATCCCGGCCTGCAGCAACTGTTTATCGAGCTGAACGAGGCGCCGGAGTGGACGTGCTTCTTCCCACACCCGCAGCGGGTGGTGTGCGGTGGCATCAGCATCGCCGACCGCTGGGACACCACCGCGGAGCGCGAGGTGACCGAACGCATCCTGCAACGGTGCCGCCGGATCGAGCCACGCCTCGGCGATGCCGAGGTGATCGAGACGATCACCGCGCTCCGCCCGGACCGGCCGTCGGTGCGAGTGGAAGCCGAACCGCTCGGGCGGGCTCCCCGACAAGCACTGTGCATCCACAACTACGGCCACGGTGGCAACGGCGTGACCCTGTCGTGGGGTTGCGCACGCGACGTGGTGCGTCTGGTCGACGGGGCCGCGCGGTGAGCATCGACTACCGGCTGGACGAGCATGTCGCCACCATCACGATCAACCGCCCGGAGACACGAAACTCGTTGGATATGGTGCACTTTCGCGACTTGGCCCACGCCTGGGCGGCGTTCCGCGACGACGAACGGGCCTGGGTCGCGGTGGTCACCGGCGTCGGCCGGGACTTCTGCACGGGCGCCGACCTCAAGAAGTTCATCCCCGAACTCACCGGTGACCTGCCCAGGCCCGACGGGTGGAACAAGGACGACGCCATCCACGCCGTCCTGCATCGGTTCCCCGTGTACAAGCCGATCGTCGCCGCCGTGAACGGGACGTGCGTCGCGGGCGGCTTCGAGATGCTGACCTCCACCGACATTCGCGTCGCCGTCCCCGACGCGCGCTTCGCGGTGATGGAGCCCAAGCGCGGCCTGTTCGCCGGCGGCGGAAGCACCGTGCGGCTGCCGCGGCAGATGCCCTACCCGTGGGCGATGGAGCTGCTGCTGACGGCGGACATGGTGGACGCCGAACGGGCCCTTGCTATGGGACTGATCAACCGGGTGGTCCCGGCGGATCAACTGATGGACACCGCCTACGACTTTGCCGAGCGCATCGTTGCCAACGCGCCGCTGGCGGTGTTCGCGACGAAGCAGTCGGCCGTCGAAGGGTTGGCGCTGGATCTCAAGTCGGCCTACGACAACGAAACCCGGCACAGCGACCGCGTTTTCGAGACCGAGGACGCCAAAGAGGGGCCGCGCGCGTTCGCCGAGAAGCGACCGCCGCGCTGGCGGGCTCGGTGAAGGTTTAGGCGCCCTCAGGCGCGCGTGACGTCGCGGATCACCAGCGACAGCACCCAGCTCACGATCGACAGCAGGATGGCGGCCCAGATCGCCGTCCACCAAAAGTGGTCGATCTGCAGACCCCAGTGCGTGGTGTGCGCGGTGATCCACGCGGTGATCCACAACATCAACGCGTTGATCACGATGTGGATGAGCCCGAGGGTCAGGATGTAGAGCGGAATCGACAGAAACTGGACGACCGGCTTGATGAACGCGTTGACCAGACCAAAGATCACTGCGACGACGAAAATGATGCCCGCCGTCTGCAACGTGGTGGTGCCGCCGACGAATCTCATCCCGTGCATGAAGAGGGTGACGATCCACATTGCGATGCCGGTCAGCGCGGCGCGAAGCAGAAAAGGTCCCATGCGGGAGATCCTGCCACCCGGCATGCGGTTTAGTTCAGGTTGTAGAAGCGCTGCGCGTTGAGGCCGCCGATCTTTTCCCGCGCCTCCTCGCTGATGTCCGGGCGGGTCCGCAGGTGCTTGGTGCTCTCCGGCCATTCGCCGTCCCAGTGCGGGTAGTCGCTGGCGAACATGATGAAGTCGGCGCCGAGCACGTCGATCACGCCGGGCAGGATCGGTTCCTCCGGCTCGCACGTCACGAAGATGTTGCCGGCGGCCAGGTACTCGTGCGGATCGCGACGCCAGCCGCGCTCGACCCAGTCGCCCCGCTTCTCGTAATGCTCATGCAGGCGATCGATGAAGAACGGGACCCACCCCGCGCCCGCCTCGAGGAAGGCGACCCGCAGCTGGGGATGCCGCTCGAAGACGCCGCCGGAAACCATCGCGGTCATCGCGGTCATCTGGTCGAAGGGAAAGCTGATGCAGTGCACCTGAATGTAATTGGTGAACCGGTCCACGCCGATCTTCGGCAGGTGGATGCCGGGGGCACCGTGAACGCCCAGCGGCATCCCGAGTTCGACGGCCGCGGCGTAGAACGGATCGAGGTCGGGGTGGTCGAGGTTGCGGGTCTTGAGCGCCGGCGGGACCAGCGTCGCCACCAGCCCTAGTTCTTTGGCTTCCGTCATGACGTCGATCGCAGCCTGGCCGTGTTCGATCGGGGTAACGGCGACGCCGAGCAACCGGCCTTGCGAGGACGCGCAGTAATCCGCGATCCACTGGTTGTAGAGCCGCGAGAATCCCGCGGCGAATTCCGGATCCTCGAGGCTGGGGGCGCACAGGCCCATGCTCGGATACAGCACCATCGTGTCGATGTGATCGCGGTCGGCGTCGCCCAGCACCCCCTCGGGTGTGCGGCAATTGATGTCGGGTGCCTTGCTGATCCCGTGTTCGGGCGGGCAACCCGCACCGGGGCCCTCGTCCTCCGGATAGTTGCGGCCCTCGAACACCAACCGCAGCCGGCCGTCCGTGCTGGGCTTGACGTGGTCGGGCCAGCGTTTGATCGCTTCGATCGCCAGCGAGGAGTTCTCGGCGACGTGTCCATCGGCATCGATGATTCGCATGTATCCGGAACTTACTCTCGCGCATCGCCGCCCGGTACTGCAACGATGCTGAAGTGACAACACAACCTCCTCGGCAGAAGTTGACCCCCGATCAGCGGAATTCGTTCGTCGCGGCGTTGCTGGGCTGGACGATGGACGCCTTCGACTACTTCATCGTCGTGCTCGTCTACGCCGACATCGCCAAGACGTTCCACATCAGCAAGGCGGAGGTCGCGTTCGTCACGACGGCCACCCTGATCATGCGCCCCGTCGGCGCGCTGCTGTTCGGGCTGTGGGCCGACCGTGTCGGGCGGCGCCTCCCCCTGATGGTCGACGTGACGTTCTACTCCATCGTGGGGTTCCTGTGTGCGTTCGCCCCCAATTTCACCGTCCTGGTGATCCTGCGGCTGCTGTACGGCATCGGCATGGGCGGCGAGTGGGGACTGGGGGCCGCGTTGGCCATGGAGAAGGTTCCGGTGGAGCGCCGCGGGTTCTTTTCCGGGCTGCTGCAAGAGGGTTACGCGTTCGGCTACCTGCTGGCGAGCGTCGCATCGCTGCTGGTGATGAACTGGCTTGGGCTGTCGTGGCGCTGGCTGTTCGCCTTGAGCATCATCCCGGCACTGATCAGCCTCATCATCCGATACCGAGTGGAGGAGTCCGAGGTCTGGGAGGCCGCGCAGGACCAGATGCGGCTCACCAGCACCAGGATCCGCGACGTGCTGCGCGACGGGGCGATCATCCGCCGATTCTTCTACCTGGTCCTGCTGATGACCGCCTTCAACTGGATGAGCCACGGCACCCAGGACGTCTACCCCACCTTCCTTGGTGCCACGGGCAATCACGGCGCAGGCCTGCCCAGCGCGACCGTCAAGTGGATCGTCATCGTCTACAACATCGGCGCCATCGTCGGCGGGCTGTTCTTCGGCACGATGTCGCAGCGGTTCGGCCGCCGCTACACCATCATCTTCTGCGCGCTGCTGGGCCTGCCGATCGTGCCGCTGTTCGCCTACTCGCACAGCGCGGCGATGCTGTGCCTCGGCTCGTTTTTGATGCAGCTCTGCGTGCAGGGCGCGTGGGGGGTGATCCCCGCTCATCTCACCGAGATGTCCCCGGACGCCATCCGCGGCCTCTACCCCGGCGTGACCTATCAGCTCGGGAACCTGTTGGCCGCGTTCAACCTGCCCATCCAGGAACACCTGGCCGAGTCGCACGGCTACCCCTTCGCGCTGGCGGCGACGATCGTGCCGGTGCTGATCGCCGTGGCCTTCCTCACGCTGATCGGCAAGGATGCCACCGGGATTCGGTTCGGCACCTCCGAAAGCGCATTCCTGCCAACCGAAATGACGTGAGGCTATCCGGCGCCGCTCAGCATTCGCAGCAGCAGGTGCATCGCCACCGTCGTCGACCGCTCGCGGACGTCGGAACGGTTGCCGGGTAGCCGCAGCGTTCTTTTATCGGTGCGGCCGTCGCCGAGCATCACGGTGAAACAGACTGTGCCGACGGGCTTTTCCGGGGTTCCCCCGCCCGGGCCGGCGATCCCAGTGATGGCGACGGCGGTGTCCGCACCGAAGCGTTTGAGCGCGCCTTGTGCCATCGCCTCGGCGACCGGTTCGGACACCGCGCCGTGCTTTTCGATCAAGGCCGGGTCCACGCCGAGCAGTTGCGCCTTCGCGTCGTTGGAGTAGGACACCACGCCGCCGGCCACGTAGTCCGAGGAACCGGCCCGGTCGGTCAGCCGCGCCGCCAACAGGCCCGCGGTGCAGGATTCCGCCGTCGCTATCCAGCGGCCTTGCAGCAACCGCGCCACCAGGTCGTCCACCCTTGAGCCGTCTTCGGAGTAGATCTGACGCCCGTGCCGGTCGCGCAGCACCTCGGTCAGGCGCGCATACGCGTCCGCGGCGTCCGGCTCGTAGCGGGTGACCATTTCGATCTCGCCGCGGCGCAGGCAGGTGGTGATCTCCAGGCGGTCAAAGCCAGGGACGGATTTCTCGGCGTCGCGCAGCGTTTCGGCCAGCCCCGACTCCGGCAGCCCGAACATCCGGATCGTCTCCTGCCGATAGGTCGTTCGGCCGGCGATCGCCTCCTGCGCGGCGGGCGTCTCAATTGCCGTGTGCCACATGGGCTGAAGCTCACGCGGCGGTCCCGGAAGCACGATTACCGTCGGCTTGCCGGGCACCACCACACCCGGTGCGGTGCCCACCGGGTCGAGCACCTGCGCGCCGTCGGGGATCATCGCCTGTTTGCGGTTGGCGGCCCTGATCGACTCGAAAGTGCCGGGATCCAGAGCGGATTGGAACGCGGGATTGCGGCCCATCAACTTCTTCAGAATCTCGGCGATCTTGTTCTCGGTTGCCTCGTCGAGTATCAGCTCGCGGCCGCAGAAGCGCGCCACCACCTCGACGGTCATGTCGTCGGCCGTCGGGCCCAGGCCGCCACTGGTGACGATCAGGTCCACGCCCTGCTCGGCCAGGAAACGCAGCTGCGCCTCGATGTCGGCCGGGCGGTCGCCGCAGATGGTGATGTGTGCCAGCTCGACGCCCAGCTCGAGGAGGCGATCGGCGAGCCAGGGGCCGTTTGCGTCCTGGACGCGCCCGGTGAGGACTTCGGTTCCGGTGACGACAATGCCCGCGCGTGCGCTCACCGGGTTGAGCCTACTGGCGTGCCGTCGGCCGGTTGACTGAACTAGCCTGAGGCCGTGGCCGGGACGTCTGCGGCACCGCGCATTCGCTACGCCAGATGCGGTGATATCGACATCGCCTACCAGGTCTTCGGGGAAGGCCCGGTCGACCTGGTCTTGCTGGCCGGACCATCGATACCGATCGACTCCATCGACGCCGAACCCTCGCTGTACCGCTTCTACCGGCGTCTGGCGTCGTTCAGCCGCGTGATCCGCTTCGATTTCCGCGGGATGGGTCTGTCGTCGCGAGTGCCCTCGCTGGAGATGATCGGGCCGAAGTTCTGGGCCGAGGACGCGATCGCGGTGATGGACGCGGTCGGCTCCGAGCAGGCGTCCATTCTCGCGACAAGCTACAACGCGATGAGCGGGCTGGTGCTGGCCGCCGACTACCCCGACCGGGTGCGCAGCCTGGTGATCATCAACGGCACGGCGCGGGTGCTGTGGGCACCCGATTACCCCGTCGGGGCCCGGCCCAGCGCCACCGACCCATTCACGTCCGTCGCGATCGAGCCCGACGCGGTTGAACAGGGGTTCGACGTGCTGGGAATCATCGCGCCCAGCGTCGCCCGCGACGACGCGTTTCGCGCGTGGTGGGACATCGCCGGCAACCGCGCTGCGTCGCCGAGCATGGCACGCGCCGTGAGCAAGGTCGTGACCGAGAGCGACGTGCGCGACACGCTCCCGCGTATCGGCGTGAAGACCCTTGTCTTGCACCGAGATCGCGTGAAATTCATTCCGGCGGACAATGGTCGCCATCTCGCGGAGCACATCGCCGGGTCACGCTATGTCGAACTGCCGGGCGAGGATTCGCTGTACTGGGTCGGCGACGCCGGGGCGATGCTCGCGGAAATCGAGGAGTTCATCACCGGTGTCCGCGGGGGCTCGGACAGCGAGCGCGTGCTCACCACCATCGTGTTCACCGACATCGTCGGCGCCACCCTGCGCGCCGCGGAGCTCGGCGACCAACGCTGGCGGGACCTGCTGGACCGGCACGACACCGCGGTCCGCCGGGAAATCAGGCGATTCGGTGGGACCGAAAGGAACAGGGCCGGTGACGGATTCCTCGCGACGTTTGCGAGTCCCAGCGCCGCAATTTCGTTCGCCGAGGCCGTCGTCGACGCGGTGCGTGTGCTCGGCGTCGAGCTCCGGGTGGGCATTCACGCGGGCGAGATAGAGGTTCGCGGCAACGACGTCGCCGGACTGTCCGTACACATCGGTGCGCGCGTTTCGGCGCTGGCCGGACCGAGCGAGGTGCTGGTGTCCTCGACGGTGCGCGACATCGTCGCCGGCTCCGGCCGCGAGTTCTCAGCGCGCGGTGAGCATGAGCTCAAAGGTGTGCCGGACTTGTGGCGGCTCTACCTGTTGGTCCGCGAGAAGGCGACCAGGGGGCGATAGCCGCCTGGTGTGCCGGGTTGGCGCCCGGCTCTGCGCGAGGCCAGCCTATTTTCGCGGTGTTGCGAGACAATGAGCCGATGATCGAGCTAGAGGTAGTGCAGGCCGACGTGACCAAGCTCGAGGTCGACGCGATCACCAACGCCGCCAACACCCAACTGCGGCACGGCGGCGGTGTCGCCGCGGCCATCTCCCGCGCCGGCGGACCCGCGGTACAGCGTGAATCGACCGAGAAAGCGCCGATTGGGCTCGGCGAAGCCATCGAAACCACCGCCGGCGACATGCCGGCGCGTTATGTGATCCACGCGGCGACGATGGAACTCGGCGGCCCGACCTCGGCCGACATCATCTCCCGCGCCACGGATTCCACGCTGCGCAAGGCCGACGAACTCGGCTGCCGCTCTTTGGCCCTGGTGGCGTTCGGCACCGGCGTCGGCGGGTTCCCGCTCGAAGACGCGGCGCGGCTGATGGTCGACGTCGTCCGTCGGCACCGGGCGAGCTCCTTGGACAAGGTGGTGTTCGCGGTCCACGGCGAGGCGGCCGAGCGGGCGTTCCGCGACGCGGTGCAGGAGGCTTAACCGTCGGAGAGATAACGCTCGACGCTGGCGACCTTCTGCGTCATCGCGTCGTGTGCGCCGGGCCGCCAGTCCGCCTTGATCACCGTGCTGACCCGCGGCGCGCGAGCGGCCACCGCCTCGACGGCACGCTGGACGACGTCCATGACTTCCCCCCAGCTGTCGCCCTCGATCACGGTGAACATGGAGTCGGTCTTGTTGGGCAGCCCGGACTCGCGAACCACGCGGACCGCGTCGGCGACGATCTCGCCGACGCCCTCTCCGACGCCCAGCGGGGTGACCGAAAACGCGACGAGCACGGACACGTGACGAGCCTACCCAACCTTTTCGCGGCAAGCCTGGCAGCATCGAGGGCCATGCGGGTTCTGGTGCAACGGGTCTCGTCGGCGTCGGTGTCGGTCGACGGCCGGGTGGTGGGAGCCGTCCGGCCGGACGGCCAGGGCTTGTTGGCGTTCGTCGGCGTCACCCACAGCGACGACCCCGACAAGGCGCGGCGGCTGGCCGAAAAGCTCTGGTATCTGCGCATACTCGCCGACGAGCGGTCCGCGGCCGACGTCAACGCGCCGATCCTGGTGGTCAGCCAGTTCACCCTGTACGCCGACACCGCGAAGGGCCGGCGCCCGTCGTGGAACGCCGCCGCACCCGCGTCGGTCGCCGAACCCCTGGTGACGGCGTTCGCGGAGGCGCTGCAGGCGCTGGGCGCCGAGGTGCAGACCGGCGTGTTCGGCGCGCACATGCAGGTCGAATTGGTGAACGACGGCCCGGTCACGGTCGCTTTGGAACTTTGACGGTGCCCGCGCAGGTACGTTGGTGAGTCGGGAGGGCTGAATCCGCTATGAGCACGACACCTGAGTTTGGGTCGCTTCGTTCCGACGACGACCAGTGGGACATCGTCAGCGGCGTGGGTTACACCGCGCTGCTGGTGGCGGGGTGGCGGGCGCTGCACGCCGTGAGCCCCCAACCGCTGGTCCGAGACGAATACGCGAAGGCGTTCATCGCCGCCTCGCAGGACCCGTATCTGGCGGGCGTGCTCGCCAATCCGGGAACCTCGGACGACGAGACGGCCTTCCCGCGCCTGTACGGCGTGCAGACCCGGTTCTTCGACGACTTCTTCGCGTCCGCGGGTGACGCGGGCATTCGGCAAGCGGTGATCGTCGCAGCCGGATTGGATTCGCGGGCCTATCGCCTCGAATGGCCGGTTGACACAACGGTTTTCGAGGTCGACCTGCCGAAGGTCCTGGAATTCAAGACCCGCGTGCTCGACGAGCAGGGCGCCACGCCCAAGGCCCGCCGGATCCAGGTCGGAGCCGACCTGCGCACCGACTGGTCGCGGCGATTGGAAGAGGCCGGCTTCGACACGGAAGCACCGAGCGCCTGGTCGGTGGAGGGAGTGCTGCCCTACCTCACCGACGAAGCCCAGAACACGCTCTTCACCCGCATCAGCGGGCTCAGCGCGCCGGGCAGCCGAATCGCCATCGGCGCGCTGGGATCGCGGCTGGATCGCCAGCAGCTCGCCGCCCTGGAGGCCGACCATCCCGGGGTCAACATGTCCGGCGACGTCGACTTCTCCGCCCTCACCTACGAACCCAAATCCGACCCGGCGGACTGGCTCGCCGGGCACGGCTGGGCCGTCGAACCGGTCCGGAACACGCTGGATCTGCAGGCCGGCTACGGGCTCACCCCGCCGGAGGTCGACGTCAAGATCGACGCCTTCATGCACTCGCAATACATCACGGCGACGCGCTCGGCGTGAGCCTGCACTAGGGCGTTAGCAGGACCTTCACCTCGTCACCGGAGCGCGCCTCGGCGGTCGCGTAGCCTTTGGCCGCCTCGTCCAATGGCAGTGTGGTGGTGAAGATTCCGTCGACGTCGAGCCGGCCGGACCGCAGCAGCGGGATCAACTCCGGCCAGGTCCGCTGGACGGGCGCCGTGGTCATCCGCAGGGTGATGCTGCGAATCAGGCAGCCGAGCGCGTTGAGCGGAAACGGATTCATGTCGTGCACACCCACCACCGAGACGGTGCCGCCCGCCCGCACCGCATTGAGCGCGTCGGTCAGCGACGCGTCCGTGGCTACGGCGTCGATCACCGCGTCGGCGCCCCGTCCTCCCGTCGCCGCGAGGATCGCTTCGACCGCCGGCGCCTTGATCGGAGTGGCGCCCCACCGGGCGGCCCGATCGAGCCGGCCCTCGACCTGATCGACGGCGAAAACCGTTGCCGCGCCTTGGAAAAGCGCGCTGCGCAGCGAGCACAACCCGACCGCGCCCAGGCCGATCACGGCCACGGTGCCGCCGTACGGAATGTCCGCGCGTTGCGCGGCGGCCCAGCCCGTTGCGAGGTTGTCGGTCAGAAGCAGCGCCTGCTCGGTGCTGATCCCCTCGGGCGTCCGCAGCAGCTGAAAGTCGGCGGCGGGCACGGCGAGCAGATCGGCCTGCGCCCCGCCGAGCAGGCCGCCGCCGAAGATCTGAAACCCGGAGTAGCACATGACCGGATCGCGGGTGGCACACCCCGGGCAGTGGCCGCAGCCGGTCACCGAGGACACCATGACCTGGTCGCCGGCCTTGACCGTGTGTACCTCGGGTCCGACCTCCACGACCGTGCCGACGGCTTCGTGGCCCAGCGCGATCGGATCGGGCATGGTGAAATCGGCCTCGTAGAAGTGCAGATCCGATCCGCAGATGCCGGCGGCGGTGACCTCGACGATGGCCCCGTCGGGGCCGGGAAGCGTGGGATCGGGGCGGGTCTCGACCCGGATGTTGCGGGGTCCGTCGACGACTACCGTGCGCATGGTGGTGTGCTCACTTTCCCTGCTCCCTTTCCTGCCGCACAACGAATTGTGACCAGTCGGGCTCGCGCACCGCGGCCCAGTACTCGTTGAGGCGCCACGGGCTGACGGTGTGGATCTCGCCGTCGGCGTTCTTGAAGTACGAGTGTTTGACCGCCGGGTGCGACCAGACCATCTTCTTGATCTGCGTTTGTGTCCGCTCGTGCCATGCGGTGGCGGCTTCGGCCTTCGGCTCGATCGAATGCAGGTTCTCCTCGGCCAGCCGCCTGAGGCACTGGTCGACGTAGCGCATCTGCAGTTCGGATTGGAAGATCAGGCTGCCCCCGTGGGCGAGGTGGGTGCCGGGTCCGTAGATGATGAAGAAGTTCGGGAATCCCGGCACGGTGATGCCCAAGTAGGCGTACGGGCGGCTCCCCCACATCTCGTGCAGGTCAATCCCGTTGCGCCCCCGCACCTTCAGTGGCCACAGCACGTCGGTGTGCCGGAACCCGGTGGCATAGACGATCACGTCCGCGTCGTATGTCGCGTTGTCCTCGGTGACGACGCCGTGCGGTGTGATCTGCCGGATCGGTGTGCGCACCAACTCGACGTTGTTCCGTTGCAGCGTCCGCAGCCAACTGCCGTTGTCCTGCAGGGTCCGCTTGCCCGTGGCGGGGTAGTCGGGCAGCACCTTGTCCAGCAATTCGTGTCCCTCGCCGACCTGGCTGGTGATCCACTGCGAGAACATCATTCGCGCGGCGGCGTTGATGTCGCTGACGGCGTAGTCCTGGTCGGCGTAGTTCGGGTCGCCTTCGGCGGCGTCCAGGCCCTTGTCGGCGCCGGGCCACAGCACGAGAAACCGATACCAGCGGCCGTAGAACGGCAGATGACGCATCGCCCAGCGCACGCCGTCGCCGACCTCGTCGTGGTACATGGCGTTGGGGAACATCCATTGCGCAGTCCGCTGGAACACCGTCAGGCTGTCGACTTGGTCGGCAATCGCGGGCGCGATTTGAAATCCGCTGGCGCCCGCCCCGATCAGCGCGACGCGCTTGCCCGTCAGGTCGACCGAGTGGTCCCAGGCGGCGGAGTGAAATGAGGGTCCCTCGAAGCTGTCGGCCCCGTCGAACTCGGGAAGGTGGGGCCGGTTCAGTTGTCCGACCGCGGTGACGACGGCCCGCGCGGTGAGCGTGCTCGTCTCGCCGTCGGCGCTGCGGACCGAGACGCTCCAGACGCCGTCGCCGTCGTTCCACTCGGCCGCGAGTACCTCGGTGTTCCATCGGATGTGCTCGGACAGGTCGTGCTTGTTCATCACCTCGGTGAAATAGTCCTGCAGCTCGTGCTGCTCGGCGAAGAAGTGAGTCCAGTCGTTGTTGGGTTCGAAGCTGTAGCAATAAAAATGGTTTGCGACGTCGACGCGGGCGCCGGGATAGCTGTTCTCCCACCATGTTCCGCCGGGGCCGGCGTTCTTTTCGACGATGGTGAACGGGATGTTGGCCTGTTTCAGGCGGATTCCGGCGAGGATGCCGGATTCGCCGCAGCCGACCACCAGCACGGGAAGTTCGGCGGCGGATTGTGCCGGCAGGGCTGCCGGGCGGCGGGGGTCGACGCCCTCGAGATCCATTTCCTCCAGGATCAACGGCAGGTAGTCGTCGGTCACGTGTTCGCAGGCGGCCCAGTCCATCATCTCGCGAATGAGGTCGAGGCTCAGCGGCTCGGGCTCGGGGCAACCGCGGTCCCGGTAGTCGGTGATCACCGGCAGCGCCGCCGCGCGGGCCCGGGCCTTGTCCTCCTCCGACATGAACCCCTGGACCTCGTTGAGGAAGATCCCCATGGGCTTGAAGTCGCGGATGAACCGAGGGTCGCCGGTGATGTGGACGAGCGAAAGCAGCAGCGTCGGGACGCTGACATCCTCGAGAGCGGCCGCGATTTCGGCCGTCGAAGTGGTGAACGGACGGCCGGCGTAACGGCTGCGCATCAAGCCGATTCCTTCCGCTAGATGGGGCGCCCGGGAATTACGCTACGCGCGGTTTCGTAATTGGCAGCACCACGCTACCGCGTGACGCCGGAGACGATCAAGCGCCCGCTACGGGTCGTCGTCGGTGTCGCGGAGGAATCGTTCGGGGTGGTGGAAGCTGTTGGTTCGGGGTTGGCCGTGGTCGAGGTGGGGTGGGGGGATCCATTCGGTTTCGCCGTGGGTGTTGGTGCGGGTGGTCCAGCCGTGTTCGGCGAGGCGGTTGTCGGGTCCGCAGGCCAGGGTGAGGTCGTCGATGTCGGTGCGGTGGGTGGTTGTCCAGCCGCGGACGTGGTGGACCTGGCTGTGGTAGGCCGGGGCGGTGCAGCCGGGTTTGGTGCAGCCGCGATCGCGGGCGTAGAGCATGATGCGTTGTGCCGGTGAGGCGAGGCGTTTGGTGTGGTAGAGCGCCAGCGGTTTGGCGTCATCGAAGATCGCCAGGTAATGGTGGGCGTGGCCGGCCCAGCGGATGACGTCGGACATCGGCACCAGGGTGCCGCCGCCGGTCAGGGCCTTGCCGGTGGCGGCCTCGAGTTCCTTGAGTGTGGTGGTCGCCACGATCGACACGGGTAGGCCGTTGTGGGTGCCTAGCTTTCCGGAGGAGAACAGGGCGCGCAGCGCGGCCAGGAACGCGTCGTGGTTGCGCTGGGCCGCCGATCGGGTGTCGCGGCGGATCGCCTGCTCATCGGGGGTGTCCTCAATGACAGGCGTGTCGTCGTCGGGGTTGGCCGCGCCGGGGGCGGCCAGCTTGGCCAGCAGGGCCTCGACGGCCGCGCGTAATTCCGGGGTGATCAGCCCGCTCAGGCGGGACATGCCGTCGAAGTCCTGCTCGCCGAGGATCAGACCGCGCCGGCGCGCCCGTTGTTGGTCGCTGAACTCGCCGTCCGGGTTAAGCCAGTCCATGATCCGGCGGGCGTATTTGGCCAACTCGTCGGGGCGATACCCGCGGGCCTTGTCGGCCAGATCCGCCTCGGCGGCCTCCCAGGTGGATAGGTCGACCTCGGTGGGTAGGTGGGCGAAAAAGCTGCGGATCACCTTCACGTGCCCGTCGCCGATCAACCCCTGCCGCTGCGCGGCCGCGGTCGCGCCCAGTTGCGGCGGCAACGGCTCACCGGTCAGCGCCCGGCGCTCACCCAAATCCTCGGCCTCGGCGATGCGCCGCCCGGCCTCGGCTTTGGTGATGCGCAACCGATCCGCCAGCGCGCAACACAGGTAGCCGCCCAGCTCTGCCGGAGTGGCCCGGGCGTCGAGCTGATTGATCAACGCGTGCCTGGGCGTGCGCAGCCGGCGCCCCGCGCCTTCCAAGCGCTCCAGGGCCCGCAACCGCTCCGGGGTGGTCAACACGTCAAAAGACAAATCGCGCAACCGCTTCAGGGCATCATCGAGCGCGTCGAAAACCTCGACGATCTCCTCACGACTGCTCGCACCCATACCTCAAATCGTATGAACGGGCACCGACAAGAAACCCCGATCTGTGACTTCTGAAACCAAAGTGGTGCAAGGGATTTCAGCGACTAGGGAGTGCCGTTCTTGCCGGGCGCGCCGAAGTGACCGCCGAGGCCACCGGTGCCGCCGTGTCCGGGGGCGTGTCCGTTGCCGCCGTCGCCGCCGATACCGTATATCGACGGGTTGAAGGTACCGCCGCTCACCAACCCGGCGTTGCCGCCGTTGCCGCCATTGGCGCCCCCGCTGCCGGTGCCGGCGTCGCCGCCGGTGCCGCCCTGGGCGAAGAAGCCGAGGGCGTCGCCACCGGCGCCGCCGTCGTTGAAGCCGTTGCCCGACGGAGCGGCGCCGCCGTGCCCGCCGTGACCGCCGATGGCGCCCACGAGCCCGGCGGCCAGGCCGCCGGCCCCGCCGGTGCCGCCGTTGCCGGAGGCCGATGCGCCGCCGGCGCCGCCCGCACCGCCACCCGCGATGCCGGTCACCGTGGCCGCGGTACCGCCGGCGCCGCCGATGCCGCCGGTACCGATGCCGCTGGCCGCACCGCCCACGCCGCCGTTGCCGCCGATGGAAGCGCCCAGCCCGATGAAGTCCGGGGCAGCGGCGGCACCGCCGGCACCACCGGCCCCGGCGAGTCCGTCGACGGCGGCGCCGCCCACGCCGCCGGCGCCGCCCTGGGCCAGGTCGATTCCGAAGAAGCCGGACGAACCGCTGTTCCCGCCCGCGCCGCCGGCGCCTCCGGCACCTCCGAGGAGGGTAGCGGCGCCGCCGGCGCCGCCGTTCCCACCCTGGCTCAAGTCGATCCCGAACGGGATGCGTGCGAAGCCCTGGCCGCCGGCCCCGCCGGCCCCGCCGGACGCGCCGTCGCCGCCGGCCTGCCCGGTCCCCGGTGCGCCGTCGGTGCCGGGGCCGATCAGC
>NZ_LQPV01000039.1:0-114483 GCF_002101935.1 Mycobacterium sp. IEC1808 | reverse complement strand
CTCCCCCGCCTCCCCCGCCGCCGCCGGATCCGCACGTCGGCGCGACGCCCAAGGATCCGGCCGTCGGGTTCACCCGCGCCGGCGCTTTATGGTCCTTCCTGATCGTCGGCTTCCTGATCCTGGTCCTGCTGTTGATCTTCATAGCCCAGAACACGGATTCGGTGCGGTTTACGTTCTTGACTTGGCATTGGAGCCTGCCCCTGGGCGTCGCCTTCCTGCTGGGCGCCGTGGTGGGCGGGCTGATCACCGTGGCCGTCGGCACCGCGCGGATTCTCCAGCTGCGCCGCGTGGCCAAGAAACACCACGCGGCCGCTCAGAACTTCTAGCGCCGCCTTTCAGGTGTGAATCGAGGGCGTTGCGTGTGAGCCGACGGCGGGAAAATCGCCGAAATCCCGCCCTGGACACACACCGAAAACCGCCAGCGCACACTCAAAGCCCTGGGCGCACACTCAGCCGGGCAGCTTGGCCAGCTCCGCCAGCCCGCGGGAGATCAGCGGCGCGACCACCTCGGGCGTGTGCTCGGATTCTTTTCCGCTGGCCAGGTCCGACATGCGCCGGCGGAAGTCGATGCCGGCGGCGATGATGGCGAGCTTGAAGTACGCCAGCGCCATGTAGAACTCCCAATGCGCCAGCGGCAACCCGGCCACCAGCGAGTAGCGGTCGGCCAGCTCGTCCGCCGTCGGCAGCAGCGGCGAGGTCCAGGCCGCCTGCGCGTTGACGATCAGGTCCAGCGCCGGGTCGCGGTAGACGCACATCAGGGCGGCGTCGGACAGCGGGTCCCCCAGCGTCGAGAGCTCCCAGTCCACGACCGCGCGCACCTTCGTCGGGTCCTCAGCGTCCAAGATGGTGTTGTCGATCCGGTAGTCGCCGTGCACGATCGAGGTCCGGCTCTGCTGCGGAATGGATTGGCGCAGGCCGGAATGCAACCGTTCGACGTCGGCGTCGCGGTGGTCGTCGGGTAGGCGCACCAGCTCCCACTGCGAACCCCAGCGTCGCACCTGACGCTCCAGGTAACCGCTGGGCTTGCCAAAGTCGGCCAGCCCCACGGCGTTCGGGTCGACGCTGTGCAGATCGACGAGGACCCGGATCAACGAGTCGACGCAGGCGTCGATGACGGTGTGACTGAACGCTTCGAGCTGCGCACGCCGGCGCACCACCTGCCCGGCAACAAATTCGACGATCTGAAACGGCGCGCCCAGCACCGAGTCGTCCTCGCACAGCGCGATCGCGCGCGCCACCGGGACCGGCGTGTCCTGCAGCGCGGCGACGACCTTGAATTCTCGGGCCATGTCGTGGGCCGAGGGCGTCAGCCCGTGCAGCGGCGGGCGGCGCACCAGCCAGCTGGTCGTGTCGTCGTACACCCGGAACGTCAGATTCGAGCGGCCACCGGAAATGAACTCGCCCCGAAGTTCGCCGTCGCGGCCTATCCCGAGCGAACGCAGGTACCGGTCCAGCGAGGCCAGGTCGAGCCCGTCGAGTCGGTCAACTGAAGTCACTCGAACTTGTTTACCACCGCTGATGTCGGTCAACTTCACCACCACCGATTTGCCCGACTCGACCTCAGGCCGTTCCACGGCCTGCATCGTCGCCGGGCAGCCGCTGGTTTCGCGGCAACAGATCCCACACATGCTCGACGGTGTTGACCCCCGCCACCGTCGCCTGACCCGTCCGCGAGAACAGCAGCCGGGTCACCGACGCGTAGTCGACTGGGAAGGACAACAGCCGCCTCGTGCCCAGGATTTCGTGCAGCAACACATTGATCACCCCGCCGTGGCTGAACACCGCGACCGTGTCCTCGGGATCGGCGGCGGCGACGAGGTCGTCGACCCCCGCGCGGACGCGCGCACGAAACGCGTCCTCGTCCACCGCGCTGGGCAGATGCCCCTCGGCCAGGCGGGCCCATTCCTCCGGTCGTTCGGCTTTGATCTGCTCGACGGGGATGTAGACGGGAAGGTCGCGGTCGTATTCGGCGAATCGCTCGTCGATTTCGACTCGCAGCCGGCGCGCGGCCGCGACGGGTTCGGCGGTCTGAATCGCGCGCCGCTGCGGGCTGCTCACCACCCGCGCGATGGGAAACCGGGCGAGCGCGTCGGGCAGGCGCTCGACCTGCGCCCACCCCTGCTCCGACAGGTCCGGGTCCGAACCCTCGCCGTGTTCGCTGCGCAGCGGTAGCGCATGCCGGACCAAGAGCACTTGCATGTTTGTTCCCGTCGTCGGATGGTGGGCAGCGCCCAGTTTCTCATCGCGCCCCGCGACAACGATCCCGAGGAGGAGAGATGACCCAGCCGCAGATGGATTGGGACGCCGCATACCGGCAGGAAACGCCGCCGCCGTGGAGCATCGGCAGGCCGCAGCCCGAGCTGGCGGCGCTGATCGACGAGGGCAAGATCCGCAGCGATGTCCTGGACTCCGGCTGCGGCCACGCCGAGCTGTCGCTCGCCCTCGCTGCGCGCGGGTACACGGTTGTCGGACTGGACGCCAGCGCGACGGCGGTCGAGGCAGCGACCGCCACGGCCGCCGAACGAGGCCTGACGACAGCGACTTTCGCGCAGGCCGATGTCACCAACTTCCGGGGCTATGACGGTCGCTTCTCCACGATCCTGGACAGCGGACTGTTCCACGCGCTGCCGCCCGAGAGCCGCCAGGACTACCTGCAGTCGATCTTTCGGGCCGCCGCGCCGGGGGCGGCGCTGTACATCCTGGCGTTCGCCGCGGGAGCCCTGGGCCCTCAGAGCGCCGACCGACCCGGCCCGCGCGGCTTCACCGAGACGGAGCTGCACGATGCCGTCGCAGAGCTCTGGCAAGTCGACGATCTGCGCCCCGCCAAGCTCTACGGCAACGCCGGCGCGCTCGCGGCTTCCGGTGATCCGCTGCCCGAGGTCGAATTCGACACCGACGGCCACTTCATGGCGCCGGGCTTCCTGTTGAGCGCGCACAAGCCCGGATAACAGTCGAGGCCTTTCCGCACCCCTTGGAGAATGCTATTCTCCGCACGGAGAGCGGGGTGTGCAGCCTATGACGAGTGTCAGCGAAACCCAACTGGACCCGCGTGTCCTTGCCCGTTGGCTGGATGCGAGCGGGGCACCCGGCGCCGGCGAGCAACCGGTGCTGAACCAGCTCAAGGGGGGTTCCCAGAACACCCTGTACCTGATCGAACGCGGCGGCGAACGCATGGTGCTGCGGATGCCGGGCGCGCGCGCCGACGCGGCCCGCATCGACGGCCTGCTCCGCGAGATCCGGCTGGTCCGTGCGCTGTCGGGCACCGACGTGCCACACGCGGCGCTGATCGCCGCCGACGACACCGGCACCGTGCTGGGCATGCCGTTCTACGTCATGCAGGCGATCGACGGGTGGAGCCCGATGGACGGCGGATGGCAGGCGCCGTTCGACACCGATCTGGAGGCCCGTCGCGGGCTGGCGTTCCAACTGGTCGAGGGCGCCGCCAAGCTGGGCCGGGTGGATTGGCGCGCGCAAGGCCTCGAGGGCTTCGGGCGCCCGGACGGCTTCCACGAGCGACAGGTCGATCGCTGGCTGACGTTCCTCGACGCCTACAAGGTGCGCGAGCTGCCCGGGCTGCACGAGGCCGCCGACTGGTTGCGCAACCACCGGCCCGACCATTACAAGCCCGGGATCATGCACGGCGATTACCAGTTCGCCAACGTGATGTTCGCGCACGGTGCGCCCGCGCGGTTGGCCGCGATCGTGGACTGGGAGATGACGACGGTCGGCGATCCTCTGCTCGATCTCGCCTGGGCGCTGCTGGGCTACGACGGCGAGGAGCCCAGCACCGACGGGTTCTATCTGGACATGCGCGGGATGCCGACGCGCAGCGAATTGCTCGAGCACTACGAGAAGATCAGCGGGCTGTCCACCGAGAACATCGACTATTACCTGGTGCTGGCCAACTGGAAGCTCGGCATCGTGCTGGAGAAGACCTACGCGGCGGGGGTCAAGACCGGAAAAGTCGACCCGAACATCCAGGACACCTTCGGGGCGATGATCCCGCGGCTCATCGCCACCGCGGCCGATCTGGCCGGGGCGCACTGAAATGGGCTATGCGGAGCAGCTTTTCGACCTCACCGACCGGGTGGTGCTGATCACCGGCGGCAGCCGCGGGCTGGGACGCGAGATGGCGTTCGCGGTCGCACATTGCGGCGCCGACGTCGTGATCGCCAGCCGCAACGTGGACAACTGCGTGAGCACCGCCAAGGAGATCGAGGCCGAGACCGGCCGCTCCGCGATGCCCTACCAGGTGCACGTGGGGCGCTGGGACCAACTCGACGGCCTGGTCGAGGCCACGTACGAGCGGTTCGGCAAGGTCGACACGCTGATCAACAACGCGGGCATGTCGCCCTTGTACGACAAGCTGACCGACGTCACCGAGAAGCTATTCGACGCGGTGCTCAACCTGAACCTCAAGGGGCCCTTCCGGTTATCGGCGTTGGTGGGCGAGCGGATGGTCGCGGCCGGGCGCGGATCGATCATCAACGTGAGCACGGCCGGATCGCTGCGGCCGGCCCCCGACATCGTGCCGTACGCCTCGGCCAAGGCGGGCCTGAATGCCATGACCGAGGCACTGGCGAAGGCGTTCGGACCAGACGTCCGGGTCAACACGCTGATGGCCGGGCCGTTCCTGACCGACGTCAGCAAGGCCTGGAACCTCGAGGGGGCCAAGGGCGAGCCGTTCGGGCATCTGGCGTTGCAGCGCGCGGGCGACCCCCGCGAAATCGTCGGCGCCGCGCTGTTTCTGGCGTCCGACGCCTCCAGTTTCACCACCGGCTCGATCCTGCGCGCCGACGGCGGTATCCCCTGACCTATGAACGAATAGGAGCATTCGAATGTCTTGGGACTTCTCCACCGAACCGGAGTTCGAAAAGAAGCTGAGCTGGATCCGCGAGTTCGTGCGCGAGGAGGTCGAACCCCTCGAGGTGCTGTTCCCCGGCTGCGAATTCCTGCCGCTCAACGACGAGCGGCGCCGGATCGTCGATCCGCTCAAGCAGCAGGTCCGCGACAACGGCCTGTGGGCACCGCATTTGGGGCCGGAGCTCGGTGGGCAGGGGTTCGGCGCGGTCAAGCTGACGCTGATCAACGAGATCCTCGGGCGCAGCCCGTGGGCGCCGATCGTGTTCGGGACCCAGGCGCCCGACACCGGCAACGCGGAGATCATCGCCCGCTTCGGAACCCAGGACCAAAAGGACCGCTATCTGTCCGGGCTGCTGTCCGGGGAGATCTTTTCCTGCTTCTCGATGACCGAACCGCAGGGCGGCGCCGACCCGCGCGTCTTCACCACCCGCGCGGTCCGCGACGGGGACGACTGGATCATCACCGGGCGAAAGTACTTCTCCTCCAACGCATCCGTCGCGTCGTTCTTCATCGTCGTCGCGATCACCAACCCCGACGTGCCCGTCCACCAGGGCGCCTCGACGTTCCTCATCCCGGCCGGCGCCCCCGGCCTGAATGTGGAGGCAACCCACCACCTCGTCGGCGCCGACCCCCACGAGCCGGGGCATTCCCTGGTTCGATACGACGGGGTTCGGGTGCCGTCGGAGGCGCTGCTCGGCGAACCCGGTCAAGGCTTCCTGATCCTGCAGACCCGCCTGGCCGGCGGCCGGCTGCACCACGCGATGCGCTCGATCGGGATGGCGCAGCGGGCCGTCGAGATGATGTCGCGGCGCGCGAAAAGCCGCTTCACCCAGGGCAGCTCACTGGCCGACAAGCAGTTGGTGCAGGAGTTCGTCGCCGACTCCTACACGGAGCTGATCCCGTTTCGGCTGACCGTGCTGCACGCCGCCTGGCTGATCGACAACGGCGACGAGCGCGCCGCCCGCGCCGAGATCGCCGCCTGCAAGATCCTGGCATCGCAGGTGCTCAAATCGATTGCGCTGCGCGCGATTCAGGTCCACGGCGCCCTCGGCCTCACCGACCAGCTGCCGCTGGTCAACGTGCTGCTCGGCGGCATCGCGCTCGGGCTGGCCGACGGTCCGACCGAGGCGCACAAGGTCAACCTGGCGCGGATGCTGCTCAAGGGCTACGAGGCCGAGGAGGGCGACTGGCCGAGCGAGATGCTGGACGTCCGGCGCGAGGCGGCCCGCGCCAAATACGGTGAGCTCGTTGACTTCTAGCAGGGTCACCGCGGCGGTCGAGCGCGCCCTGGACGACCGCCAGCGCGAGGCGACCGAGGAGGTCGAACGCATCCTGGCCGCGGCGGTGCGGGTGATGGAACGCGTCGCGCCCGAGGAGCCGCGGGTCAGCGACATCGTCGCCGAGGCCGGCTCGTCGAACAAGGCGTTCTACCGGTATTTCGCCGGCAAGGACGACCTCATCCTGGCGGTCATGGAACGCGGCGTGGCCATCGTCGTGTCCTACCTGCAGCACCAGATGGCCAAGGAATCCAGGCCGGAAGACCAGGTCGCATGCTGGATCGAGGGCACGCTGGCCCAGGTGGCCGACCCGCACCTGATCAGCATGAGCCGCGCGGCGGCCGGGCAGATGTCGGGCCCGAATTGGCGAGTGGCCGACACGGAAATGCTGCGGCCGCTACGGGATCTCCTCATCGAGCCCATCACGGCGCTGGGCAGCACCGACATCGACCGCGACGTCGAGGCGGTGTTCTCTTGCACCGCGGCGACCATGCGCCGATACGTGGGATCCGCCGATCGCCCCCAGACCGACGACATCGCACACCTGGTGGGCTTCTGCCTGCGCGGGCTGGGGATCGGGTGATGCGCGCCGTCGTCTGCCGTTCGTATGGCACGCCGGAGGACCTGGTCGTCGAGGACCTCCCCGATCCGGTCCCCGGGCCCGGCCAGCTGGTGGTGCGGGTGCACGCCGCCGCGGTCAACTTCCCCGACGTGCTGCTGATCGCGGGCAAGTACCAGGTCAAGATTCCGGTTCCGTTCGTGCCAGGCAGCGAGCTGGCCGGCGAGGTGGTGGCGGTCGGCGACGGCACCCCGTTTCGCTTGGGGCAGCGGGTCTCCGCGACCACCCCGACCGGCGCGTTCGCCGAGCGCGCGCTGCTCGATTCGAGAGCGGCCGCGCCCATACCCGACGGCGCGGACTTCGCGTCGGCCGCGGCGTTCGGTGTCACCTATCGCACCGCGTATCACGCGCTGCGGTCGATTGCCGAAGTGGCACAGGGTGATTGGGTAGTGGTGCTCGGCGCCGCCGGCGGCGTGGGGCTGGCGGCCGTGGACCTGGCGGTCGCGATGGGCGCGCGGGTGTTGGCAGCCGCATCGAGTCCCGAAAAACTCGAGCTGTGCCGGCAGCGCGGCGCCGAGGCCACCGTCGACTACGACCATGAAGACCTCAAGACCCGCATCCGCGAGCTCACCGGCGACTCCGCCCGGGTAGTCCTGGACCCCGTCGGCGGGCCGTACGCGGAGCCCGCGCTGCGCGGCCTGGCCCGCGGCGGCAGCTTCATCACCCTCGGCTACGCGTCGGGCACCATCCCGTCCATCCCGCTGAACCTGGTCCTGCTCAAGGGAATCACGATCCGCGGCATGGAGATCCGCACCTTCATGGGCGACCGGCCCGACGACGCCGCGCGCGACATGCGCGAGTTGGAGCAGATGTTCGCCGCCGGCACCATCCGGCCCTACATCGGCGCGCGCTTCCCGCTTTCCGAGGCCCCGGCCGCACTGCGGCACGTGGCCGAGCGAAAGGTGCTGGGCAAGGTGGTCATCGACGTGGACACGCCGTAGCGCGAGCAGACGCAAAAGCACCCAATTCAGCGCCATTTGAGGGGCTTTTGCTGGGGGCACCTCCCGCTTGCGGGGACTGCTCGCAGTACCGATTACGGCGTGACGATGTTGAAGGCCGGGTCGGGCTCGTCGAGCGCGCCGAGGAAGGCCTGCAGCGCCTCGTGGTCGCCCGAAACGTCCAGACCGGGCGAGACGAAGTCGCCCATCGCCGCGGCCAGCAGCCGAAACTTGCTGTCGGCGTTCACCGTAACCGTCGCCGTCGCCGGGTCGGGTGCCGCCCTGCGGTGCACGAGGACCCCGTTGCGCAGGCTGAGCCGGTAGTTGGCGGCCGCGTCGGCGAACGCGATGTCGACGGCGATGTCGAGGTCCCAACTGCGCGGCCCGTTGACCCGGATGGCGAGGCTGTCGAAGATCTGCTCGGGTGTTAGTTGAGAAAGCATTGTGGGAGAAGCGACTTGGGCCGCGGTGCCGAAGTTGCCGTCGCGCAGTTCGGCGGCGCCGCTCAGGAAGAAGTTGCGCCACGTGGCGTTCTCCGCGCCGTAGGCCAGCTGTTCCAGCACATCGGAGTACAGCGAGCGGGCGGCCGCGTGGCCGCTGTCGGTGAAGACGGCATGATCGAGCAGCGTTGCCGCCCAACGGAAGTCACCGGCATCGAACGCCGCGTGGGCGAGCTCGACGACCCGGTCGATGCCGCCCATCGCGTCGACGTAGCGAGGGGCGATCGCCTCCGGCGGATGGGGCCACAGCCGCGCCGGGTTCCCGTCGAACCAACCCATGTAGCGCTGGTAGATCGCCTTGACGTTGTGGCTGACCGAGCCGTAGTACCCGTGGGTGTGCCAGGCCCGCTCCAGCGCGGGCGGCATTTGAAACGCCTCGGCGATCTCGGCGCCGGTGTGCCCCTGGTTGAGCAGGCGCAGCGTCTGGTCGTGCAGGTAGGCGTACAGATCGCGTTGCAGCGAAAGGAATTCGACGATGCTCTCCCGGCCCCAGGTGGGCCAGTGGTGGGAGGCGAACACCACGTCGGCGCGATCGGCGAAGGTGTCGATGGCCTCGGTCAGGTAGCCCGACCAGGCGTGCGGGTCGCGCACCAGCGCGCCGCGCAGGGTCAACAGGTTGTGCAGGTTGTGGGTGGCGTTCTCGGCCATGCACAGCGCGCGGAACCGCGGGAAGTAGAAGTGCATTTCGGCCGGCGCCTCGGTGCCGGGCGCCATCTGGAACTCGATCTCCACACCGTCGATGGTGTGTTTCTCACCGGTCTCCCGGATGTCGACGGTTGGGACGATGATGCCGATCTCGCCGGTGGACGCGGCCTGACCCAGCCCGCAACCCACGTGGGCCTGCGGTCCGCGCGCCAGCATGGAGCCGTACATGTAGGTCGCGCGCCGCGTCATCGCCGGGCCGGCATAGACGTTCTCCTGGACGGCGTGCGCGGTGAAGCCCTCCGGGGCCAGCACCGCGACCGCGCCGCTGTCCACGTCGGCTTGCGTGGTGACACCGAGAACGCCGCCGAAGTGATCGACGTGGCTATGGGTGTAGATCACTGCGACGACGGGACGGTCCCCGCCACGGTGGGTGCGATACAGGTTCAGCGCCGCCGCCGCGACCTCGGTGGATATCAGCGGGTCGATGACGATGACGCCGGTGTCACCCTCGACGAAGGTGACGTTCGAGATGTCCAGGCCGCGGACCTGGTAGATGCCCGGGACCACCTCGTACAGCCCCTGCTTGGCGGCCAGCGTCGATTGGCGCCAAAGGCTCGGATGCACGGACGTCGGCGCGTCACCCGTGAGGAAGGAGTAGGCGTCGTTGTCCCAAACCACGCGCCCGTCGCCCGCGGTGATGACGCACGGGGACAGGGCCGCGATGAAGCCGCGATCGGCGCTCTCGAAGTCCCTGGTGTCGTCGAACGGCAGGGCATGGTCCCGATGGGCCGACTCGATGACGGCGGCGGGGGGTTTGTGGTTCACGGCAACACAGTGCCATTAATGCGTCCTTTGGTGGAAGGACGTGTGCAGAGCTGGTGGGTTAACCGATGCGAAACAATTTCGCCGTACCTCTTTCCTGCGGCACGGCAAACTTGCATACTGCCTTGACGGTTCTCAATGCCGAGGACCGCAACAATCGGGCAAAGGAGAACAGGTGAAGCGTGGACTGACTGTCGCGGTAGCCGGAGCGGCGATTCTGGCCGCAGGCATTTCCGGGTGTTCGAGCAACAAGTCGAGCACGAGCGGTAGTGCGAACGGCACGTCCGTTGCGGTTGCCACCCCCGGAAGCGGCGCGGCAGCGCCGACGGTGACCATCGACGGCAAGAACCAGAACGTAACCGGATCCGTCGTGTGCACGACGGTCGGCGGCAACACGACCATCGCGGTCGGTGGTGCGGCGACCGGCATCTCCGTCGTGCTCGCCGGTGACAACACCGTGAAGTCCGTCGGGCTCGGCAACGTCAACGGTGTGACCCTCGCGTACGCGCAGGGTTCCGGGCAGGGCAACGCCTCGGCGACCAAGAACGGCAACAGCTACAAGGTCACCGGCACAGCCACCGGGGTCGACATGGCCAACCCCACGGCACCGGTGAGCAAGCCCTTCGAAATCGACGTGACTTGCTCTTAGCCTCAGCTTCGTGATGCGGGCGGTTGCCACCCGTTGAGTGGCAACCGCACCGTGAACTCGGTGTGACCGGGTGCGCTATCAACCGTGATCGTCCCGTGGTGCGCCTTGACCACCGCGGAGACGATCGCTAATCCGAGCCCGGTGCTGCCGCCTTTGCGCGAGCGCGAGGAATCACCGCGGGCGAACCGCTCGAACACCTCGGACTGCAGCCCCGCCGGAATGCCGGGGCCGTTGTCGATGACCGACAGCACGGTCTGCGTCGGCTCGGTGCTCAACCGGGTCGTCACGACGGTGCCGGGCGCGGTGTGGACCCGGGCGTTGGCCAGCAGGTTGGTCAGCACCTGCTGCAGCCGCGCCGCATCGCCGGTGACGACCACCGGCTCCTCCGGCAGGTCCAGCTCCCACTGGTGATCCGGCCCGGCGACGTGCGCGTCGCTGACGGCGTCGACCGCCAGCCGCGACAAATCCACCGGTTGGCGTTCCAGTGGCCGGCCGGAGTCGAGGCGGGCGAGCAACAGCAGGTCCTCGACGAGGCGCGTGATCCGCTCGGTCTCGGACGCCACCCGGCTCATCGCGTGCGCGACGGCCTCGCGGTCGTCACCCATGCGCTGGGTGAGCTCGGTGTAGCCGCGGATCGCGGCCAGCGGCGTGCGCAGTTCGTGGCTGGCGTCGGCGACGAACTGGCGTACCCGGGTTTCACTGGCCTGCCGGGCCGACAGCGCCGCCGCGATGTGGTCGAGCATCCGGTTCAGCGCCGACCCGAGCTGACCCACCTCGGTGGACGGATTCGCGTCGGACTCGGCCACCCGCACCGGCAACTCGACCTCGCCGCGGTCCAACGGCAGTTCGACGACCTCGCTAGCGGTTTGTGCGACGCGACGCAGCGGGGCCAGCGCCCGCCGGATGATGACGACGCCGGCAGTGGTCGCTGCGACCAGCGCGATCACGGTGACGATCCCGAGGATGACCAGCATCCGGATCATGGTGGCGTCGATGTTCGACATCGACAGGCCGGTGACGATGACGTCCCCGCCGCTGCGGCTCGGGGCGGCGACGACGCGGTATCGACCGAGTCCGTCCAGTTCGAGCGTCACCGGCTTGCGGCTGCCGGCGATGTGTTCAAGTTGTGTCTGCGCGGCCTGGGTCAACGCGGCCCGCGCGCCGTCGCTGGTCAGGTATCCGGCGTCGACGATCTTGCCGTCGGTGATAACCGCGGCGACCATGCCGGCGGGCTGGCCGGGGGCATCGAGGAACCGTGGGCCGGGACCCGGTCTCGGATAGAAGTGCGATTCGTGGCGCCAACCCGGGCGTTTCGGTTCGGGGTACATCAGCGCGGAGCGGTACGAGGTCCCCGCGAGCTGCCCGTCGAGCTGCGCAACCAAGTGGTGCAGCAACGCCAGCTCGGTCGCCGCGGTGATGCCGATGCAGACGACGGCGAGCACGACAATCTGGCCGACCAGCAGCCGGAGCCGAAGTGACCAGACCCGCCGCGTCCTAGCGGGCCGGCTTGAGGACATAGCCCGCGCCGCGCAGCGTGTGGATCATGGGTTCACGACCGTTGTCGATCTTCTTGCGCAGGTAGGAAATGTAGAGCTCGACGATGTTCGACCGCCCGCCGAAGTCATAACTCCACACCCGGTCCAGGATTTGGGCCTTACTCAGCACCCGCTTGGAGTTGCGCATCATGAACCGCAGCAGCTCGAACTCGGTGGAGGTCAACGAGATTGGTTCGCCCGCGCGGGTCACCTCGTGGCTGTCCTCGTCCAGCACCAGGTCCCCGACCACCAGCTGCGCCCCGCTGTCCACGGTCGTCACCCCGGTGCGACGAAGCAGCGCCCGGAGCCGCAGCACGACCTCTTCGATGCTGAAGGGCTTGGTCACATAGTCGTCGCCGCCGGCGGTCAGGCCCGCGATGCGGTCCTCGACGGCGTCCTTGGCCGTCAGCAGCAGCACCGGCAGCTGCGGATTGTCCTCGCGCAGCTTGTGCAGCACATCCAGCCCGCTCATGTCGGGCAGCATCACGTCGAGCACGACGACGTCGGGTCGCTGGGCCCTGGCCGCGGCGATCGCCGATGCGCCGTCGCCCGCGGTGGAGATGGTCCAGCCCTCGTATCGCAGCGCCATGGAGACCATTTCGGCCAGCACTGCTTCGTCGTCAACGACGAGGACATTGATCGGGTTGCCGTCCGCGCGGCACATGACAACCCGCTCTACCGAGGCCCGGGACTGCGTCACAAGTTCCAGTATCCGCGCCGGGCTGAGGCAACGCTATGGCGTTCCTATGCGTCACCTGTGAAAAGATCGCGTGACTGTCGGGCAGTCACGCGATCCGGTTTCACGGGGTGCCTAGTACCAATACCGCCTGCCGGCGACGGGCCGGCCGACAGAGCCCATGATCCACAGCACCGCGCCGATGACGAGCACGACGATGCCGATCTCCCACAACAGCGGGAGGCTAAACACAAACCCGAGAATGAGTAGCACTACGCCGAGGATGATCATGACAACTTCCTTTTTGTGAGGGGTCTACGTTATTTCGTGGCCGTTTCTAGACCACCGCTAGACCACTGGGCATTGAACTGGGCTGCGGGACATGGCAATCCTTAACTTTGGGATTGACGCCCGCATAATTCAGGGGACCGGCGATAACCGTCAACGCAATGTTTCCCGCGGTGACACAATTCGTTGCGCCGCCCTTGAAGTAGTCGCGCTGAAAAGCCGCGAAGACTCCGATGAGCAACCAGATCAGGACAATCCCGCCGATCACTCCGCGACCACCCATGGTGACCTCCATTGTGTTCGAGAAAAAATCTCGTGGACCTAGCGTTACCCGTTGGACTTGCGTCTAAACGTGGTCCGCGCCGAGGCCTTAACGCGCCCGTTATCAGGAATGGTCCGCGAGCCAGGCCTCGGCGCGTCGCCTGGAGGCGCGTGAGAGCCACGCGTCCTGAATCAGCTCCGCGAGTTCGGTCCTGGTGATCTCGGCCAGTCGGCAGGCCCGCACCAGGACCGAGGGATGCCCGTCGAAATGGCTTGTGGTGAAGAACGGCGACGCGGGGTCCTGGACGAGCGCGAGCTTGTCGCTCTCCGACTCCACCCACAGCATGATCACGTCGGCGTAGCGTTCACCGGTGTCCGGATCCGTCGCGTCGGGCTGCGGGGTGCGGAAGAACACGAACGACTTCCCGCCGACCTGATAGATGGGGTTGCCCTTCGGGCCCTCCAAGCGCTTGACGTGTGGCATCGACATGGCGATCCGATGCACGTCACTGACCCGGGCCGGCCGCTCAGCCATAACCGCGAGATTACCGCGGTCGGTAGCATGGCGAGTGGGGTTGCGGTGAAGGGGGATTGAGATGGATCGCGCTCGGCTGAGCTCTCGGGGCGATGCGCCGTGACCGACACCCTGTTCGCCGACGTCTCCGAATTCCAAGTGCCCGTGGACGATTCCTATCCGTACCCGGTGCTTTCCATCCGCGTGTGCGACGGCACATATCGAGATCACAACTTCGCGGCGAATTACGCGTGGATGCGCGCGGCCTTGGACAGCGGGCGCCTGACCTTCGGGATCGTCTACACCTATGTGCGGCCGAACTGGTTGGACAATGCCAACACCGTGCGCTCCATGATCGATGCGGCGGGCGGATTGCACCCGCGGGTGGCGCTGATGCTCGACGTGGAAGCCGGCGGCAACTCACCCGGTGACGGCTCGAGCTGGATCAACAGCCTGTACTGGAACCTGGCCGACTACGCCGGGTCTCCGGCGCGAATCATTGGGTACGCCAACGCCTATGACTTCTACAACATGTGGCGCACGCGGCCCGCGGGCCTGCGCGTCATCGCGGCCGGCTACGGGTCCAACCCGGACCTTCCGGGTCAAGTCGCGCACCAGTACACCGACGGCACGGGCTACAGCCCCAACCTGCCGCAGGGGTGCCCACCGTTCGGCCATTGCGACATGAATTCCGCCGACGGGTTGACACCGCAGGATTTCGCCGCCGCGTGCGGCATCAGTACGAACGGAGGATGGTTGATGGCGCTCACCGACGACGAACAAGCCGAACTGCTGAGCAAAGTCCGCGACATCTGGGACCAGCTGCGAGGGCCCGGCGGCGCGGGCTGGCCGCAACTCGGTCAGAACAGCGAAGGTCAGGACCTGACACCCGTCGACGCGATCGCGGCGATCAAGCGCGACGTGGAAAGCTCGGCGGGCCTGCAGGCTTCGCAATAGCCGCCCCTCGCTACACGGCGCTTACGAGTAACCCGGGGTCCTATCCCACGGAGAGTCGTTCCCACCCAAGGGTTCGTCACCGACCAGGAGGGTTAACACCGTTATGCGCCAGCCTCATCGCTCGCTCGCTGCGCTGCCGGCCGTCGCCGCGACGGCTGCGGCCGTCGCGTTGGCCTCCGGCTGCTCCAACACCGATTCAACGGCCCAACGCCCACCGTCGAGCACCGTCGGTTCGGAAGCCACCACGAGTCAGCCCATGCCTGGCGCCGGCGAGGAAGTCCTGTTTGAGCGCAACATCAAACCGCTCTTCCGCGCGGACGACCGCGACTCGATGAAGTGGGCGTTCGACCTATGGTCCTATAACGACGTCAAGGCTCACGCGACGGCCATCGTCCAACGCCTTCGCGATGGCTCGATGCCATGCGACGGGGCCTGGCCGGCCCAAAAAATCGACGTCTTTCAGCGCTGGATCGACTCCGGCATGTCCCCCTAGGCACTCGACCATGAAAGCCGTTGGCGCTCAACGGGGATCGCGGTCAGCCCGCTCGCCGCTGCGCGGACACGTAGAGGGTGGGCGGCATAACGTTGCCCCCGTCCTGCGGAATGGTGCGGCCGTAGCGGGCCATCAGCTCCGCGAAGGTCGCCGTGGACACGTCCCAGCCGTGCTCGCGCAGCCAGCCGTCGACGGGCGTGCGCTCCTCGGGGTACCAGAGGTCGTCGAAGTCGGTGATCTCGGTGTCGACCAGCCTGGCCGCCGCGGCCCGCATCCGCTGCATGTCCTCGCGCTGTCGCCGAACCAGCTCGGGGTCGGTGAAGCCCTCGCCGGGGACGTTGGAGGCGAGCCAACTACCCGGCGCGCTGAGCGCATGGATGCGCTCGAACAGCAGGTCCTGGGCCTGCGCCGGTAGATAACGGACGAGACCCTCGGCCGACCACACCGCCGGGCGTGATGTGTCGAACCCGGCTTCCTGCAACGCCTTTGGCCAATCCTGGCGCAGATCGATCGCCACGTTCACCAGCCGCGCGTTCGGCTGCGCGCCGTGCTCGCGCAACGTGTTGGACTTGAACTCCAGCACCTTGGGCTGATCCAGCTCGTACACGACGGTGCCGTCGGGCCAGGGCAGCCGCCAAGTGCGCGCGTCCAGGCCGGCAGCCAGGATCACCACCTGGCGAACGCCGGCGTCGGCCGCGCCCATGAAGAACTCGTCGAAAAACGCTGTGCGCGTGGCCATGAAGTCGATCATCAGCTGAATCCGCGACCGCACCTCCGGTTCGAGCTCGACCGCCTTGGCGAGCCGCTCGGGGTCGGCGTAGATGCTCCACATCCCCTCGCCCGCCGCATCGACGAACACCCGCGCGAACGGGTCCTTGATGAGGGGGTTCTCGCTCTCGGTCTCGGCGGCACGCGCCGCCGCGACGCCCAGCGCGGTGGCTCCCACACTTTGGGTGATGTCCCAGGAATCGTTGTCGGTACGCGGCATCGCGGTTTCCCTTCCCAGCCTCAAGTTCGTTAGTTGCCCACACTATTGTTCCAGGACTCCGGCACCGCCGGCAGCCCACCGCCGGTGACCTACGCTTCATCCCATGACGCGTATGCCGCAGGAGATATTTGCCCACCACGGGCAGGCGCTCGGCGCAGGCAACCTGGACGGGATCGTCGCCGACTACACCGAGGATCCCGTGGTCATCACCCCGGCCGGCGTCGCGCGCGGCCGGGACGGGATTCGCGGTGTCTTCGCGAAATTGCTCGACGACCTGCCCGACGCGGCATGGGATCTCAAGAATCAGGTCTTCGAGGGCGAGGTGCTGTTCCTGGAGTGGGCGGCCGATTCACCGCTCAACCGGGTCGACGACGGCGTCGATACGTTCGTGTTTCGCGACGGCATGATCTGGGCACAGACCATTCGCTATACCCCGCGGCCCAAGGGCTGACCGTGGAGCCCGTCAACCTCGAGGCCGTAGCGGAATGGATGTCCGGGCAGGGGCTCGGTGAGGGTCCGCTGGAGGACGTCGCCACCGTCACCGGGGGCACCCAGAACGTCATGCTGCGATTCACCCGGGCCGGGCGCCCGTACGTGTTGCGGCGCGGGCCGCGGCATCTGCGCCCGCGCAGCAACAGCGTGATCCTGCGCGAGACGAAAGTCCTTGCGGCGCTGGCCGGTTCCGATGTGCCGCACCCGCACCTGATCGCGACCTGCGACGACACCAGCGTGCTCGGCGACGCGGTCTTCTACCTGATGGAGCCGGTCGACGGGTTCAACGCCGGCGAGGGGCTACCGCCTTTGCACGCGGGCGACGCCAGCGTGCGGTTCGGGATGGGCCTGTCGATGGCCGACGCGCTGGCGAAGCTCGGCGCCGTCGACCACGTGGCCGTCGGGCTCGCCGACTTCGGCAAGCCGGACGGGTTCCTGGAGCGGCAGGTGCCGCGCTGGCTTTCCGAGCTGGACTCCTACAGCGAGTACGACGGCTACCCCGGGCCCGACATCCCGGGGATCGAGGAAGTTTCGGCCTGGCTGGAACGCCGGCGACCGACGACCTGGACCCCCGGCATCATGCACGGCGACTACCACGCCGCCAACGTGATGTTTTCCCGCACCGGGCCCGAGGTCGTCGCCATCGTCGACTGGGAGATGTGCACGATCGGTGACCCGCTGCTGGACCTGGGCTGGCTGCTGGCGACCTGGCGCCAGCCCGACGGATCCAGCGTGTTCAGCCACGCCCTCGGCGGCCAGGACGGGCTGGCCAGCACCGACGACCTTTTCCAGCGGTACGCCGCCAACACCACCCGCGACCTGTCAAACATCACCTGGTACACCGTGCTGGCCTGCTTCAAGCTCGGCATCGTGATCGAGGGGACGCTGGCCCGGGCCTGCGCGGGCAAGGCCGAAAAAGCGGTCGGCGATCAGCTGCACGCCGCCACGGTGCACCTGTTCGAGCGGGCGCTGACGCTTATCGGCGACGAATCCTGACCCACTAACATCTCCCTTCGTGCCGCCCTACCCCGAGAACCCCGACTTCTACTCCGAGCCGACGCAGGCCGCCTACGGCGGCTATTACGACGAACCGGCTGCTCAGCCGCCCGAGCCGCCGACTCCCTGGTACCGCCGCCCGGCGGCGCTGGTCGCGGCCGGTGCTCTCGGGGTGATCGTGCTCGGCCTCGCGGCGTACGCGGTGGTCAAGCTGGTGGCCGGTTCGCCGTCGCCGGCCCCGACCACCACCACGACGACACCGGCTCCCACCACCACCGCTTCGGCGGCGACCACCACGACGGAGCCGCCGCACCACCACGGCGGCGGCGGTGGCGCGCCGACCCAGACCGTCACCGAGACCGCCCCGCCGGCGAGCACCGACACGGGAACCCCAAGCACCGACACTCCGACGACGACGGTTCCGCCGAGCACGGTCACCGTTTCGCCGAGCACCGAAACCAGCACGGTGACCCAGACCGTGACCATCCCGCCGCGTCGGCCGTTTCAACCGCGCCCATAACCGGGACACGTTGGGGGCCACGGGGCTAGCCTCCATGCGTGGACGTCGGGGAATCGGTCAGGCGCTCGCTTGACCATTGGGAGCACCGCGATTGGGACGCGGCAATGCTGCACGCCGGCAACGCGGTCGACGGCACCTCGAAGAAGCGCTATGCGCAGCAGGGCGTCGCGACCCGGTTCAAGCGCACGATCCGGGACTCGCTGGACATCTTTCAGGTGATGGCCGCTCCCAGCATCGATTTCGATCAGAGCCGCTTTCCCATCGCGGTGAAATCGGACCTGCCCGACGGCCGTCCCGACATCGCCGACGTCCTGTACGGCGTGCACCGCTGGAACCACGGCCACGAGGACGAACTGCCCGAGGGTTTCGAACTGACCCCGCATGGGCCCCGCCCCGCGGGAGTGCAGATCTGGCGAACCGGGAGGATCCAGCTTCCCGCCTCGACGGTGATCGGATTGTTGGCCGTCGCGGTGTTCTCCCCCGAGAACAAGGGCGAGGACATCCCCGATGGGTACCAGCTCAGCTGGTACCAGTACGTCTTTCACGTCTGCATGTGGTGGGGTTGGCAGGACCACTTTCGCGAGATCATCGCCACCGCCCAGATCCCGCGGACGACTCTCGACTTCGCCGAGTCCTGGGACGACTGGTCGCCGGTGTAGCGGCCAAAGTCGCTCGCCTGCAAGCAGTGACAGACTGCTTACATGCAAACGAGCATCGGCCTGGTGCGTCCCGCTTCCGCGCACGACGCGGCCGCTTGCGTCGCGATCTACCGCCCATATGTGCTGGAGACGGCGATCAGCTGGGAGCTCGAGGTCCCGAGCGAAGCCGAGATGGCCGCACGGATCACGGCCGCCCGCGAGACCCACGAGTGGCTCGTCCTCGAACGCGACGATCGGGTTGTCGGATTCGCCTTCGGACACACGCTCAATCGCCTGCCCTCCTACCGGTGGACGGCCGAGACCGGACTCTATGTCCATCCGGACCACCACCGCGCCGGCGTCGGCCGCGCGCTCTATACCCGGCTACTGCACCGGCTCACGGAACGCGGCTACCGGCAGGCCCTCGCCGGCATCACCCAACCCAACGAGGCGAGCAACCGTTTCCATCGATCCTTTGGGTTCGAAGAGGCCGGGCTGTACCGGCGCGTCGAATGGAAACACGGCCGCTGGCACGACGTCGCGTGGATGCAGCTCGATCTGGCCGGTTCGGCCGACACGGAAGCGCCGCCCGGCTCGATCGTCTGAGCCGGGGGCGCCTTTACCGAATGAAAAGAGTTAGGGGCTAGCGACCGCCGGCGCCGCCGCCGAGGCGACCGCCAGCGCCACCGCCCACGCGGCCACCCGCGCCGCCGCCGAGGCGACCTCCCGCGCCACCGCCCACGCGGCCACCCGCGCCACCGCCGAGGCGTCCACCGGCACCACCCCCGACGCGTCCACCGGCGCCGCCACCCACGAAGCCGCCGCCGCCACCACCGATTCGCGCAATGCTGTTAGTCATGTGCGCAAGTTAGCGCCGAAACCGCGCACCCACAAGGAACTGAGTGTTAACGATTCAAATCGTTTTGGAAGGTTGAGCGCACCCCGGCGACCGCGCCGCCGGGACGCCGACGGAAGTGGGGTAGCGCACTACGCATGTGCTCCGCGTGACCCCGCGTAATAGTTCTGACACCGCATCGGTGCAACCGAAACGAGCAAATCGTTCGATGGTGTCTCGGTCCGTTCGACGGACCACGACGTGGACGACTTAGCGGTCGCGCCGTTTGCTTTTCAATTCCAAGGAGAAACTGATGGCAAGCCAGACTCACATCGTCCGCAAGCGACTCGCCGAGACCGTCGTGCAAACTCGGCGCCTGGGACGACACATCGAACACGACCCGCGGTCGCGTGACTTCCCAGCCGAGAGGGCGCAGGCCATAGTCTCGGTCGACCATCGTGCGACCGGCTTGCCACTCGACCAGGGCCAGATCGGCTCCTGCACCGCAAATGCATTGTGCGGGGCGCTAAATTCCGCGCCCGACTACACCGGCGCTAAGTCCTACACCGAATCCGATGCGGTCATGCTCTACGAATTGGAAACCAAACTCGAGGGCCAGCCCTATCCGCCCAACGACCCCGGCGGCTCGGGGCTCATGGTGTGCAAGGCCGCCCAACAGCTTGGCTGGATCTCCTCCTACCGGCACGCATTTGGGCTGCAACACGCTTTGACTGCGCTGGTGATTCAGCCGGTGATCACCGGCTTCAACTGGTACACCAGCTTCGACGAGCCCGACCCGGACACCGGCCTGGTCACGATCACTGACGATGCCACCGTGCGCGGCGGCCACGAGGTGGTGGTCGACGGCATCGACGCCGACAACCAATTGATCTGGTTATGGAATAGCTGGGGGACCAACTTCGGTCGCAGCGGACGGTTCTGCATGTCGTTTGGCACCTGGGAACAACTCCTCGCCGAGAGCGGCGACGTCACTGTCCCGGTCACTGCTTCCCAGACGCCCGCGACATCGCACAAAACCCGGCAAGAACGGGGCAACCAGTGACGCTCAGCCTGATGCCCCAGACCTTTGATCCCGGTTACGTCGGCGAGCCGTTCCTGACCCTCTGCGATCAGGCGCCGGCGGCGCCGGTGTATCCCTACGACGCATTCCGCGTCGAATGGGGCCCGATCTTCCATCGCGGCCGCCTCGACGGTACGGCGCGTCTCCTCTGCATCGGCCAGGATCCAGCCCAGCACGAGGCGGTGGTCCGCCGGATCCTGGTCGGGACGGCGGGACATCGCGTCCAGGGCTTTCTGGCGAAGCTCGGCCTCGATCGAAGCTACGTGATGGTCAATACCTTCCTCTACAGCGTCTACGGTCAGAGCGGGGGTAACCAGCATGTCAGCGACCCGCCAATCGTCCAGTACCGCAACCGGTGGCTCTCCGCGCTGCTGGCCCAGGGGGCGATCGAGGCGGTCGTGGCGTTCGGCTCCCTCGCGGATCAAGCCTGGCGTGAATTTCTTCAGGATCCCGCCAATGCGGCCTACAAGGCACTCGCGTATCAGCATGTGCCGCACCCGACCTCGCCGGAGGGCACGGGCGGGACGCCGGCACAGATCGCCGCCGCGACCACGGCCATGCTGGTCCAATGGAACGCGGCGCTGCAGGTTCTCCGCAGCGCCGTCACCCAGCCCGACGCGGCACGCCAGTTCGTTCCCTATGGCGCCACATTCCTTCCGGCCGAACTGCCGCCCATTCCGGCATTCGATCTGCCGGCGGGAACGCCGGCCTGGATGCAGGGCGATAGCGGATGGGCGACGCGTACCGGCACGACGGCGGCGCTGAAGCGGCGCACCATCACCGTCGAGGTCCCCGACGGCATCGTCCCGGCCACCCCTTAAGGCGACCCTCCCGGACGGAGTAGACCCATGAAATTCGTGCTGCATGGCTCTGTGGTCACGATGAACGCCGCCTTCGATACCTGGCCGAACGGTGCGGTCTACATCGACGGCAACCAGATCGTTTGGGCCGGCGACCGTGGCGCCGCGGCGCCCCCGGGGTTCGCCGGAGCCCCGGTCGTCGAGACGGGCGGGTTCATCTTCCCGGGACTGATCGAGCTGCACAATCACCTGAGCTACGACGCCTTGCCGATGTGGCAGGTCCCGAAGCTCTACACGAACCGTGGCCAATGGCAGAACGACACGGACTATGTCCGCTCGGTGTCCGCCCCGATGACGACAATCGCGAATTCCAAGGACCCACACCTGCTTGCGGCGGTCGCGCGCTACGCCGAAACCAAGTGCCTCCTCGGGGGTGTGACGACCAGCGAGGGCATCTCGCTCAAGTCCGACCAGCTGCAGGCGTACTACCACGGTGCCCTGCGGGCGGTCGACGATCCCAACGACGCCGCATTCCATCGAGCCACGACGCACATTCCCGATGTGGAAGCGTCGCAATGGGCGCAATTCAAGAAGGAGGTCGACAAGGCGTCCTGTCTGCTGCTCCACCTGAGCGAGGGCCTGGACGACGAAGCGCGCAACGCCTTCCTCGCGCTGAACAACGGCACGCAATGGGCGATCGGTCCGGCACTGGCCGGCATCCATTGCGCCGCACTCAAACCACAGGACTTCGCCGTGCTGGCCCAGAACGGGGCGTCGATGGTGTGGTCGCCATTGAGCAACCTTCTGCTCTACGGCGGCACCGCGGACGTCAAGTCCGCCCGCGCCGCCGGAGTGCCCGTCGCCCTCGGCTCGGACTGGTCGCCCTCGGGCAGCAAGAACCTGCTGAACGAGCTCAAGGTTGCCAAGATCGTCAATGAGATCGGTCAGATAGGACTCTCCGACCGCGACATTGTCGCGATGGCGACGAGCGCGCCGGCGGCGATCGTGAAATGGGGCGCACTGATCGGCAGCATCGAGCCCTCCAAGCGCGCCGACGTCACCGTGATTGCGGCGGCGTCCTCGGCCGATCCTTATGCGGCCTTGATCGATGCCAAGGAAACCGACGTCGTGCTGGTGCTGGTCGACGGGCGCCCGGTCATCGGAACCAAGGACCTCATGTCCGGCTTCGGCGTCACCGGCGAGGCGCTGGCGCTCGGGACCGATACGCGCGTGGTGCACTACGGGCCGCCTGACCCGAAGGTCCCGCCCATCACTTTTGCCGACGCCCGGGCCGCATTGACCGACGCGTTGCAGCGGTTGCCGACCCTGCTCGCGGACGAAAACCGCGGGCAGGGTGTCGCCGGGCGAAGCCTGACGGCCGCGGCGGAACCCGAGATGCGCCTGGCACTCGATGAGGAGCACTTGAGCGGGTTTGCCCTCCGTCCCAGCCTGCCCCTTGCCGGGCAGCAGACGGGGCCGGACGCGCGGTTGCCGGCGTTGGCGGCAGCGCCACTCCCGCCCAAGTCGCTCAGCCTCGACCCCGTATGCGTGGCGGTGGACGCCGCGTATGGCGACGGCCTGCAAGGGCAGCTGAATCTGCCCGCTGAGGTCAAGCAGGCTCTAAAGGCCTACTACTGACCGGCCGTGGCACAGCGCTGAATTGTGACCGAATGTCAAGGCCGCGCGCCGCTTTCACCGGCATCCGATGCGGAAATGTGCGCGCCCGAAGGGATTCGAACCCCTAACCTTCTGATCCGTAGTCAGATGCTCTATCCGTTGAGCTACGGGCGCCTGTCTTCAGTTGTCTCGCCCCCGAAAGGACGTGGCGGAGGCGAGAGGATTTGAACCTCCGGTCCCCTTTGAGGGGGACAACTCATTAGCAGTGAGCCCCATTCGGCCGCTCTGGCACGCCTCCATCGGACTTCCTGAGGGTACCCGAACCCTTACAGCCGTCCCTGAACCGCCGGAGGCATAGCGTACACAGCGCCGACATATGCTGTCGAAGTGACCGCCCGCCTGCGACCCGAGCTGGCGGGGCTTCCCGTCTACGTTCCCGGCAAGACGGTGCCGGGTTCGATCAAACTGGCCAGCAACGAAACGGTGCACGGGCCGCTGCCGAGCGTCCGCGCGGCGATCGAACGGGCCACCGACACGATCCACCGCTACCCGGACAGCGCGAACCTGCAGCTCAAGGCGGCGCTGGCCAAGCACCTCAGCTCGGCAAGCGCCGCGGACTTCGCGCCGGAGCAGGTCGCGGTGAGCTGCGGTTCGGTCAGCCTGTGCCAGCAGGTCATCCAGATCACCGCCGCCGCGGGCGACGAGGTGGTGATGGGGTGGCACAGCTTCGAGCTGTATCCGCCCATGGTTCAGGTGGCCGGCGCCGCCGCCGTCAAGGTGCCCTTGACCGACCACACCCACGACCTGTACGCGATGCTTGCCGCGGTCACCGAGCGCACCCGCCTGATCTTCGTGTGCAACCCCAACAATCCGACCTCGACGGTCGTCGACCCGGACGCGTTGGCCCGTTTCGTCGAGGCCGTGCCGCCGCACATCCTGATCGCCATCGACGAGGCCTACGTCGAGTACATCCGCGACGGCATGCAGCCCGACAGCCTTCAGCTGGCCCGCACCCACAGCAATGTGGTTGTGCTGCGGACCTTTTCGAAGGCCTACGGGTTGGCGGGCCTGCGCGTCGGCTACGCCGTCGGGCATCCCGACCTGATCACCGCGCTGGACCAGGTCTACGTGCCGTTCGCGGTGACGAGCATCTCTCAGGCCGCCGCCATCGCCTCGCTGGACGCCGCCGACGAGCTGCTGGCCCGCACCGACGCCGTGGTCGCCGAGCGCGCCCGCGTCAGCGCCGCGTTGCGGGACGCCGGGTTCGCCCTGCCGCCGTCGCAGGCCAACTTCGTCTGGCTGCCCCTGGGGACACGGACACAGGACTTCGTGGCGCGGGCGGCCGAGGCGCGCATCGTCGTCCGCCCGTTCGCGCCGGACGGGGTGCGGGTCACCATTGGGGCGCCGGAGGAAAACGACGCGCTGCTGCGGTTTGCCCGCGACTGGATCAAGGAGAACCAATGAGCCTGGCCCGCAAGAAGTTCACCGAATTCAAGGAACGCGCCGGCGACATCGCCGATGCCGAACTCGACGACTTCTGGGCGGCGCTGGAGCCGGCCGCCATCGACGAGATGATGGGCGAGTGGAAGGGCGGCGAGTTCGTCACCGGCCACAAGATGAACGGCCAGTTGGAAAAGGCGGGCTGGTACGGCAAGACCTTCAAGTCGGCCAGCGACGTGCAGCCGCTGGTGTGCCTGGACGCCGACGGGAACAAGTTCTCCAACAAGGAGATGGGCAAGGGCGAGGCCAGCCTGTGGCTGGAGGAGTTCCGCGGCGAAGTCACCGCGACGATGGTCTACGACGGCCAGCCCGTCCACGACCACTTCAAGAAGATCGACGACGACGCGGTGATGGGCATCATGAACGGCAAGGGCGTGCTGGACGCCGGCCGGTACTACTACTTCTACCTCGAGCGGGTGTAGCTCCTACAGCCTCGAGCGTGCGCCTGGCCGCACGCTCGGCGTCCAGTGTGCGGCTGGCCGCACGCTCGGCGATATGGCGGCAAAGCTACTGCGCCGGGTCGCGGCCCGTGAACGCGATCAGCTGCTCGAGGGCGCCGGCGTCGGCCGGCACGTCGACGGGCTCGTCGAACCCGGCGCGGCTGCGTTGCTCCGGGCGGATGATCTGGTGTGCCAGGCCCAGCACGTATTCGGCCAACGGCTCCGGGGCGTCGATATCGTGTCCCACGGCCTTGGCGTAATCCCAGGCGTGAACCAGGAATTCGAGCGACAGGATGCCGCACGCGCCCCTGGCCGGCATCTCCCCCTTGCCGAACGGCACGGTGCCGTCCACGCCGTGGCGGTGCCACGCATCCAGGGCCGGGCGCGCGGCGGCGACGACCTGCCGCTCCACCGAATCGCTGGCGTCGCGCTCCGGAAGTTCCGCGCCCACCATGCGCCCAAGACCCGTGATCGAGTTCAGCAGGTGGTCGGTCAGCCGTGTCACGTCGAACTCGCGGCACGGCGTCTGCCGGGTCAGGTCGTCGGTCGCGATGGGATGCAGGACTCGCTGCAAGACCGCCAGCGTGTTCTCGGCGCTGCGCAGCTCGTCGGTGGGTGGCGAATCGGGGCCGGGTCGCAAGTCAGGAGCCATATTTGCCACGCTACGGTCTCGATATGGGCGAGACATACGAATCCGTCACCATCGAGACCAAAGACAACGTCGCACAGGTCACGCTGATCGGCCCGGGCAAGGGCAACGCCATGGGGCCGGCGTTCTGGTCGGAGATGCCCGAGGTGTTCGCGGCGCTGGACGCCGACCCCGACGTGCGGGCCATCGTGATCACCGGATCGGGCAAGAACTTCAGCTATGGCCTGGACGTGCCCGCGATGGGCGGTTCGTTCGCCCCGCTGCTGTCGGGCGACGCGCTGGCCGGCCCCCGCGCGGTGTTCCACCGCGAGGTCAAGCGCATGCAGGGCGCGATCAGCGCCGTCGCCGACTGCCGCACCCCCACCATCGCGTCGGTACACGGCTGGTGCATCGGCGGCGGGGTCGACCTGATCTCCGCGGTCGACATCCGCTACGCCAGCGCCGACGCCAAGTTCTCGGTGCGGGAGGTCAAGCTCGCGATCGTGGCCGACGTCGGCAGCCTCGCCCGGCTGCCGCTGATCCTCAACGACGGGCACCTGCGCGAGCTCGCGTTGACCGGCAAGGACATCGACGCGGCCCGGGCCGAGAAGATCGGCCTGGTCAACGACGTGTACGACGACGCCGACGCCACGCTGGCGGCCGCCCACGCCACCGCGGCCGAGATCGCCGCCAACCCGCCGCTGACCGTCCACGGCGTCAAGGACGTCCTCGACCAGCAGCGCATCGCCGCTGTCTCGGACAGCCTGCGATACGTCGCCGCCTGGAACGCCGCCTTCCTGCCGTCCAAGGACTTGACCGAAGGCATCGCCGCGACGTTCGAGAAGCGTCCGCCGCAGTTCACCGGGGAGTAGCGCGCCCTTGGCTACTCTCGCTGAGGTGACCACCACCGACGGAAGAATCCGCGTCCCGGCCGACCTGGACTCCGTGACGGCCATCGGCGCAGAGGATCACTCCGAGATCGACAGCGCGGCGGTCGAACGGATCTGGCGGGCCGCGCGGCACTGGTATGAGGCCGGCCTGCACCCGGCGATCCAGGTGTGCATCCGCCAGCACGGGCGCGTCGTGCTCAACCGCGCGATCGGCCATGGCTGGGGCAACGCGCCCACCGACCCGCCCGACGCCGAGAAGGTCCCCGTCACCACGGACACACCCTTCTGCGTGTACTCGGCGGCCAAGGGCATCACCGCGACCGTCGTGCACATGCTCGCCGAGCGGGGCGTCTTCTCGCTGGACGACCGGGTCTGCGAATACCTGCCCACCTTCACCAGCCACGGCAAGGACCGCATCACGATCCGGCACGTTATGACCCACAGCGCGGGCCTGCCCTTCCCCACCGGACCCAGGCCGGACGTCAAGCGCGCCGACGACCACGAATACGCGCAGCAGAAGCTCGGCGAGCTGCGGCCCCTATACCGCCCCGGGCTGGTGCACATGTATCACGCGCTGACGTGGGGTCCGCTGATGCGCGAGATCATCTACGCGGCCACCGGCAAGGAGATTCGCGAAATCCTCGCCGCGGGGATCCTTGACCCGTTGGGCTTCCGGTGGACCAACTTCGGCGTCGCCAAGCAAGACGTTCCGCTGGTCGCACCCAGTCACCCCACCGGCCGGACCCTGCCGCCGGTGATCGCCCAGATCTTCCGCAAGGCGATCGGCGGAACCGTGCACGAGATCATCCCGTACACGAACACCCCGATGTTCCTCACCACGATCGTCCCGTCGTCCAACACCATTTCGACCGCCGACGAGCTGTCCCGGTTCGCCGAAATCTGGCGCCGCGGAGGCGAACTCGACGGCGTGCGGGTGATGAGCCCGGAGACGATGCGGGGCGCGGCCGCCGAATGCCGGCGCTTGCGACCGGATTTCGCGATCGGCCTGATGCCGGCCCGCTGGGGCACCGGATTCATCCTGGGAACCAAGCGGTTCGGACCTTTCGGCCGCAACGCGACGGCGGCGTTCGGTCACCTCGGCCTGACGAACATCGCCGTCTGGGCCGACCCGGAGCGCGACATGGCCGCCGGCGTGATAAGCAGCGGCAAGCCAGGCCGTGACCCGGAAGTCCGCCGATACACCGCACTGATGGACACCATCGCCGCGGAGATTCGCACCGGTTGAGGCCGCGCGGCGGTGGGAACACTGCCACGCATGGCTACATATCGAGTGCTCAATCCGAAGGGCGACGTCGTCGCGACCGAGGACATCGAAAGCGCCGACAAGGCGCACGCGTGGTTCGCCGACAACAAAGTCGAGGGCAACGAACTCGGCTGGCGCATGGAGGTCGAGCGCGACGGCGAATGGCACTTCTTCGACGACAGCGAGGGTGATCGAAGCTACTAGTTTTGCCTCCCGACGGGCGGGGCAACCAACTACGTATGCAATCTGAACGCTTCCGCAAGCTGCTGGACGCACCGGGGCCGTTCGCCTCGGTCTACTTCGAGGACTCGCACGACACCCATGACGCCGAGGCCCAGCTCGAGCTCAAGTGGCGGGCGGCGCGCGAGGAGCTCGAGCGGAAGGGTGCCGCCCAAGCGGTGATCGACGAGATCGAAACCGCCGTCATGGACCTGCGGCCGCCGATCGGCCGCAGCGGGCGCGCGGTGGTCGCCAGCGCCGACGGCGTGGTGATCAACGAGCATCTGGCGCGGCCCACCGCGACGACCGTCGTCCGGGTGTCCGAATTGCCTTATCTGGTACCGATTCTCGAGCAGAGCTTCGATCATCCGGACTACGTGCTGGTGGTCGTCGACCACAGCGGCGCCGACATCACCACCCAACTAGGCGGCACGCTGCATTCGGAAACCGTCGACGGCGGTGGCCACCCCGTGCACAAGGCCGCCGGCGCCGAGACGGCGGGCTACGGCGACCCGCAGTTGCGCACCGAAGAGGCCGCCCGCAAGAACATGCGCGCGGTCGCCGACCGCGTCGGCGAACTCGTCGACGACAAGGGCATTGACGTGATCTTCGTCGTCGGCGAGGTGCGGTCGCGCTCGGACCTGCTCGCTGCGTTGCCGGAGCGGTTGCGCGACAGGGCGGTCCCGCTCGAGGTCGGGGCGCGGCACAGCGGTCACGACTTCGGCGAGATCGAGCAGGCCATCGAGGACGAATTCGTCAACCGCCAGTTGCGCACGATCGACGCCGCCGCGCAGCGCTTCAGCGCCGAGATCGGCCGCGAATCCGGCCTGGCCGCCGAGGGATTGGGCCCGGTCTGTTCCGCGCTGCGCCAGGGCGCGGTCGAGACCCTGATCATCGGCGAAATCGGGGACGCCACCGTCGTCGCCGACGAGGGCCTGACGACCGTCGCCCCCAACGAGAACGTGTTGTCCGAGCAGGGCGCGGCTCCCGACAAAACCTTGCGCGCTGACGAGGCGCTGCCCATGTTCGCGGTTTCGGTCGGGGCGTCGCTGGTGCGCACCGACGAACGGATCACCCCGGCCGACGGCGTCGGCGCCGTGCTGCGCTACGCGCCGACCCTGCACTGATTGGCGGTGGCGGAGGGATTTGAACCCCCGGACGGTTTTAGCCGTCTCTCGCTTTCAAGGCGAGTGCATTAGGCCGCTCTGCCACGCCACCGCCCATAAGGGTAACGGGGACTAGTAACCTCGCCGTCATGCGCGCGATTGTCGCCGAATCCCCCGACCAACTGTCCTGGCAAGAGGTGCCAGACGTCACCGCCGGCACAGGTGAGGTGCTGATCAAGGTCACCGCAGCCGGCGTCAACCGCGCCGACGTGCTGCAGGCGGCCGGCAAGTACCCGCCCCCGCCGGGGGCCAGCGAGATTATCGGCATGGAGGTGTCCGGCGTCGTCGCCGATGCCGGCTCGGGCGTGACGGAATGGCCCGTCGGACAAGAGGTTTGCGCGCTGCTGGCGGGCGGCGGCTACGCCGAATACGTCGCCGTCCCAGCCGGGCAGGTGATGCCCGTCCCCGACGGGGTCGACCTGGTCGACGCCGCGGGGTTGCCGGAAGTGGCGTGCACGGTGTGGTCGAACCTGGTTATGGTCGCGCACCTGGGCAAGGGGCAGCTGCTGCTGATGCACGGCGGAGCCAGCGGCATCGGCACCCACGCGATCCAGGTCGCGCGGGCGCTGGGCGCCCGGGTGGCCGTCACCGCCGGGTCGGCGGAGAAGCTGGAGTTCTGCCGGCAGCTGGGCGCCGAGATCACCATCAACTACCGCGACGAGGACTTCGTCGCGCGCCTGCAGGAAAACGGCGGAGCTGACGTGATTTTCGACATCATGGGCGCCGCGTACCTGGACCGCAACATCGACGCGCTGGCCACCGACGGCCAGCTCGTCATCATCGGCATGCAGGGCGGCATCAAGGGCGAGCTCAACATCGCCAAGCTGCTGGCGAAGCGGGCGCGGGTGATCGGAACCACGCTGCGCGCCCGCCCGGTGACCGGACCAAACAGCAAAACCGAGATCGTGCAGGCCGTGACGGCCGCGGTGTGGCCGATGATCGCCGAGGGCAGGGTCCGGGAGATCATCGGCGCGCGCATGCCCATCCAGCAGGCCGGTGAGGCGCACCAGCAACTGGTGGCGGGCAAGATCACCGGAAAGATCGTGCTGACCGTCTAGTCACGGCATTGCGAGTGAATCCAGGGCGTCGCGTGTGCGTTCACGGCGACGACACGCCGACGAGGGCCGCCCAGTGTGCACACGGAAAAGCCCTGAGCGCCCACGAAAAAGCCGCTCAGCCCAGCGACGCCAGCGCCCGCACCAGTTGGTCGACCTCGGCCGTCGTCGAGTAATGCGCCAGGCCGACGGTGACGGCGCCGCCGACGTCGTTGACGCCCAGCACGTCCAGAGCGCGGGAGCTCTCGTTGGTGACGGCGAGAATGCCGTTGTCCGCCAAGCGTTGCACCACACGCTCGGCGGGGACGTCCTGCAACGCGAAGCTGACGACCGGGATCTGCGCCTCGGGCCGGCCGATCACCATCACCAGCGGCAGCGACCGCAACGACACCATCAGGTAGTCGAACACCCGGTTCAGATACGCGGTGGCCGACTGCGTCGAAACCGACAGGCGTTCGCGCCGGCTGCCGCGGGCCGACTCGTCGAGCGACGCGAGGTACTCGATGCTGGCGACCAACCCGGCCAGCAGGCCGAACTGATGGGCGCCGACCTCGAGGCGCGCCGGGCCGACGGCCTGGGGGTCGGACGAGACGGCGCTGAACGAGTTGATCAGCGCCGGATCGCGAAAGACCATCGCGCCGATCGGGGGACCGCCCCACGCCAGGGCGTTGACCGCGACGACGTCGGCGTCGGTCTCCTTGACGTCGAGCAGTCGGTACGGCGCCGCGGCGGAATGGTCGACCACCACCAGCCCGCCCACTTCGTGCACCAGCTTGGTCATCGCCCGCAGATCGGTGACGGTGCCCAGCGTCGCTGACGCCGACGCGACCGCGACCAGCCGCGTCGACTTCCCAATCAGGCTCTCCCACTGCCAGGTCGGCAGCTCACCGGTCTCGATGTCGATCTCGGCCCATTTCACCTTGGCGCCGTAGCGGTGTGCCGCGCGCAGCCACGGCGCGATGTTGGCCTCGTCGTCGAGCCGGCTGACGATCACCTCGTAGCCCAGGCCGGCCCGCGAAGACGACGCCTCAGCCAACGACGACAGGAGGATGGCGCGATCGGCGCCGAGCACGACCCCCGCCGGGTCCGCGTTGAACAGGTCGGCAACGGCCGCGCGCGCGGCCTCCAGCACGGCGGCGCTGCGCCGCGCCGACGGGTGCGCCCCGACCATGGTGGCGGCGGACCGGCGGAACGCCGTCGACACCGTCGTCGCCACGGAGTCCGGGATGAGCATGCCGACCGGCGCGTCGAAGTGCACCCACCCGTCACCCAGCGACGGATGCAGTCCGCGCACCCGGGCGACGTCGTAAGCCATGACAGCCACCTTAAGGCTTCCGCAATTTCGCGAAAATTGTGACGGTAGCGGGTGCCCCCTCGGCGATCCAAGCCGCATGGTGGCTTGGCGAGCCGAGTCACCCGGGCAGCCATACTAGTCCAGTGGGCCTGTGGACCGGAACGCTGATCGCACTGTTCTTGCTGATCGCGCCGGGTGTGATAGTCGCGCGCATCACCCAGCTGACATGGCCGGTGGCCATCGCGGTTGGCCCTGCGCTGACGTACGGCGTTGTGGCGCTGGCGATTATCCCGCTCGGTGCGCTCGCCATCCCGTGGAACGGATGGACCGCGCTCGCCGCGCTGGCGGTGGTGTGTGTGGTGGCGACGGGTTTGCAGCTGGCGCTGGCCCGCTACCGCGACCCAGAGGCCGAGGCTCGCGGGGTCAGCCGATGGCCCGCGGTGACGGTGGCCGCCGGTGTGCTGTTGGGCGCGGCGCTGATCATGTGGGCCGGCTATCGCGGCCTCACCCACTGGCAGTCCATCCCGAGCACCTGGGACGCCGTCTGGCACGCCAACGAGGTGCGCTTCATGCTCGACACCGGTCAGGCGTCCTCGACCCACATGGGCGAGCTTCGCAACGTCGAGACCCATCAACCGCTCTACTACCCGTCGGTGTTCCACGCGCTGACCGCCGTCTACTGTCAGCTCACCGGCGCGGCGCCCACCACCGGCTACACCCTGAATTCGTTGGCCGCGTCGGTCTGGCTGTTTCCCTCCAGCGCGGCTACCTTCACCTGGTTCCTGCTGCGCCCCATCAGCAGCCAGTGGCGCGCCGCGAGCGTGTCCGCCACCGCCGCCGCGCTGTCGGCGTCGTTCACGTCGGTGCCCTACGTCGAGTTCGGCGTCGCGGCGATGCCCAACCTGGCCGCGTACGGCGTCGCGATCCCGACGTTCGTGCTGATCGCCTCGACGCTGCGGCACCGCGACCGCATCCCGGCGGCCGTGCTGGCGCTGGTGGGTGTCCTCTCGGTGCACCTGACCGGGGGGTTCATCGTCATCCTCTTCCTGCTCGCCTGGTGGCTGCTGGACGCGCTGTGGCATCCGGTGCGCGGGCGCCTCACCGACGCGCTGACCCTGGCCGCCGTGGCCGTGCCCACCGCCGCGATCCTGGCGCCGCAATTCCTCGGCGTGCTGCGGCAGGCCGACATCATCGCCGGGCACGCGTTCCCCAGCTTCAAGAGCGTGAAGCAGGGGGTGATCGACGCGCTGCTGCTGCACACCCGCCACCTCAACGACTTCCCGACCCAATACAGCCTGGTGTTTCTGGCATTCATCGGCATGGGGATACTGCTGTACAAGAGGATCTGGTGGCCACCCGCCGTCTGGGTGGTGCTGACAGTGGCGACCATCTATTCCGGGGCGCCGTTTCGCAATCCGCTCGGCCGGGCGATCGAGGTGTTCAGCCAGTTCTTTTACAACGATCCGCGCCGGCTCTCGGCGGTGGTGACGATGCTGGTGACGCCGATGGCGGGGATCGCGCTGTTCGCGATCGTCGTGGGCTTCGTCGCCCTCGCGAAGCGGCTCACTGAGCGGTTCACCCGCCTTCCCGCCCCGGTCTGGACCGCGGCGACGGCGTTCCTGCTGGTGGCGGCCGTCCTGGTCGCCGGCCGGCAATACCTCTACCGGCACCTGGTGTTGTTCGGCGACAAGTACGACTCGGTGATCATCGACCAGCGAGACCTGATGGCGATGGCGTATCTGGCCAAGCTGCCCGGCGCCCGCAACACCCTGATCGGCAACTCCAACGTCGACGGCACCGCGTGGATGTACGCGGTGGCCGACCTGCACCCGCTGTGGACCCACTACGACTTCCCGCAGCAGACGGGTCCGGGCTACTACCGCTACATCTTCTGGATTGCGGCACGCAGGGGTGAATCCGATCCCAAGGTGGTCGAGGCGATTAAAGCGCTCAATATCAGGTACATCCTGACCAGTGCGCCCAACGTCAGAGGGTTTGCCACACCCGAAGGACTAGTGTCTCTGGATAAGTCGAAGTCGTGGACGATGATCTACGACAATGGCGGGGCTCGAATCTTCGAATGGCGCGACGACAGCGCGGCGCCGCCCCAGTAGACGCATAAGAGGATGGTGAACGGATTGACGAACGGCAACGACGGCCCGGACGCCGACGGCATCGAGGTGATCGGCGGCGTCGACCCCCGGATCATGGCGCTCCACGACGCCGACAGTGACGCTGACTCCGACGAGCGCTCCCTGACCGACCTGGTCGAGCAGCCCGCCAAGGTGATGCGGATCGGCACGATGATCAAGCAACTGCTGGAGGAGGTGCGCGCCGCACCGCTGGACGAGGCCAGCCGCAACCGGCTGCGCGACATTCACGCCACCAGCATCCGCGAGCTCGAGGACGGCCTGGCACCGGAACTGCGTGAGGAGCTCGACCGGCTCACCCTGCCGTTCAACGAGGACGCCGCGCCGTCGGACGCCGAGTTACGCATCGCGCAGGCGCAGCTGGTCGGGTGGCTGGAGGGTCTGTTCCACGGCATCCAGACCGCGCTGTTCGCCCAGCAGATGGCCGCCCGCGCGCAACTGGAGCAGATGCGCCAGGGGGCGCTCCCGCCGGGCATCAGGTCGGGCCACGGCCCGGGTTCGGGCACCGGCCAATACCTCTAAAGCATATGACGCTGCCTGGGCCGGGTCCGCACATCGAGACGCGCGACGCATGGGTGGAATTTCCCATCTTCGACGCCAAATCGCGGTCGTTGAAGAAGGCGTTCCTGGGCAAGGCGGGCGGCACGATCGGTCGTAACAGTTCCAACGTCGTCGTCGTCGAGGCGTTGCGCGACATCACGATGAAGCTCGAGCTCGGCGACCGGGTCGGTCTCGTCGGCCACAACGGGGCCGGGAAATCGACTCTGCTGCGCCTACTTTCGGGGATCTACGAGCCCACGCGCGGGTGGGCGAAGGTGACCGGCCGGGTCGCGCCGGTGTTCGACCTCGGGGTCGGCATGGACCCGGAGATTTCGGGCTACGAGAACATCATCATTCGCGGCCTGTTTCTCGGGCAGACCCGAAAGCAGATGATGTCCAAGGTCGACGAGATCGCCGAGTTCACCGAGCTCGGCGACTACCTGTCGATGCCGCTGCGCACCTACTCGACCGGGATGCGGGTCCGGCTGGCGATGGGCGTGGTGACGAGCATCGACCCCGAGATCCTGCTACTCGACGAGGGCATCGGTGCGGTGGACGCCGACTTCCTGAAGAAGGCCCAGACCCGGCTGCAGCGCCTGGTCGAGCGCTCCGGAATCCTGGTGTTCGCAAGCCATTCCAACGAGTTCTTGGCCCGGCTGTGCAAGACGGCGATGTGGATCGACCACGGCGTCATCCGCATGTCGGGCGGCATCGAGGACGTGGTGCGCGCGTACGAGGGCGAGGACGCGGCCCGGCACGTGCGCGAGGTGCTGGCCGAAACCGCCGGGCAGCCATGAGCGACAGCGTCTTCGCCGTCGTGGTCACCCACCGGCGCCCCGACGAGCTCGCCAAATCGCTGGACGCGCTCAGCAGCCAGACCCGGTTGCCCGATCACCTGATCGTGGTCGACAATGATTTTTCCGGCGAAGGCGCCGCGTCCGGCCGCGTCCGGGATCTGGTTGCCGGCCAACCTATTTCGACGACCTACCTGAGCTCGCGGCGGAACCTCGGCGGCGCGGGCGGTTTCGCGCTGGGCATGCTGCACGCGTTGGCGCAGGGCGCCGACTGGGTATGGGTCGCCGACGACGACGGGCGGCCCCAGGACTCGCACGTGTTGGCGACGCTGCTGGCCTGCGCCGAGAAGTACGGCCTGGCCGAGGTGTCGCCGATGGTGTGCAACATGGAAGATCCGGAGCGGCTGGCGTTTCCGCTGCGGCGCGGCCTGGTATGGCGCAGGCGGACAAGCGAATTGCGCACGGAGGAAGGGCAGGATCTGCTGCGCGGGATCGCGTCGTTGTTCAACGGGGCGCTGTTCAAGGCGTCGACGCTGGAGTCGATCGGCGTGCCGGACCTGCGGCTGTTCGTGCGCGGCGACGAGGTGGAGATGCATCGCCGGCTGGTTCGCTCAGGCCTGCCGTTCGGCACCTGCCTGAACGCGGTCTACCTGCATCCGTGCGGATCGGATGAGTTCAAGCCGATCCTGGGCGGCCGGATGCACACGCAGTATCCCGACGACGCCACCAAGCGGTTCTTCACCTACCGCAACCGCGGCTACCTGATGGCGCAGCCGGGCCTGCGCAAGTTGCTGTTCCAGGAGTGGGTCCGATTCGTCTGGTTCTTCCTGGTGACCCGCCGCGACCCCAAGGGCCTGGCCGACTGGATTCGGTTGCGCCGCTTGGGGCGTCGCGAGCGCTTCGGCAAGCCGGGAGGGACGCCATGACCTTCATTGACGCCGCCGCACAGTCGCGGACCTTCACCCGCGCCCGCAACGACCTGGTCGACGGTTTCCGTCGGCACGAGCTGTGGCTGCACCTGGGCTGGCAGGACATCAAACAGCGCTACCGCCGCTCGGTGCTGGGACCGTTCTGGATCACCATCGCCACCGGGACGACGGCGGTCGCGATGGGGGGCCTGTATTCGAAGCTGTTCCACCTCGACCTGGCGGTCCACCTGCCCTACGTCACGCTCGGGCTGATCATCTGGAACCTGATCAACGCCTCGATCCTCGAAGGCGCCGACGTGTTCGTCGCCAACGAGGGGCTGATCAAGCAGCTGCCCACGCCGCTGTCCGTGCACGTCTACCGGCTGGTGTGGCGGCAGATGCTGTTGTTCGCACACAACATCGTGATCTACGTCGTCGTCGCCATCATCTTTCCCAAGCCGTGGTCGTGGGCCGACCTGTCGGTCATCCCGGCTTTGGCGCTGATCGTGCTCAATTCCATTTGGGTGTCACTGTGTTTCGGCATCCTGGCCACCCGCTACCGCGACATCGGTCCGTTGTTGTTCTCGGTCGTGCAGTTGCTGTTCTTCATGACGCCGATCATCTGGAATGACGACACGCTGCGGCAGCAGGGCGCCGGACACTGGGCAAGCATCGTCGAACTCAACCCGCTGCTGCATTACCTCGACATCGTTCGCGCCCCGCTGCTGGGCGCCCACCAGGAACTGCGCCATTGGGTGGTTGTGTTGGCGCTGACCGTCATCGGCTGGCTGCTGGCTGCCTTCGGAATGCGGCAGTACCGCGCCCGGGTGCCGTACTGGGTTTAGTCTTTTTGCGATCGGTAGACACGCCGTCGCCGTTTGATGGCGGCATGAAAACCAACGCTCACCGCATCAGGCGGGCAGCCGCCGGCACCCTGCTGTCGGGTGGTGCCGCGCTCGCCGCCCTTGGGCTCAGCACGGGGACGGCGCACGCCTTCACCTATCCGAAATCGATATGCAATCACCACGCGTGCAGCTATATCTGGTGCCCTGACATGCCCTTGCCGCAGCCCAGCGGCGGGACGCCGGATTGGGACATGAACGCGTGCCACCACTTCATGTTCGGCATCATGAGCCCGAATTCCCAACCCTGGGTCAGCAACGGCGGAGTCAACCGGCAAGTGGCCCCGATGCTCATCGAGGGCGACCCGGGTCCTTAACCCCTAGCCACGCCCCTTCTCACGCGCCAAGGATTTTTTAAGAATCCGTCGAGGCGCCGACCCGACGCTGCACTCATGAATCACATCGCTTTCGACGACGACGTTTACGTCGCCACCATCCATCGCGCCGACACACCGATCGGACGGGCGGCGCGGTTCCACATGCGCAAGCTGTTCGACGAATTCCCGTGCTGCCATCGCTCGTGGGCCAATCGGGGCAAGCGTTTCTTCCTGCATGGCTACGAGCGGGCCTTCGAAATCGAATTCGCTTGCGCCGAGACCGAACGCGGTACCGGCCTGGTGGTGGACGGGCGCGCGATCGCCGAAGTCCGGTCGGCACTGCGATACCAGTTCGACCACACCACCCTGATCGCACAGGACGACCCGCAGCGCGACCTGTTCGAACTGCTGGCAGAGCGGGGCGTCGTCGACCTGCGGATCATGGAAAACACCGGCATGGAAGGTTCGGCGGCCTGGGTGTTCGAGACCGCCGAACGGATCGTCGCGCTGGCGACCGGCGGCCGGGTGTGGGTATCACGGATCCAAGCGCGGGAAAGCCGCAACAACGTGGTCACCCTCACGGCAGGACCGATACGGGCCGCAGGCTGGGCGTGACCGCGCGAAATGAGCGCCCACCAGCAAACGGGGATAGATTCGCCGCACTACTGGGTATGTGTATAACAACCAAGTTTCCCTGCGCGTAAGGTGGCGGCTGCCTGGCGGTGGTGCAACACTGTAGCGCTACAGGTCAGCAAGTGACGGCAGACAGGATCGGGTCGACTGACGTGAGCAAAAAGGCCAAGTCGGCGGTGGATGAGGCGCGGGAAAACCTCGCCGCGGAGCTGGACCGCCTCAAGCAGCGGCGTGATCGCCTCGAGGTCGAGGTCAAAAACGACCGCGGCATGGTCGGCGACCACGGAGACGCGGCCGAGGCGATACAACGCGCGGACGAGCTCGTCGTGCTCGGCGACCGGATCAACGAACTGGACCGCCGCTTGCGCAGCGGACCGTCGGTCTCGGACGACTCCGAAACGCTGCCCGGCGGCACCGAGGTCACGCTGCGGTTCCCAGACGGTGAAGTCGTCACCATGCACGTGATTTCCATCGTCGAAGAGACCCCCATCGGCCGCGAGGCCGAGACGTTGACCGCCCGCAGCCCGTTGGGGCAGGCCCTGGCGGGCCGCAAAGCCGGCGACACAGTGACTTACACGACGCCGCAAGGGGAAAACCAGGTCGAGCTCATCGCGGTGAAGCTGCCCCGTTAGCCCGCTGCGGGTGGCGCCGGTCCCGATAGACTCGCCGCAATGATCCCGCCGGACCCTGAAGCCGCCCCCGCGCGCCCACACCTGGGTTTGACGACGCAGGTAGTGCGCTTCGTCGTCACCGGCGGCATGGCCGGAATCGTCGACTTCGGCCTCTACCTGGTGCTCTACAAGCTGGTGGGACTGCAGGTCGACCTGTCCAAGGCGACGAGCTTTATCGTCGGCACCGTCACCGCCTACCTGATCAACCGCCGATGGACGTTTCAGGCGGCGCCCAGCACCGCGCGATTCGTCGCGGTCATGGTCCTCTACGCGATCACGTTCTCGGTGCAGGTCGGCCTCAACCACGTCTGCCTGTCGCTTTTGCACTATCGCAGCTGGGCGATACCCGTCGCGTTCGTGATCGCGCAGGGCACGGCCACGGTGATCAACTTCATCGTGCAGCGAGCCGTTATCTTCCGCCTCCGCTGACCGACCTGGCCAAGCGGTACCCTCTTTGACGATGTTCACCACCAAGCGGCTCGCGGGCTGGGGGCGTACCGCGCCCTCTTTGGCGACGGTGCTTTCCACGCCGGACCCGGAGGAGATCGCGAAAGCCGTGGCCAACACGGCCGACGCCGGCGGGCGGGGCGTAATCGCCCGCGGGCTGGGCCGTTCCTACGGCGACAACGCGCAAAATGGCGGCGGCCTGGTGATCGACCTGACCGAGCTGAACACCATTCACTCGATCAGCGCCGACACCAAGCTGGCCGACCTCGACGCCGGGGTCAACCTCGATCAGTTGATGAAGGCCGCGCTGCCGTTCGGCCTTTGGGTGCCGGTGCTGCCCGGCACCCGGCAGGTCACCATCGGCGGCGCGATCGCCTGCGACATTCACGGCAAGAACCATCACAGCGCGGGCAGCTTCGGCAACCACGTGCGTTCGATGGACCTGCTGACCGCCGACGGCCAGGTCCGCCACCTCACTGGAACCGGTCAGGACTCCGAGCTGTTCTGGGCCACGGTCGGGGGCAACGGTCTAACCGGGATCATCCTGCGGGCCACCATCGAGATGACGCCGACGGAGACCGCTTATTTCATCGCCGACGGCGACGTCACCGCCAGCCTGGACGAAACCATCGCATTTCACAGCGACGGCAGCGAGGCCGACTACACCTATTCCAGCGCCTGGTTCGACGCGATCAGCGCGCCGCCGAAACTCGGTCGCGCGGCGATTTCGCGCGGCTCGCTGGCCAAGCTCGACCAGTTGCCGCCAAAGCTCCGGCGCAATCCTCTGAAATTCGATGCGCCGCAACTGCTTACGTTTCCCGACGCATTCCCGAACGGATTGGCCAACAAATACACGTTCGGGCCGATCGGCGAGTTGTGGTACCGCAAGTCCGGGACCTACCGCGGCAAGGTTCAGAACCTGACGCAGTTCTACCACCCGCTGGACATGTTCGGCGAATGGAACCGGGCGTACGGCCCTGCCGGCTTCACTCAGTACCAATTCGTGGTGCCCACCACCGCCGTGGAGGAGTTCAAGGGCATCATCCGGGACATCCAGAAGTCCGGGCACTATTCATTTCTCAATGTGTTCAAGCTGTTCGGACCGGGCAATCAGGCCCCGCTGAGCTTTCCCATTCCGGGCTGGAACGTGTGCGTCGACTTTCCCATCAAGCCGGGGCTGAACGAGTTCCTCAACGAACTCGACCGCAGAGTCCTGGAATTCGGCGGCCGGGTTTATACGGCCAAAGATTCGCGAGTGAACGCCGAAACCTTCCACGCCATGTATCCGCGCATCGACGAGTGGATCGCCTTGCGCCGCAAGGTCGATCCCCTGCGGGTGTTCGCCTCCGACATGGCCCGACGCTTGGAGTTGTTGTAGATGGTGCGCCAATGGTTTTAGATGCCGTGGGAAATCCGCAGACCATCCTGCTGCTCGGTGGCACCTCCGAGATCGGGCTGGCCATCTGCGAACGCTACCTGCAGAACGCACACGCGCGAATCGTGTTGGCGGACTTACCCGACCATCCGCGCAAGGCTGACGCCATCGCGGCGATGACGGCGGCCGGCGCCAAGTCTGTCGAATGGATCGACTTCGACGGCACCAAGAGCGACACCCATCCAACGGTCATCGACCGGGCCTTCGCCGACGGCGATGTGGACGTCGCAATCGTGGCATTCGGCGTATTAGGGGATGCCGAAGAGTTGTGGCAGAACCAGCGCAAGGCGGTGCTGGCCGCCGAGATCAACTACACCGCAGCCGTTTCCGTGGGTGTGCTGCTGGGCCAGAAGATGCGCGCCCAGGGCTTCGGACAGATCATTGCAATGAGCAGCGCGGCAGGTGAGCGGGTGCGGCGGTCCAACTTCGTGTACGGCTCCACCAAGGCCGGCCTCGATGGTTTCTACCTGGGCCTCGGGGAAGCACTGCGCGAGTTCGGCGTTCGGGTTCTGGTGATCAGGCCCGGCCAGGTTCGCACGTCAACGACGATCGCGCACTGGAAGGCGACTGGCGCCAAGGAGGCCCCGCTCACCGTCGACAAGGAGTACGTCGCCAACCTCGCGGTGACCGCGGCGGCACAAGGTAAGGAATTGGTTTGGGCACCAGCAGCATTCCGTTACGTGATGATGGTGTTGCGACACGTCCCGCGGAGGATCTTCCGCAAGCTGCCAATCTGACGATGCGCAACGCGCTGGCCAGCCTCGGCCAGATGGCCGCCGCAGTGGCGGTCGCCGTCGCCGTGGCGGTGCCGTCGCTGATCGCGATCGCCGGCGTGCAATGGCCGGCCTATCCGTCGTCGAACCAGCTGCACGCGCTGACCACCGTCGGGCAGGTCGGCTGCCTGGCCGGCCTGGTCGCCGTCGGCTGGCTGTGGCGCCTTTCGACGCGTCCGCGAAACCGACGGCTTGCACAGGCGGGCGGGCTGGTGTTCGTCTCCGCTTTCACGGTCGTGACACTGGGCATGCCGCTGGGTGCCACCAAGCTTTATCTGTTCGGCATCTCGGTGGACCAGCAGTTCCGCACCGAATACCTCACGCGGCTCGCTGACGGCCCGGCCCTGCACGACATGACCTACGTCGGGCTGCCGACGTTCTATCCGCCGGGCTGGTTCTGGATCGGCGGCCGCGTCGCGGCGCTCACCGGGACGCCGGCCTGGGAAATGTACAAGCCGTGGGCCATCACCTCGATCACCATCGCGGTCGCGGTCGCGCTGGTGCTGTGGTGGCGGATGATCCGCTTCGAGTACGCACTGATCGTCACCACCGCCACCGCCGCGGTGACGCTGGCCTACGGCTCGCCGGAGCCCTACGCCGCGATGATCACGGTGCTGTTGCCGCCCGTCCTCGTGCTGACGTGGTCGGGGTTGCGCGCCGGCGAGCGGGGCGGGTGGGCCGCGGTCGTCGGCGCCGGGCTGTTCCTCGGCTGGGCGGCCACCTGGTACACGCTGCTGTTCGGGTTCAGCGCGTTCACGGTGTTCTTCATGGCGATGCTGCTGGCCGGCGCGCGCTGGCGGCGCGGGGGCTTCGGCGCCGCGCTCGACCCGCTGCGCCGGCTGGCCGTGATCGCCGCCATCGCGGCGGCCATCGCCAGCATCACCTGGCTACCTTTTCTGGTGCGCGTGGCGAGCAGCCCGGTCAGCAACAGCGGCAGCGCCTTCCACTACCTGCCGGCCGACGGCGCCGTGCTGACCTTCCCGATGCTGCAGTTCTCGCTGCTTGGCGCGGTCTGCCTGCTGGGCGCCCTGTGGCTGGTGGTGCGTGCGCGGTCGTCGATGCGAGCGGGCGCCCTGGCCATCGGCGTGCTGGCCGTCTACCTGTGGTCGCTGCTGTCGATGCTGACCACGCTGGCGCGCACCACGCTGCTGTCGTTCCGGCTGCAGCCCACGCTGAGCGTGCTGCTGGTCGCGGCCGGGGCGTTCGGCTTCGTGGAGACCGTCGCGGCTCTCGCCCCACGCAGCCGCGCGATCGCCCCGGTCGCGGGCGCCCTCGGCCTGGCCGCCGCGATCGCTTTCAGCCAGGACATCCCCGACGTGCTGCGGCCGGACCTGACCATCGCCTACACGGACACCGACGGCTACGGCCAGCGCGGCGACCGCCGGCCACCGAGTTCCGAGAAGTTCTACCCGGCGATCGACGCGGCCATCCTCAAGGTCACCGGCAAGCCGCGCGACCAGACCGTGGTCATGACCGCCGACTACAGCTTCCTGTCCTATTACCCCTACTGGGGGTTCCAGGGGCTGACGTCGCATTACGCCAACCCGCTGGCGCAGTTCGACCTGCGGGCCGCGCAGATCGAGAAGTGGTCCAAGCTCAAGACGCCCGACGAGTTCATCCACGCGCTGGACACGTCGCCGTGGCCGCCGCCGACCGTGTTCCTCATGCGCCGCGGCGCGAACAGCAACTACACGTTGCGGTTGGCCCAGGACGTGTACCCGAACCAGCCCAACGTGCGCCGCTACACCGTGGAGTTGCCGGCGGCCCTGTTCGCCGATCCCCGTTTCGCCGTCGACACCGTCGGGCCGTTCGTGCTGGCCGTCCGCAAGCCGGCGGGCAACAGCTGATGGCCACCGAAACCACGGCTGACTTGGCCGCACAACTACCATCAAGCCCCGTGGACGACGCGGGAGGTAACCACCGGATCGCCCGGCTCGTTGCGACAGTCGCCGGTCTGCTGGGCGCCCTGCTGGCGATCGCCACCCCGGTGCTGCCGGTCAACCAGACCACCGCCCAACTGAACTGGCCACAGAACGGTACGTTCGAGAGCGTCGACGCGCCGCTGATCGGTTACGTGGCAACCGATTTGAACGTCAGCGTGCCGTGTCAGGCCGCCGCCGGGCTGGCCGGCCCGCAAAACGCCGGCAAGACGGTGCTGCTGTCGACCGTGCCCAAACAGGCGCCCAAGGCCGTCGACCGCGGGCTGCTGATCCAGCGCGCCAACGACTATCTGGTGCTGGTGGTGCGCAACGTCGCGGTGGTCACGGCCCCGTTGAGCCAGGTGCTCAGCCCGGCCTGCCAGCGGCTGACGTTCACCGCACACGCCGACCGCGTCACCGCCGAGTTCGTCGGCCTGACCCAAGGACCCAACGCCGAGCATCCCGGCGCGCCGCTGCGCGGTGAGAAAAGCGGTTACGACTTCCGGCCGCAGATCGTGGGCGTGTTCACCGATCTCGCCGGGCCGGCGCCGTCGGGCCTGAGCTTCTCGGCCACGGTCGACACCCGCTACAGCAGCAGCCCCACCCAGCTGAAGATGGCGGCGATGATCCTCGGGGTGGTACTGACCGCCGCCGCCCTGGTGGCGCTGCATGTCTTGGACACCGCTGACGGCACCCGGCACCGGCGCTTCCTGCCGGCCCGATGGTGGTCGATCGGCGGCCTGGACGCGCTGGTCATCGCGGTGCTGACGTGGTGGCATTTCGTCGGCGCCAACACCTCCGACGACGGCTACATCCTGACCATGGCGCGGGTGTCCGAGCACGCCGGCTACATGGCCAACTACTACCGCTGGTTGGGCACGCCCGAGGCCCCGTTCGGCTGGTACTACGACCTGCTGGCGGTGTGGGCCCATGTCAGCACCACCAGCATCTGGATGCGGCTGCCCACCCTGGCCATGGCGCTGACGTGCTGGTGGGTGATCAGCCGCGAGGTCATGCCCCGCCTGGGCCACGCCGTGAAGACCAACCGGGCTGCGGCGTGGACGGCCGCGGGGCTGTTCCTGGCGACCTGGTTGCCGTTGGACAACGGGCTTCGCCCCGAACCGATCATCGCCCTGGGCATCCTGCTCACCTGGTGCTCGGTGGAGCGGGCGGTGGCAACCAACCGGTTGCTGCCGGTGGCGATCGCGTGCATCATCGGCGCGCTGACCTTGTTCTCCGGTCCGACCGGCATCGCCTCGATCGGTGCGCTGCTGGTCGCGATCGGTCCGCTGCGCACCATCATCCACCGGCGATCCAGACAGTTCGGGGTGCTGCCGCTGGTGGCGCCCCTGCTGGCCGCGGCCACCGTCACCGTGATCCTGATTTTCCGTGACCAGACCCTGGCCGGCGAAATGCAGGCGACCGCGCTCAAGCGCGCGCTCGGACCCAGCCTGAGCTGGTTCGACGAACACCTCCGCTACGAGCGGCTGTTCATGGCCAGCCCCGACGGGTCGGTCGCCCGCCGATTCGCCGTACTGGCTCTGGTGTTGGCGCTGGCGATCACGGTCGCAATGTCGTTGCGCAAGGGCCGGATTCCCGGCACGGCCGCCGGGCCGAGCCGCCGGATCGTCGGGATCACCATCATCTCGTTCGTCGCGATGATGTTCACCCCCACCAAATGGACCCACCACTTCGGGGTGTTCGCCGGGCTGGCCGGGCCGCTGGGCGCGCTGGCCGCGGTCGCCGTGACCTCCGTCGCCATGCGGTCCCGGCGCAACCGCACCGTATACGCCGCCGTCGTGGTGTTCCTGCTGGCGCTGTCGTTCGCCAGCGTCAACGGCTGGTGGTACGTGTCGAACTTCGGTGTGCCGTGGTCGAATTCGTTCCCCGCGTGGCACTACGCCTTCGCCACGGCCCTACTCGGGCTGACGCTGTTGGTGCTGCTGCTGGCCTCGTGGTTCCACTTCGTCAACCCGGATAACGGGCCACCCAGGACCCGCTACGGCGCACGGGTGGCCGGAATCGTCCAGTCCCCCTTGGCAATTGCGGCGTGGATCCTGGTGGTGTTCGAGGTCGCATCTCTGACGCTGGCGATGACCGACCAGTACCCGGCGTGGTCGGTCGGTCGCTCCAACCTCGAGGCGCTGACCGGAAAGTCCTGCGGGCTGGCCGAGGATGTGCTCGTTGAGCCGGACCCCAACGCCGGCATGCTGACGCCGGTTACCGGGCCGGCCGCCGACGCGCTGGGCGCGGGCCTCTCGGAGGCCTTTACCCCCAACGGCATTCCCGCCGACGTGCGCGCCGACCCGGTGATGGAACGTCCCGGTGACCGCAGCTTCATCAACGAGGACAGGTCGACCACCGGCGCCGAGCCCGGCACCGAGGGCGGCACCAACCCGGCACCCGGGATCAACGGTTCGGTCGCCCAGCTGCCCTATAGCCTCGACCCGACCCGCACCCCGGTGCTCGGCAGTTGGCGCGCGGGCATCCAGGTTCCGGCGCACCTGCGCTCGGGCTGGTACCGGCTCCCCGCCCGCGAGCAGGCGCGCCCGCTGCTGGTGGTCAGTGCGGCGGGCCGCTTCGACCCGCGCGAGGTTCAGGTGCAGTGGGCCACCGACGACGAAGCGGCCGCCGGGCACCCGGGCGGGTCGTTCCAGCTGTCGGACGTCGGCGCCTCCCCGGCCTGGCGCAACCTGCGGCTGCCGCTGTCGGCCATCCCCAGCGCCGCCACCCAGATCCGCCTGGTCGCCGACGACGAAGACCTGGCGCCGCAGCACTGGATCGCGCTGACGCCCCCGCGGATTCCGCAACTGCGCACGCTGCAGGACGTCGTGGGGTCCAAGGACCCGGTGTTCCTGGATTGGCTTGTCGGACTGGCGTTTCCGTGTCAGCGCCCGTTCGGCCACCAAAACGGCGTCGACGAGACGCCGAAGTGGCGCATCCTGCCGGACCGCTTCGGCGCCGAGGCCAACTCACCGGTGATGGACAACAACGGCGGCGGTCCGTTGGGCGTCACCGAGTTGCTGGTGAAGGCGACCACGATGGCGACGTATCTGAAGGATGACTGGTCGCGCGACTGGGGCTCCCTGCAACGGTTGACGCCGTACTACCCCGACGCGCAGCCCGCCCAGTTGCAGCTGGGGATCGCCACGCGCAGCGGCCTGTGGAACCCGGCGCCCTTGCGAAAGACCTAGCGCCAGGGCGCAGACCCTTGAAGCCGCCCATCGGTAAGCCTAGACTTACGGTTCGTGGCCACTTACCGAGCCGTCCGCGACGGTGACGCCTGGCTGGCGCTGGCCGACGGAACACGGCGCTCCATCGTGGAACGCCTTGCCCACGGCCCGGCGGCGGTCGGCGAATTGGCCCGCGACCTGCCCGTCAGCAGGCCCGCCGTGTCGCAGCACCTGAAGGTGCTGAAGTCCGCGGGCCTGGTTCGCGACCGCGCCGCGGGGACGCGTCGCGTCTACCAGCTCGACCCGACCGGTCTCGAGGCGCTGCGCGCCGAGCTCGACCGGTTCTGGTCCCAGGCGCTCGCCGCCTACGCGAAAACAATCGATGAAAGCGAGGGGGAATTGTCATGACCCGAACGCCGAACGTCGCCCACCAGGTAGTCGTCAACGCGCCGATCGAGCGCGCGTTCGCCGTCTTCACCGAACGGTTCGGCGACTTCAAGCCCCGCGAGCACAACCTGCTCGCCGTCCCAATCGCCGAGACCGTGTTCGAGCCCCGCGTGGGTGGGCACATTTTCGACCGCGGCGTCGACGGCAGCGTCTGCCGATGGGCGCGCATCCTGGCCTACGAGCCGCCGCATCGGGTGACGTTCAGTTGGGACATCGGCCCGACCTGGCAGGTGGAGTCCGATCCGGCCGAGACCAGCGAGGTCGAGGTCCGATTCACCGCCGAGTCCGACGACCGCACGCGCGTCGAGCTCGAACACCGCCACCTCGATCGGCACGGCCCGGGGTGGGAGTCCGTCGCCGACGGCGTCGACGGCGACGCCGGCTGGCCGCTGTACCTGGACCGCTACGGCCGCCTGCTCAGCGTCGAGGCGCATCGATGACGACCACCCTGATGACCATGGCGCACGCGGAGCGCGCCGACCTCGCCGACTTCCTGTCCACCCTCGCACCTCAGGACTGGGAGGCGCCCAGCCTGTGCACGAAATGGACCGTGAAAGACGTTGTCGCGCATGTGATCAGCTACGAGGAGCTGGGTGCCGCCGGGCTGCTGAAGCGGTTCGCCAAGGGCTGGGTCGTGCGGGCCAACCAGGTCGGCGTCGACGAGTTCTCCGGGCTGAGCCCCGAGCAGCTGCTCGAATTCCTCCGCGGCCACCTCGAACCCCGCGGCCTGACAGCGGGTTTCGGCGGAATGATCGCGCTCGTCGACGGCACGGTCCACCACCAGGACATCCGCCGCTCGCTCGGCCGGCCCCGCACCGTCCCCGCCGATCGGCTGCAGCGCGTACTCGGGCTGGTGCCCGGTAACCCGCGGCTCGGGGCGGGGCGCCGGATCCGCGGGCTGCGTCTGCGCGCCACCGACGTCGACTGGGCACACGGCAACGGCCCCGAGGTCAGCGGACCCGGGGAGGCGCTGCTCATGGCGATGACCGGGCGCCCCGCGGCGCTCGCCGACCTCGAGGGTCCCGGCCGGGACACGCTGGCCCACCGGCTGCGCCGGTAGCCGACCGTCAGCCCGGGCCGACTTCGAAGGTGAACTCGTGGCCGCCGATGCGGATGCGGTCGCCGTTGGCCAGGGGGGCGCTGCCGCGGATGCGCTGGCCTCCCACCTCCACCCCGTTGGTGGACCGCAGGTCGGTCATCATGAAACCCGTTCCGACGTCGGTGATGACGGCGTGGTGGCGGCTGACGTCGGTGTCGTCGAGGACGATGTCGTTGTCGGTGAACCGTCCGATCCTGGTGGTCGCGCCGGTCAGCGGGTGAGCCCGCCCGGTCTGGTCGATCAGCCGGGCGAGGGCGGATTCGGCCAGTTGGATCCCCGCGGTCGTCGACTCCTGCTTGTAGGCGCCGCGCTTGTGGGTGGTCAGGTCGGCCCGCCGCAACCCCAACGGCTCCTGCCGCAGGATCCGCTCGTGCAGCGCGCTCACGGTGCGGCCGGGGTCGATGCCGAGCCCCTCGGCCAGGGCCGTCTTCAGCCGACGGTAGGCGCCGAGCGCGTCGGACTGGCGCTCGGTGACGTAGTAGGCGGTGATCAGCTGCGCCCACAGCGGTTCGCGGTAGGGATGCTCGGCGGTGAGCGCCTCCAGCTCTCCGATGACCTCGCCGGCGCGTCCGCAGGCGATCTCGGCCTCCGCGCGGGCGGTGTGGGTGGCCACGTTTTCTTCCATCAGGGCGGTGGCGAAGGCGTCGACGAAGGCGTAGTCGCGCAGGTCGTCGAGCACCGGCCCGCGCCATTCGCCCAGCGCCAGCGAGAACTGCCGGCTGGCGTCCTCGAAGCGTCCCGCCGCGGCGGCCTGACTTCCCGCGAGCTTCGCGGCCATGAAGCGCCCTAGGTCGCAGTCGGCGTCGGCGACGCTGAGCTGGTATCCCGGCGGGGCGCTCGCCAGCACCTGGTACGGGTCGGCCCCGGCGTCGCGCAGCAACCGGCGCAGGTTCGAGATGTGGGCCTGGATGCTGGTGCGCGCGGCCGGCACCGGATCCTCGTCCCACACCGCGTTGATCAAGGAATCGACGGAAACCGGCCGGTTGCGGTTGATCAGAAGCATGGCGAGGACCGCCCGTTGCTTGGGCGCCCCCACCGGCACCCGCACCCCGTGGCTGGTCATCAGCAACGGTCCCAAGACGCCAAACCCGAGACCTGTGTTCGTCATCGCGCTGCCAGCCTCCTGGGTTATCGGGGCCGTTCTTGAAACGAGAGTCTATTTCGCAGCCCGGGCGCGGCAAATTAGCGCGCCGTCAAGGCGGCCCTGCGTCCGAATCGCACTAAGCGGCGTCCCTTACGATCGAGCCTCGTGCCCCCCGACCGGAATGAGCGATCGCTGCGCGTCCCGCGGCTGATCGCCGTGGTCGCGGGTCTCGCGGGTCTGCTGCTGTGCCTCGTCGTCCCGTTGCTTCCGGTGAGGCAGACGACGGCGACGGTGCTGTGGCCTCAGGGCGTTGCCGACGGGCACGTCACGCAGATCACCGCCCCGCTGGTGTCGGGGGCGCCGCGGGCGCTGGACATCTCGATCCCGTGTGCGGCGATCGCCACGCTGCCGCCCAGCGGCGGACTGGTCGTGTCGACGCTGCCGGTCGGTGGCGTGGACACCGGCAAGAACGGGCTTTTCGTGCGTGCCGGCAAGGACATCGTCGTCGTCGCGTTCCGCGACACCGTGGCCGCGGTGGCCAAGCGCGCGGCCGTCGCCGCCGGCGCCTGCAGCGTCCTGCACATGTGGGCCGACGCGGGCGCGGTCGGAGCCGACTTCATCGGGATCCCCGGCGCGACGGGGACGCTGCCCTCGGAGAAGAAGCCTCAGGTCGGCGGCATCTTCACCGACCTGAAGGTGCAGCCGCAGCCGGGACTGTCGGCCCGCGTCGACGTCGACACCCGGTTCATCACCGCGCCCACGACGCTCAAGACCCTGGTGATGGCCGTGGGGACCCTGGCGGTCCTGACCGCCATCGCCGCGATGGCGGTGCTGGATCGGCGCGGCCGGCAATCCCGGTATCGCCCGCGGTTCCATTGGGCCCGCGTCGGGGCCGCGACCTGGCTCGCCGACGTCGGCGTGATCGGAACGCTGCTGGTCTGGCACGTCATCGGCGCGACGTCGTCGGACGACGGCTACAACCTGACCATCGCGCGGGTCGCCCCGCAGGCCGGGTACGTCGTCGACTACTACCGGTACTTCGGGACGACGGACGCGCCGTTCGACTGGTATCTCGCGGTGCTGGCCAAGCTGGCCGCGGTCAGCACGGCCGGTGTGTGGATGCGGCTCCCGGCCACCCTCGCCGGAATCGCCTGCTGGCTGATCATCGGACACTGGGTGCTGCGGCGGCTGGGGCCAGGCCGCGGCGGCCTGGCGGGCAACCGGGTGGCGGTATTGACCGCCGGTGCGGTCTTCCTGGCCGCCTGGCTGCCGTTCAACAACGGCCTGCGACCGGAGCCGATCATCGCGCTGGGCGTGATCGTGACTTGGGTGCTGGTGGAACGCGCCATCGCGCTGGGCCGGCTGGCTCCGGCGGCGGTCGCGATCATCGTCGCGATGCTGACCGCGACGCTGGCTCCGCAGGGCCTGATCGCCGTCGCCGCGCTGCTGACCGGGGCCCGGGCCATCGCCCAGACCATCCGGCGCCGCCGGGCGACCGACGGGCTGCTGGCCCCGCTGATGGTGTTGGCGGCGTCGCTGTCGCTGATCACCGTCGTGGTGTTCCGCAGCCAGACGCTGGCCACGGTCGCCGAGTCGGCCCGCATCAAGTACAAGGTCGGCCCGACGATCGCCTGGTACCAAGACTGGCTGCGCTACTACTTCCTCACGGTGGAGTCCAACCCCGACGGGTCGATGGCGCGGCGCTTCGCCGTGCTGGTGCTGCTGCTTTGCCTGTTCGTCATGCTGGTGGTGCTGCTGCGCCGCGGGCGGGTCCAGGGTGTGGCCAGCGGACCGGCATGGCGGTTGATCGGCACCACCGCGGTCGGCCTGCTGCTGCTGACGTTCACCCCGACGAAGTGGGCCGTGCAGTTCGGCGCGTTCGCCGGGCTGGCCGCCCCGCTCGGTGCGCTCACCGCGTTCGCGTTCGCCCGCATCGGGCTGCACAACCGCCGCAACCTGACGCTGTACGTGACGGCGCTGCTGTTCGTGCTGGCGGTCGCGACATCCGGGGTCAACGGCTGGTTCTACGTCGGCAACTACGGGGTGCCGTGGTGGGACATCCAGCCCGTCATCGCCAGCCACCCGGTGACGTCGATGTTCCTGACGCTGTCGATCCTGACCGGGCTGCTGGGCGCCTGGCAGCACTTCCGGATGGACTACGCCGGGCACACCGAGGTCAAGGACAGCCGGCGCAACCGCGTGCTGGCCTCCACGCCGCTGCTGGTGGTGGCCACAATCATGGTGCTGGGCGAGGTCGGCTCGCTGGCCAAGGGGGCAGTGGTCCGCTACCCGCTCTACACCACCGGCAAGGCCAACCTCGCCGCGATCACCTCGGGCCTGTCGAAAACCAGCTGCGCCATGGCCGACGACGTGTTGACCGAGCCCGATCCCAATGCCGGTTTGCTGCAACCGGTTCCGGGGCAGACGTTCGGGCCCGACGGACCGCTCGGCGGCCTGAACCCGGTCGGCTTCAAACCCGAGGGGGTGGGCGAGGACCTGAGGTCGAACCCCGTGGTCACCAAGCCGGGGGTGGTGAATTCCGACGCCTCGCCGAATAAGCCCAACGCCGCCATGAGTGACTCCGCCGGCACCGCCGGCGGGAAGGGCCCGGCCGGAATCAACGGGTCACACGCGGCGCTGCCGTTCGGCCTGGATCCGGCCCGCACCCCGGTGATGGGCAGCTACGGCGAGAACTCGCTGGCCGCCACCGCCACGTCGTCCTGGTACCAACTGCCGCCGCGAACGGGCGACCGGCCGCTGGTGGTGGTCTCGGCCGCCGGCGCCATCTGGTCCTACAAGGAGGACGGCACCTTCACCTACGGGCAGTCGCTCAAACTGCAATGGGGGGTTAGTCGCCCCGACGGCAGCACCCAGCCGCTCGGTGAGGTGCAGCCGATCGACATCGGTCCGGAGCCGGCGTGGCGCAACCTGAGGTTCCCGCTGGCCTGGGCGCCGCCGGAGGCTAACGTGGCACGCATCGTCGCCTACGACCCCAATCTGAGTTCCGAGCAGTGGTTCTCGTTCACGCCCCCGCGCGTGCCGGTGCTGCAGACGCTGCAGCAGCTGATCGGGTCGCAGGCCCCGCTCCTGATGGACATCGCGACCGCCGCCAACTTCCCCTGCCAGCGGCCGTTCTCCGAACACCTTGGCGTGGCCGAACTTCCGCAGTACCGCATCCTGCCCGATCACAAACAGACGGCGTCGTCGTCCAACGGCTGGGAGGCCAGCGAGACGGGCGGTCCGTTCTTGATCACCCAGGCGATGCTGCGCACCTCGACGATCTCGACCTACCTGCGCGGCGACTGGTATCGCGACTGGGGATCGGTCGAGCAGTATCACGCGCTGGTGCCGGCCGATCAGGCGCCGGTAGCCGTCGTTGACCAGGGCGTGACCACCGTTGGCGGCTGGAGCCGCCCGGGACCCGTCAGGGCGCTGCCATGAGCGTGACCGACCACGAACGCCCGGTGGCCACCCCGGCGTCGGACGCCGTTCGGGACGTGCGGGTGACGCGCTGGGTCGCGACGATCGCGGGCCTGATCGGTTTCGTGCTCTCGGTCGCCACGCCGCTGCTGCCCGTCGTGCAGACCACCGCGATGCTGAACTGGCCGCAAAACGGCCAGTTGAACAACGTTACGGCGCCGCTGATTTCGCTGACGCCGGTCGACGTGTCGGTGACCGTGCCGTGCTCGGTGGTGCGTAGCTTGCCGCCCGAGGGTGGGGTGGTGCTGAGCACCGCGCCCAAGAAGGGTAAGGATGCCGCGCTCAACGCGCTGTTCGTGGTCGTCAGCAGCCAGCGCGTCGACGTGACCGACCGCAATGTGGTCATTGCCAGCGTGCCCCGTGATCAGGCTGCGTCGCCGCAGTGCCAGCGCATTGAGATCACGTCGACGCTCGCCGGCACGTTCGCCACCTTCGTCGGGTTGACCGATCCGGCGGGCAAGCCGGTGCGCGGTGGGTTCCCCGATCCCAACCTGCGCCCGCAGATCGTGGGCGTGTTCACGGACCTGACCGGTCCGGCGCCGCCGGGCCTGCGGTTCTCGGCGACCATCGACACCCGGTTCTCCACCACGCCAACGACTTTGAAGCTGACCGCGATGGTGCTGGCGATCGTGTCCACGATCGTGGCGCTGATCGCGCTGTGGCGCCTCGACCAGCTCGACGGCCGGCGCATGCATCGGTTGATCCCGACGCGCTGGCGCAAGTTCACCCTCGTCGACGCCACGGTGATCTTCGTCTTCCTGCTGTGGCATCTGATCGGCGCCAATTCCTCCGACGACGGCTACATCCTCGGCATGGCCCGGGTCGCCGACCACGCCGGCTACATGTCCAACTACTTCCGCTGGTTCGGCAGCCCGGAGGACCCGTTCGGCTGGTACTACAACCTGCTGGCGCTGATGACCCACGTAAGCGACGGCAGCCTGTGGATGCGGCTGCCCGACCTGGTCGCGGGATTGGTGTGCTGGCTGCTGCTGTCGCGTGAGGTGCTGCCGCGGCTGGGGCCGGCGGTGACGTCGAGCACCGCCGCCAACTGGGCGGCCGGCATGGTCCTGCTGACCGGGTGGATGCCGTTCAACAACGGGCTGCGTCCCGAGCCGATCATCGCGCTGGGTTCGCTGATCACCTACGTGCTGATCGAGCGCTCGATGTGCGCCTCGCGGCTGACGCCGGCGGCGTTGGCGGTCATCACCGCGGCCTTCACGCTCGGCGTGCAGCCCACCGGCCTGATCGCGGTGGCCGCCCTGGTCGCCGGCGGCCGGCCGATCCTGCGGATTCTGGTGCGCAGGCACCGCCTGGTCGGCACCTGGCCGCTGGTGGCCCCGATGCTGGCGGCCGGCACAGTCATCCTCACCGTGGTGTTCGCCGACCAGACGCTGTCAACGGTGTTGGAGGCCACCAGGATTCGCACGGCGATCGGGCCCAGCCAGGCCTGGTACACCGAGAACCTGCGCTACTACTACCTCATCCTGCCGACCGTCGACGGCTCGCTGTCGCGCCGGTTCGGCTTCCTGATCAGCGCGCTGTGCCTGTTCACCGCCGTGTTCATCATGTTGCGGCGCAAGCGAATCCCGGGGGTGGCCCGCGGCCCGGCGTGGCGGCTGATGGGCGTCATCTTCGCCACCATGTTCTTCCTGATGTTCACGCCCACCAAGTGGGTGCACCACTTCGGGCTGTTCGCCGCGGTGGGCGCCGCGGTGGCTGCGCTGACGACGGTGCTGGTTTCGCCGAAGGTGCTGCGCTGGTCGCGCAACCGGATGGCGTTCACTGCCGCCGTGCTGTTCCTGCTGGCGCTGTGCTTCGCCACCACCAACGGCTGGTGGTACGTCTCCAGTTACGGCGTCCCGTTCAACAACGTCATGCCGAGGTTCGCCGGAATCAGCGTCAGCACGGTCTTTTTCGTCCTGTTCGCAATCACGGCGATCTGGGCTTTCTGGCTGCATTTTGCGTCGCGCGAACACGGCGAGGGTCGTCTGGCGCGGGCGGTGACGGCCGCGCCGGTGCCGATCGCGGCCGGGTTCATGGTGGTGGTGTTCATCGCCTCGATGGTTGCCGGGATCGTGCGTCAGTACCCCACCTACTCCAACGGCTGGGACAACTTGCGTGAATTCGCCGGCGGCTGCGCGCTGGCCGACGACGTGCTCGTCGAGCCGGACAGCAACGCCGGCTTCATGGCGCCGCTTCCGGGCGATTACGGTCCGCTCGGCCCGCTCGGCGGCGTCAACCCAACGGGGTTCACCCCCAACGGCGTGCCCGATCACACCGTGGCCGAGGCGGTTCAGGAGACGGCGGTGCCGCAGCCCGGCACCGATTACGACTGGTATGCCTACGACTGGCGCGCGCCGACCAAGCTGAAGGCGCCGGGAATCAACGGGTCCCTGGTTCCCCTGCCGTACGGCCTCAACCCCGACCAGGTTCCGCTGGCCGGCAGTTACACCACCGGCGCCCAGCAGCAGAGCAGGCTGACCTCGGCGTGGTATCAGCTGCCCAAGCCCGACGACGGGCATCCCCTGCTGGTGGTGACCGCCGCCGGGACCATCGCCGGCAACAGCGTGTTGCACGGGCACACCAGCGGGCAGACCGTGGTGCTCGAATACGGCCGGCCCGGGCCCGGCGGTGAGATCGTGCCGTCCGGGCGGCTGGTGCCCTACGACCTGAACGGCGAGCAGCCTAAGGCGTGGCGCAACCTGCGCTTCGCCCGGGACAAGATGGCCGCCGACGCGGTCGCGGTGCGTGTGGTCGCCGAGGACCTCTCGCTGACGCCGGACGACTGGATCGCGGTCACCCCGCCGCGGGTGCCGGAACTGCGGTCCCTGCAGGAGTATGTCGGCTCGTCGCAGCCGGTGCTGATGGACTGGGCGGTGGGCCTGGCGTTCCCGTGCCAGCATCCGATGCTGCACGCTTACGGAGTCACTGAGATCCCGAAGTTCCGCATCACGCCGGACTACAACGCCAAGAAGCAGGACACCGACACCTGGGAGGACGGGGTGAACGGCGGCCTGCTGGGCATCACGGACCTGCTGCTGCGGGCCCACGTGATGTCCACCTACCTGTCCCGGGACTGGGGCCGCGACTGGGGCTCGCTGCGCAAGTTCGACACCATCGCCGACGCGCATCCCGCGCAACTGGACCTGGGCACCGCGACCCGCAGCGGGTTGTGGTCGCCGGGACCGATCCGAATCAAGCCGTAATTAAACGGTTTTACGCTCGCCCGCCATTAATTCGCCATTAGTCAAATAGCCCGCGCAGAATTTACGTTGGAGTAATTCCGCAGCAAATGTTTAATTTCGCGCGCCGCTGGTCAATAACCACTTCCCCTGTGAGGTAACTAACACAACCGTTAAAAAGGTGACCCGATGCACACGCTGACACGCTTAGGGACTTGTGCCGCGGCTATGACCGTGGCGATCTTCCCGGCGGCGACATTCGAAATCGCCGCCGCGACTGCCGAAAGCGGCACCCGGGTCGCGCTGGACAGCTCCGAGCGGCGTTGCGATTTCAGCCTGGTGACCACGGCGCCGACGGTGCCGCGGGCGATACTTGGTGACGGTTCGGCCGTCATAAGCACCTCGGGGTCGAGGGCCGTCGCTCAGGTGCACGTGACAATTCCCAACGAGCCGGGCACCCATTTCGACGTCGGCCTGATTGGGGAGCCCCGCCCGTCGTCGGCGACCTGTGGTCCCGGCGACCCGGGCACCGCCTTTAGCGGAATGGACACCGATGCGGCCGGCAACGCGACCGTGACGGTTGCGGACAGCATTCGGCCGGGCACGGCGGGCGTGTGGGTGATTGTCGAGCGGGCAAACCCGAACTCCCAAAACCCGGCCGAGTTCTATACGTCCGAATTCCTCGTGCCGGTATAAGCCTTTTCGGCCGGGCTCAGGTCGGCCGCGCCGACGACCAGCGCGTCGGAGCCGGGGAACACGGTGGCCACGTGGCCATTGGCCTTCCAACGCACCACGTACGGCGGCGCGCCGTCGGGCCCGCGCACCTCCGTGATCTCGCCCCACTGATCTGCCAACTCAGTCGTCGTGCCCTTCATCACGAGCCAATCACCTACGTGGGCTTTCATCATCGACTCCCCTCGATCGTCAGCTTCTGAGCCGATCATGCGCCGCGCCCGGCTTTCGGGGAAGGGGCAGCGGGGACGAACGCCCCGGACGGACGGGACTTCGGTCCCTATCTCGGCGTTCGGCCGGATGGTCCGATACAGGAGTCTGGAACGGAGGCACGATCATGGATGCTTCAACGCAGGCTCGGACGCGGCTGTTCGCCCGCGCGTTGGGTCCGTTCCTGGTCATCGTCGACGCCACGGCCGTCGCCCGGGCCTCCGACATGCAGACCCTGCTGTCGCAGTTCGAGGCGAATTCGCTGTGGACGTGGGTGACCGGCGCGTTCATCCTGCTGTTCGGTCTCTTCGTCGTCGCCGCGCATCCCTACTGGCACGGCGCCGCGGCGATCACCGTCTCCCTGCTGGGATGGCTGATCACCCTGCGCGGGCTGCTCCTGTTCGCCTTTCCCCAGGCTTTCGTGGCGGCGGCCAACCGGATGATCGGCGAGCAAGGCTGGTGGGTGGCGGCCTGCGTGGCCTTAGCACTGGTCGGACTGTATCTGACCTACGCCGGCTGGACCCCGGTCGCCGACAAGTCAAAGCTCCAGGGGGCCACGACGAACCCCGATCTTCGGCGCGCCGCGTGACCGAGCCCGCGCCCGACGAAACGACGGGGCACCTCGCCTCGCCGCTGCGCACCGACGATTTTGACGCGGTCGCCGAGGCGGTGGTGGAGGACATGCAAACGCTGCAGAGCGGCGTCGGCATGCTCATCGTGAAGCGGGGTCCCAACGCCGGCTCGCAGTACCAGCTGGATCGGCCGGTGATGTCCGCCGGCCGGCATCCCGCCAGCGACATCTTCCTCGACGACATCACCGTCAGCCGCCGGCACGCCGAATTCCGAAGGGAGCACGGCAAATTCCACGTCGTCGACCTGGGCAGCCTGAACAAGACCTACCTCAACCGCAAGCCCGTCGACACGGCGGTGCTGACCAACGGTGACGAGATCCGGATCGGCAATTTCCGCCTGATTTTCGTGGCGGGACCGGCGCCGGGGTAATACCGTCGCGGCATGAGCGAATACGACCCGCAGTACGGGTCAGAGGGCGTGGACCGGCTGCCATTCTCCACCGTGGAAAAGTCGCGGCGCTACCGGACCGAAAACTACCGAGGTGCGGTGGGCCTGAACTGGTATCGCACCGATCCGACCCTGCAGTTCACGATGGCCTACTACCTACAACCCGACGAATTGGCCGTGGTGGAGCCCCATTTGGCGGGCATGGGCGAGCTGATGGGCGGCCCGGTGGCGCGGTGGGCCGAGGAGACCGACCGCAACCCTCCGCGGCTGGAGCGCTACGACCGGTGGGGACACGACGTCAGCCAGGTGGTCATGCCGGCGTCTTTCACGCAGTCCAAGCGCGCGGTGCTGGACGCCCAGCAGGCCCTGCGCAGCGACGCGCGGGCCGCCAAGGTCAGCTCGGGGCTCGCTCTCTTCGCGTCCAACTACCTGCTCAACCAGGCCGACATCGGGATGGGGTGCGCCCTCGGCACCGGCGGCGGCATGGTCCAGTCGCTGGTGGCCGCCTACGCGCCGGCCGACGTGCGCGAGCACGTGCTGGCCAAGTTCGCCTCCGGCGAGTGGGCGGGCGAGACGGCGCAGTTGCTGACCGAACGCACCGGCGGCTCCGATCTGGGTGCGCTGGAGACGACGGCGACGCGCGCCGGTGACGCCTGGATCCTCAACGGGTTCAAGTGGTTCGCGTCCAATTGCGCGGGCGAGGCGTTCGTCGTGCTGGCCAAACCGGAAGGCGCCCCGGACAGTTCGCGCGGTGTCGCGAATTTTCTCGTGCTGCGCAACCGCCGCGACGGTTCGCGCAACGGGGTGCGGGTGCGGCGACTCAAGGACAAGCTCGGCACCCGGTCGGTGGCCTCGGGCGAGGTCGAGTTCGTCGACGCGGAGGCGTTCCTGCTGTCCGACGAACCCAGCTCGGACGCGGGGCCATCCGACGGCAAGGGGCTGGGCCGCATGATGGAGCTGACCAACGCCGCGCGCCTCGGCATCGCCCTGTTCGGTCTCGCCAATGCCCGTCGCGCCCTGGTGGAATCGCTGTGTTACGCCCGCCAGCGGCACGCGTTCGGCGGGGCGCTCATCGACAAGCCGCTGATGCGGCGCAAGCTCGCCGAGATGATCGTGGACGTCGAGGCGGCGCTCGCGCTCGTCTTCGACGGCACCGGCGCCGCCAACCATCGCCAGCCCCGCGGTATGCGCCAGCGCATCGCGGTGCCCGTCACCAAGCTCAAGGTGTGCCGGCTGGGCATCACCGCGGCGTCCGACGCGATCGAAATCCACGGCGGCAACGGCTATATCGAGACGTGGCCGGTGGCCCGGCTGCTGCGCGACGCGCAGGTGAACACGATCTGGGAGGGCCCCGACAACATTTTGTGCCTCGACGTGCGGCGCGGCATCGAGCAGTCCCGCGCGCACGAGACGCTGCTGGCGCGGCTGCGCGACGCCGTGTCGGTTTCCGACGACGACGAGACGACGCGCCTGGTGGCCGGGCGCATTGAGGATCTGGACGCGGCGATCACGGCGTGGAGCAAGCTCGACCGGGAGGTGGCCGAGGCGCGGCTGTTCCCGCTGGCGCAGTTCATGGGCGACGTCTACGCGGGCGCGTTGCTCACCGAGCAGGCCGCGTGGGAACGGGAGACCCGCGGCGGTGACCGCAAGGCGCTCGTCGCCCGGCAGTACGCCCGGCGCTACCTCGCCGACCGGGGCCCGCTGCGCGGCATCGAGGACGAAACCGATGAGGCGCTGGAGCGTTTCGACGAGTTGGTGGACGGGGCGTTCTCGCGTCCAGTGTGAGTTACCCGACGCCCAATCGGCGTGTTGCGTCGCAAATTTCACGCTCGGCGCTGACCTGCCGACGTTCTACCGGCGTGCCAAGTCGAGCAGGTCGGTCGTCGCCTCCCACAGTCGCGCTTCCCGCTGGGTGTCCTGCGCGAACGGTTTCACCTGGCGCTCTTGATTTTTCACGACGAACGCGCCGGCTCGCAGGTGCGCCCAATGCTCGTCGAGGAGAACCGAGGCCAGCGCCGGACCGGACCGAGTGGGCGACGACACGCCGGGGATCCGCTCGATGACGCGTCCCACCCGTTGCATAGTGCGGCCATGCGCTCGACTAATCCCCGTGCCCGGCATGAATCCCGGCTCGAAGACGCTCACCGATATACCCGGGTTGGTGGCGTCGACGCGGCGCTGCAGTTCGTGGGCGTAGTACAACAGCGCGAGCTTGGAATTCGAGTAGGCAATCCCGCACTGCTCGAAGGTCGACGGCACGTCGGGCGCGAGGGGGCGGGCCAGCTCGAGCGGATCGCGCCATTGCGCCGGAAGAACGCGCAGCATCCGCCGAAACACGTTCTGGTGGTAGGTGTTTGACCCGAGTAACACGATGCGCGCGGGGACGGCGAACGAGTCGAGGAGGTCGCCGATGAGCTGGGCGTGCGCGAGGTAGTTGACGGCGAAGGTCAGTTCGTATCCGTCCGCGGACGCGTGGTGGGTATCAGCGACCATCAGCCCGGCGTTGGCTACCAATCCGCGCAGCGGGCGCATTGCACCGGCTGACAGCAGGTCCTTCACCGCGCGCCCCGCGTCACGCACGTCGGACAGCCTGGCGAGGTCGCAGCCGATCTCATACACGGTCGAACCCCTCGCCCGCGCCGCGTCGGCCACCTCGGTCAGTGCGCGACCGGGCCTGCCGACCAGCAGCAGATCGGGGCGTTCGGACGGGGGCCGACCCGCGATCGCCAACGTCGCCGCCTTGCCCAGTCCTCCTGTCGGGCCGCTGATGAGCACCGTGCCGGATGCGTTCGAGTTCATGGTTTTCAGTCTCGGCCGGTTAGGCAGCGGGATGCAGTCGTCCGGTTTTCGTAGGACTGCCAGTGCCAGGAAAAGTCCTTTCCCGGGCCGGCCTCGTCGCGCAGAGTAAGGAGATGGCCTCCTGGGAGTTCGGGCGGACGGTGCGTAACTGGCGCGACCGCGTCACACCGTCGGCCGTCGGCGTCCCCGTCGGCGGCCGACGACGCGCGGCGGGGCTGCGCCGAGAAGAGCTCGCGGCGCTGGCCGGTATCTCGGTGGACTACCTGACCAGGCTCGAACAAGGCCGGGCCATCTCCCCGTCGACCCAAGTGGTGGAGTCACTCGCCCGGGCCTTGCGGGTGTCCGACGCCGAGCGCGACCTCCTGTTCCGATTGGCCGGGCATGCCGCTCCCGGACGCGACCTGGTGTCGTCCCGTGTCCCGCCGAGCCTGCAACGCATCCTCGATCGCCTGGCCCATACCCCCGTCGCCGTTTACGACGCCACCTGGACCCTGCTCATCGCCAACGCGCCGTACGACGCCCTGATGGGCCCGACGACGACTTGGCGGGGAAACGAACGAAACAGCTTGTGGCGCAACCTCACCGATCTCGGCACTCGCGTCGTTCACAGCAAGGAGCAGAAGGCCCAATTGGAGGCGGGTTTGGTTGCCGACCTGCGGTTGACCGCGGCCCGGTATCCCACCGATCAGCGGTTGAAGCAGCTCATTCGCGACCTCGGCGCGCACAGCCCGCGCTTCGTCGAACTCTGGGAATCCGGCGCGGCGGCACCGCAGCAAGACTTGGGCCGGCGCAAAATCATCGAGCACCCCGACGTCGGGCGCATCACACTGGACTGTGACACGCTAATCGTCGCGGCAGACGACACTCGCATCATGATCTACACCGCTGAACCCGGCACCGAAGACGCCGAGCGTCTCGCCCTGGCGATCGTCCTCGGCACGCAGTCGCTGATCGACTAGCTCGCGCTAGCGACTGGCGAGCAGACCTAGACCGGGATCAGGCCGTGCTTGCGGGCGACGCGGAACCACAACTGCTTGTCGCGCAGCAGGTGCATCGACTTGCGGAGCAGCAGCCGGGTGTCGTGCGGGTCGATGACCGCGTCGATGAAGCCCCGCTCGGCGGCGGTCCACGGGATCGCCATGTTGAGGTTGTAGCCCTCGATGAAGTCCTTCTTGATCTGCTGCGCCTCGGGCGTGGTCGGGTCGGGGAACCGCTTCATCAGCAGCTGCGCGGCGCCCTCGGCGCCGATCACGGCGATGCGGGCGGTCGGCCAGGCGAAGTTGAAGTCCGCGGTCAGCTGCCGGGAGCCCATCACGGCGTACGCGCCACCATAGGACTTGCGGATCGTGATCGTCACCTTCGGCACGTCGGCCTCGACGACCGAGTACAGGAACCGGCCGCCGCGCTTGATGATGCCCCGCTTCTCCTCCTCCGCGCCCGGCAGGAAGCCCGGCGTGTCCACGACGAAGACCAGCGGGATGTTGAACGCGTCGCAGAACCGGATGAACCGGGCCGCCTTGTCGGAGGCCTCGTTGTCGATGGACCCGGACAGGTGCATCGGCTGGTTGGCGACCACGCCGACCGGGCGCCCGTCGACCCGGGCGTACCCGGTGATGATGGCCGGCCCGTGCTGGGCGGCGACCTCGAGGAAGTCGCCGTCGTCGAAGATCCGCAGCAGGATCTCGTGCATGTCGTAGGCCATGTTGTCGGAGTCCGGCACGATCGAGTCGAGCTCCAGATCCGTCGGCGTGATCTCCGGCTCCAGGCCGGGGTTGACGATCGGCGGCTTGTCGAAGCAGTTGGACGGCAGGAACGACAGGAAATCGCGCACGTACTGGAACGCCTCGGCCTCGGAGTCGACGACCTGGTGGATGTTGCCGTAGCGGGCCTGCGCGTCGGAGCCGCCGAGCTCGTCGAGGGTGACGTCCTCGCCGGTGACCTCCCGGATCACGTCGGGTCCCGTCACGAAGAAGTAGCCCTGGTCACGCACCGAGACGAGCAGGTCGTCCTGGATCGGCGAATACACCGCTCCCCCAGCGCATTTGCCGAAGATGAGGGAGATCTGCGGCACCAACCCGCTCAAAGCCTCGTGGCGCCGGCCCAGCTCGGCGTACCACGCCAACGAGGTCACCGCGTCCTGGATGCGGGCGCCGCCGGAGTCCTGGATGCCGATGATCGGGCACCCGACCATCGCGCACCATTCCATCAGCCGGGCCACCTTGCGGCCGAACATCTCGCCGACGGTGCCCTGGAACACGGTCTGGTCGTGGGAGAACACCCCGACCGGGCGGCCGTCGATCATGCCGTGGCCGGTGACGCACCCGTCCCCGTAGAGCGCGTTCGGGTCGTTCGGTGTCTTGGCCAGCGCCCCGACTTCGAAGAAGGTGCCGGGATCGACCAGCGCGTGCACCCGCGCGCGGGCACTCGGGATGCCCTTCTTGTCGCGCTTGGCGGCCGCCTTCTCGCCGCCGGGCTCCTTGGCGAGTTCGAGGCGAGCGTGCAGCTCGGCCAACTTCTCCGCAGTGGTGTGCTGAACGGGCGCTGGAGCTGGCACGGTCTCCGTCACTACTTGCCTACCTAACCTGTTCGGACTTGTCCTGCTGCCGTTCGGCATCGATCTTGTTCAGCGCCTGGGTCATGTGCGCGCCGACCTTGGCGATGATCGGCTCGTCGATGGCCTGGATGTGCTCGCCACCGATCGGCACTATCTCGAGGTCGGACACGTACTCGCCCCAGCCGCCGTCCGGCTTGCGGGTGGCGTAGCGCGGCTCGAACATGATCGCGTCGTCATGGTAGCGATCGGCCATGTAGAGCGTGACGTGCCCGTCGTACGGCTGAATCTGGGCTGTGTCGATGGCCCGGTTGTCCAGGTACGACGTGCGCTGGTGCTCGATGATCCCGGCCGGGATCTGCACCCCGCTCTGACTGACCGCCTCCAACACGAACTTGATCTGGCCCTCGTCGTCGAGCTGCTCGAGATGCTCGTAGGGGATCTCCGGAATGGTGACGTTGAACGTCTTCTCGGCGAACCGGGCGTAGCGATCCCAGCGCTTGCGGATCTCCTCCTTGGTCTGCGGAACCTCCTCGCCCGCGCGCACCGCGTCGATCAGGCCGACCCACTCGACGTCCTTGCCAAGTCGCTTCAGCCCGATCGCGCACGCGTAGGCCAGTACGCCGCCCAGAGACCAGCCGGCCAGGATGTAGGGCCCGTCGCCCTGCATCTCGATCAGCTTCGGAACGTATTGCGCCGCACGCTCTTCGATCGTGCCCTCGACCCGCTCGAGACCATACATCGGCGTGTCCGCCGGCAACCGGTTGAGCAGCGGCTCGTAGACCACCGTCGAACCGCCGGCCGGGTGGAACACGAACACCGGCGTCCGCGTGCTGCCCTCCGGGCGCGCCCGCAGGGTTCGCACGAAACCGTCGACCACCCCGGCCTCCAGGTGCTCGCGCACCTTCTCGGCCAGCGCCTCGATGTTCTCCGACGCCAGCACGTCCTCGGCGGTGATCGGGCCCTCGGCGCGCTCCGAAAGCCGTTGCGCCATCTTGGCGGCGGTGTCGGCGTCCAGCTTGGGCAGCGGGTTGAAGATGCCGCCCGGGGACTTGCCGGTCACGATCGCCCACGTGGCGAACGCGACCCGCTCGGCCGCGTCGCGGGGCGGCACGTCGGAGTTGAGCGCCTGGGCGACCGCCTGCTGGTTGAGCGCCTCGGCCGCCCCGGCCAGGTTCGGCTGGCCGCCGTTGGTCCCGTTGGCCGCGGGTCCGGACGGGTTGGTCGGCGGCGGCGGGATCGGAAGGTCCTGCGCCGGGGGCGCCTGCGTCTGCGGCTCCGCCTGCGGGTCGGGAGCCGGCGCCACGACCGACGCGGGCGTCGCGCCGCTGAGCAATTCGGCCTGCTCCCTGGCGATCTCCTCGGCCGTCTGCGTCTTCTGGTGCTCGGCCAGTTGCTGCACCTCGTCGCGGTGCTCGACGGCGTACTCGATCAGCTTCTCAACCGCGTAGAGGTTGGCGTCGCGCACCGCGGTCAGCTGGATCGGCGGCAGGTCGAAGTCGTATTCGACTCGGTTCTTGATCCGCACCGCCATCAGCGAGTCCAGACCCAGCTCGATCAGCGGCACCTCCCACGGCAGGTCCTCGGGCTCGTAACCCATGGCCGCGCCGACGATGGCGCCGAGCCGCTCGGCGATGGTCTCGCCGGAATCCGGTGACCACTTGGTGAAACCGGCGGGCATGTACCGGTTGGTCAAGCTGTCGGTGAGCGCCTCCTGCTCCGGACCTTCGGATGGAGCCTCCGGTGCGGCCGCCTCGGTGGCCTCGATCGCCGTGCCCGCGCCGACCGCAACCGACAGCACGGACTCGGCGCCGCCCCGGGTCACCAGCGCGTCGTACACGAGCGTGAACGACTCGTCGATGCGGGCGTGCACCTGGACCGACGCCCCGCCGGGGTGCCGGGTCAGGGTGGTCACCAGCCGGGACCCCTCCCCCGGCTTGGCGCGTTCCTCTGCGGCGGTCAACTTGGCGTCCGGAAGGACTTCGGCCGCAGCGGCTTTCACCAACGACGCCAGATCCGTCAGGCCCTTGGGCGCGTACTCCCACACGTGGCGGCCGTCCGGCAGCGCGACGTGGTTGCCCGGCATGATGATCGCGCCGCTGCCCGAGGCGACCTGCACGTCGAGCCAGTGCTCCTTGCGCTTGAACCGGGTCGGCGGGATGTTCGCGTAATCCTGCGGCCCCGAGGCCCGGGTGAACAGCGTGCGCGGGTCCAGGTCGTGGCCGTAGACGTAGAGCTGGGCCAGCGTCGAGATGATCGACTCGACCTCGTCCTGCTTGCGGGCCAGCGTCGGGATCAGCTGGGCATCGTGCAGCCCGGCGTCCGCCGTGGTCAGGCCGACCTGCATCAGCGCAACGGGGTTGGGCGCCAATTCGACGAACGTGGTGTGCCCGCTGTCGACGGCGTTGCGGATTCCGTGGGTGAAGTAGACGGAATGACGCAGCCCCTTCTTCCAGTAGTCCACGTCGTGAATCGGCTCGCTGCCCGGCTTGATGTAGCTGCCCTCGTGCACGGTCGAGTAGATGCCGCACGTCGGGCTCATCGGCTTGATGCCCTGCAGCTCCGCGGCCAGCTCCCCGAGCAGGGGATCCATCTGCTGGGTGTGGCTGGCACCCTTGGTCTGGAACTTGCGGGCGAACTTGCCCTCGGCCTCGGCCCGGGCGATGATCGCGTCCACCTGATCGGGCGGTCCGCCGATGACGGTCTGGGTGGGTGCGGCGTAGACGCACACCTCCAGGTCGGGGTAGTCGGAGAACACCGTCTTGATCTCGTCGGCGGAGTACTCCACCAGCGCCATCAGTCGGATGTACTCACCGAACAGCATCGCCTCGCCCTCGCCCATCAGGTGTGAGCGCGAGCAGATGGCCCGGGTGGCGTCGCGCAGCGACAGGCCGCCGGCGAAGTACGCCGACGCCGCCTCGCCCAGCGACTGGCCGACCACGGCGGCGGGCTTGGCGCCGTGATGCTTTAGCAGCTCGCCCAGCGCGATCTGGATCGCGAAGATGGTCACCTGGGTGGTCTCGATGCCGTAGTCCTGCGAGTCGTCCAGGATCAGCTCGAGCACCGAGTAGCCCAGCTCGTCCTGGACCAGCGCGTCGACCTTCTCGATCCACTTGGCGAAGACCTCGTTGCGCAGGTACAGGCTCTTGCCCATTTTGCGGTGCTGTGCGCCGAAACCGGCCAGCACCCACACCGGTCCGTTGCTCACCGGGCCGTCGACGCTGAACACGTTCGGCCGCTGCTTGCCCTCGGCGATCGCGCGCAGGCCCTTGATGGCCTCCTCGTGGTCGTGCGCCAGCACCACCGCGCGCGAGCGGCCGTGGTTGCGACGCGACAGCGACCGGCCGATCGATTCCAGCGACGACGCCTGGCCCTCGGGGCTTTCCATCCAGTCCGCGAGCTCCGCCGCCGCGGCCTTCTTGCGAGAGGTCAGGAACGCCGACACGACGAGTGGGATAACCGGTGGCGGAAGCTCTTGCGCCGCAAGCTCTTCCAGTGCCGCGGCTTTGAGCTCCAGCGCCTCCTCCGTGACCTCCGGCAGGTCGGGCTCTTCCTCCTCGGCCGCGGAGGTGGCGTCGGGGATGATGTTGCCGAAGTCGTCGAACCGCAGCGAGTGCGCCTCGAACGTGGGCGCTTGAGCGGTTTCCGAGGCCGCCTCGGCGTCCGCCTTGGCCTCGGGTTGCGGCTCCGGCTCCTTCTCGATCACGTCGCGGGGCAAGACCTCGCGCACCACCACGTGCGCGTTGGCCCCACCGAAGCCGAAGCTGGACACCCCGGCCAAGGCGTAGCCGCCGTAGCGCGGCCAATCGGTCGCCTTGTCAATCACTTTCAGGCGCATCGCGTCGAAGTCGATGTAGGGGCTGGGCCCGGCGAAGTTGAGCGACGGCGGCAGCTTGTCGTGCTGCAGCGCCAGCACCACCTTGGCCATGCTGGCCGCGCCGGCGGCCGACTCCATGTGCCCCACATTGGTTTTCACCGCACCCAGCAGCGCCGGGCGGTCGGCCGGGCGGCCCCTGCCGACGACGCGGCCCAGCGCCTCGGCCTCGATCGGGTCACCGAGGACGGTGCCGGTGCCGTGCGCCTCGATGTAGTCGACGTTGCGCGGATCGATGCCGGCGTCCTTGTAGGCCCGGCGCAGCACGTCGGCCTGGGCGTCCTGGTTGGGCGCGATCAGGCCGTTGGATCGGCCGTCGTGGTTGACCGCGCTGCCGGCGATCACGGCCAGGATCTGGTCACCGTCGCGGCGGGCGTCGTCGACCCGCTTGAGCACCAGCATGCCGGCGCCCTCCGAGCGGGTGTAGCCGTCGGCATCCGAGGAGAACGACTTGATCCGGCCGTCGGGGGCCAGCACCGCGCCGATCTCGTCGAAACCGAGCGTCACGGCGGGCGTGATCAACGCGTTGACGCCGCCGGCCACCGCCACGTCGGCCTCGCCGTTGCGCAGCGCCTGCACCGCCTGGTGGATCGCCACCAGCGAGCTCGAGCACGCGGTGTCGACCGCGACGGAAGGCCCACGGAAGTCGTAGAAGTAGGACACCCGGTTCGCGATGATCGACGGTGAGTTACCGGTGATCGCATACGGGTGCGCGGCGGTCGGGTCGGAGATGGCCAAGAAGCCGTAGTCATGGTTGGAAACGCCGACGAAGACGCCGACCGCCTCGCCGCGCAGGCTCGACGCCGGGATGCGCGCGTGCTCGAGCGCCTCCCAGGTCAGCTCCAGCGCCATCCGCTGCTGCGGGTCGATGTTGTCGGCCTCGGTCTTGGCGATCGCGAAGAACTCGGAGTCGAAGCCCTTGATGTCCTTCAGGTAGCCGCCCTTGGTGCGGGCCTTGGCGATCCGCTCGGCCAGCCGCGGCTCGTCGAGAAATTCCTCCCAGCGGCCCTCGGGCAAATCGGTGATGGCGTCGCGGCCCTGGATCAGCGCCTGCCAGGTTTCCTCGGGGCTGTTCATATCGCCGGGCAGCCGGGTCGCCAGGCCCACGACGGCGATGTCGACGCGCTCGGCGGGGCCTTTGCGCGACCAGTCGACGACGTCGTCGTCCGACAGGTCCGGTTCGGGCTCGCCCTCGATGATCCGGGTCGCCAGCGACTCGATGGTCGGATGCTGGAACGCCACCGCGACGGACAGCGTGACACCGGTCATGTCCTCGATGTCGGCGGCCATCGCCACCGCGTCGCGTGACGACAGGCCCAGCTCGACCATCGGCACCGACTCGTCGATCGAATCGGGCGACTGCCCGGTGGCCTTGGCGACGTAGTTGCGCAGCCATTGGCGCATCTCGGGGACGGTCAACTCGGCCTTTTTGGCGGGCAGATTCTCCTGGGATTCGTCTATGTCAGTCATGATTCCTGGTTCAGTCGTTCGCGCCCGCGAAGGCGGTCGGGGAACCGATGCCGCTGCGCAGGCTTCCGTCGAGGTAGGCGGCGCGGCAGGCGCGGCGCCCGATCTTGCCGCTCGAGGTGCGCGGAATGGTTCCCGCCTGCACCAGCAGCAGGTCGCGCACCGTGACGCCGTGCCGCACGGCGATGGCCGCGCGGATGTCGTCGGCGATGGGCTGGTAGTCGAGCTTGTGCGTGCCGGCGGCGCGCTCGGCGACGATCACGAGCTGCTCGGAGGTGTCCTCGGGGTCGTGCTTGATGCCGGCGTGCGGGTTGTCGAACACGACCTGGGGCAGCTGGTTGGCCGGGACCGAGAAGGCGGCCACGTAGCCGGTGCGCAGCGCGCGGCTGGCTTCCTGCGCCGAGTACTCGAGGTCCTGCGGGTAGTGGTTGCGCCCGTCGATGATGACCAGGTCCTTGATGCGGCCGACGATATAGAGGTGGCCGTCGTGGTAGGTGCCGTAGTCACCGGTGCGCACCCACAGCCCGTCGTCGGCGGCGCCCTCGGCGTGCGACTCGCTGATGCGGGACTTCAAGATGTTGCGGAACGTGTGCTGGGTTTCCTCTTCCTTGCCCCAGTACCCGGTGCCGAGGTTGTTGCCGTGCAGCCAGATCTCGCCGACATGACCGTCCGGCAGCTCGCTGGCCGTGTCCGGATCGACGATGACGGCCCACTCGTCGACACCGATGATGCCGGCGGACACCTGGGGGACCGCGTTCGGCGCGTCGGCGGGGACCTCGACGAAGCGTTGGTTGTTCATCTCGTCGCGGTCGACGTGGATGACCCGGGGCGGCTCGTCCATCGGCGTCGTGGAGACGAACAAAGTCGCCTCGGCCAGGCCATAGGACGGCTTGATCGCCGTCTTCCGCAGGCCGTACGGCGCGAACGCCTCGTAGAACTTGCGCATCGACGCCGGGGACACCGGCTCGCTGCCGTTGAGGATGCCCTTCACGTTGCTCAGGTCCAGGGGCGGCTCACCTTCCTTGGGCGCGCCGCGCACCGCGGCGTGCTCGAAGGCGAAGTTCGGCGCGACGGTGAAGACCTCGCACTCCGGGGCGTCGTCGGGCTTGCGCGCCATCTCCCGGATCCACCGGCCCGGCCGCCGCACGAACGCGGCCGGGGTCATGAAGGTGAAGCTCTGGCCGAGCACCGGTGACAGCAGCGCGGTGATCAGGCCCATGTCGTGGAAGAAGGGCAGCCAGGACAACCCGCGGTCGCCCTCTTTGCCCTCGAGGCCGTTGAGCACCTGCAGCACGTTGGTCGGCAGGTTCAGGTGGGTGATCTGCACGCCGGTCGGGGTGCGCGTGGAGCCGGAGGTGTACTGCAAGTAGGCGATGGTGTTCTCGTCGGCCACCGGCTCTTCCCAGGTGGCGGCGACCTCGTTCGGCACGGCGTCGACGGCGATGACGCGCGGGCGCTCCTTGGCCGAGCGGGCGCGGATGAACTTGCGGACTCCCTCGGCGGCCTCGGTGGTGGTCAGGATCGTCGACGGGGTGCAGTCGTCGAGCACGGCGTGCAGACGGCCGACGTGGCCCGGTTCGCTCGGGTCGAACAACGGCACGGCGATCCTGCAGGCATACAGCGCGCCGAAGAACGCGACCAGGTAGTTGAGGTTCTGGGGGCAGAGAATGGCGATGCGGTCGCCTGGCTGGGTGACCTGTTGCAGGCGAGCGCCGACGGCCCGGTTGCGGGCGCTGAACTCCGACCAGGAGATGTCGCGGTACTCGCCGTCGCGCTCGGTGGAGTAGTCGATGAACCGATAGGCGAGCTTTTCGCCGCGAACCTTCGCCCACTTCTCAACGTGACGAACCAGGTTCGTGTTGTCCGGGAACCTGATCTTCCCATTCACGATGAACGGGTTGTGGTACGCCATGCCGTCTTCTCCTGTCACAACCATCTCGGTCGGCTTGGCCGACTCAATGCCTTGCCGGCTTCGCCGACTGGTCCTCTATACACGAGCCGGCTGTGCACGACACCCGGCTGGGAGCGCCGGTCCGTGCCAGTCCCCGCCAGCTTCGGCCCCGATCGGGACCGCAACCAAGTGCTGATTGCTCTTAATTTTCTCTTAATGTTAAGGGCCGCCCCGCGGCAGACCAAATCACAAGGTACCGCCGATACCGTCACGGATTCGCCTACGTCGCGGCTGTGTCTAGTGCCTCTTCCTCGGGCCGACCCGGCATCGTCATCCGGCGGAGTCACCCATGTTTGGGATGCGGCGCGTTTTCGATCAGCCCGCGGGCCCAATTCAGCGTCCAATCGGTCGCCGGCGCCCCGTCGAGGTTCCAGAACTGCGTCGTGGCATACAGCGCGTGGACCGGCTGCCCGGCGCCACCGGCCAGGGTGTTCAACGTGTCCGGCAGCTTGGCGACGCTGAACGCTTCGTTCGGCGCCGCGCAGATGAGGTCACCCGGGGCGCAGATCTCGTTCGTCTTGCCGTTCAGCGCGCCGAAGCCGCCCGGCCGCGCACCCGTCATGGTCAGGCCGAGCCCGGACAGCACCGGCACCTCGTGCAGCGTGATCTCGGCGCCCTCGCCCGGCGGGTTGGGCCCGATGTCGTTGCCCACCCCGTCCTGGCGACGGCCGTCGGCGATCAACGTCACACCGAGCACCAGGTCGTCGTCGACGGGTCCGCGGCCGTTGCCGATGTCGCTGGCGATGTCGCCGATGATGACCGCGCCCTGGGAGAAGCCCATCAGCACGTAACTGGTCAGCGGGCACTTGTTGTTCATGTCGGTCATCGCCTGGACGGTCGCGCGGGTGCCTTCCGCCCGGCTTTCGTTGTAGGACATCTGCGTGTCGCCGCTCAACGGGTTGTGGAACTGCGCCGTGTAGGGCGTGGTGTACGTCTGCACCCGCGACGACGGGAACTGCTGGGAGATCTCGTTTGTCACCTTGTGCAGCAACGCATTCGGGAACTGCGCCGGGTTGAGCGGGTCGTCCTGCGGGGCGGACTCCCAGGTGCCGGGGACGTTGACCAGCTGCACTTCAGGGCATGAGGCGTCCTGGGACGCCGGTCGCGGCTTGTGCGGGTGGGTCGACGTGGAGGGCGGCGGCAGGATGCCGGGGGGCACGGCGCTGGGCGGCGATTCGCGGTTGCGCAGCAGCGTGATGACGGCCACCACGACCAGCAACACGACGCCCGCCACGGCAAGGGCGGCAATCCAGGCGAGGATCCGGTGGCGCTTGCGCCGCGCGCTCGTCGTCATGGTCTCCTGCTAGCAGAGTCGGTCGATCGCAGCTCGGTTTCAGGCAAGCGGACGTCCCGCCCCCTGCTGCACTTTCCTACACGGTACCGGCGTTTCGCGCGGCACCCTGGGCCTCGCCGTCCTAGCGGATGGCGCCCACGATGTCGCCCGACATGGCGCCCAGCTGACCCGACCACGAGCCCCACCCGTTGTCGCCGCCGCCGGGGAAGTCGAAGTGGCCGTTGTGCCCGCCGACGCTGCGGTACTGCTGGTAGAACATCCGGCTGTTGCCCATCGCCTCGCCGGCCTGGCCGATCATGGCGGCGGGATCGCTGGCCGCGTCGGTGGTCGGGCTCCACACCCACACGCGGGTGTTGTTCTGCGCCAACAGGGAAGCGTGCACCCAGGGGTCGTGCCACTTCCACCGGCCCAACTGCGGCGCACCCCACATGCCGTTGCCGTCAACGCCGCCGAACTGCTGCAGGCCGGCCAGGATCGAACCGTTCGTCGTGGTGTTCGACGGGTACAGGAAACCGGACAGCGAACCCGCGAAGCCGAAGCGGTCGGGGTGGAAGCAAGCCAGCGCCATCGCGGCGTAGCCGCCCTGGGAGGCGCCGACGGCGGCGTGGCCGCCGGGTGCCAAGCCCTTGTTGGCGGCCAGCCAGTTGGGCAGCTCGCTGGACAGGAACGTGTCCCACTGCTTGCTGCCGTCGTTCTCCCAGTTGGTGTACATGCTGTAGGCGCCGCCGGCGGGGGCCACCACCGAGATGCCCTTGCCGGCCAGGGTATTCATCGCGTTTCCGGCGGTGACCCAGTTGCTGACGTCCGGGGCGGCGTCGAAGGGGTCCAGCAGATACACCGCGTGCGGACCGCCGGCCAGGAAGGCCACCGGGATGTCACGGCCCATCGCCGCCGACGGGACCATCAGGCTTTCGTAACCCGCGGCCCTGGCCTTGCCGGCGGTTGCGGTCGTCAGCAAGGCGAAGGTCACCCCCAACCCGACGGACAGTGCGATGACGCCAAACGTCCGCAGAAGCGCTGACAGACCCCGTACGACCCTCATGTCCACCCTCCATCGTCTAGTCGCTGTGTCTGCACATTAGCCAGGGCGGCAGTCGGGGCGGTCAGCAGGGTAGTGATATAGGCCACACTCGCCGCGCGCAAACCAACGGCGGCGACCCGATTGGGTCGCCGCCGTCAGTCGCGTTGCTCGTTCCTAGGTGCCGGTGCCGGTGCCTGTGCCCTGGTTTCCCGCGGCCGCGGCCGTGGCCGGACCGGCGCCCGGGGTGGCGCCCAGCGTCGACTGCAGGTCACCCTTCATCGCCTGCAGCTGCGCGCCCCAGTAGGGCCAGTCGTGGGTGCCGTTGGCGTCGAAGTTCCACACCGCGTTGTGGCCGCCGGCCTGGTTGTACGCGTCCTGGAACTTCAAGTTGCTGCTGCGCACGAAGCCCTCGAGGAACTTGGCGGGCAAGTTGTCGCCACCCAGGTCCGACGGCTTGCCGTTACCGCAGTACACCCAGATGCGGGTGTTGTTCGCAACCAGCTTGCCGACCTGCAGCGACGGGTCGTTGCGCTGCCAGGCGGGGTCCTCCTTGGGGCCCCACATGTCCTTGGTCTTGTAGCCACCCGCGTCGCCCATGGCCAACCCGATCAGCGACGGGCCCATCCCCTGCGACGGGTCCAGCAGCGCCGACAGCGAGCCGGCGTAGACGAACTGGTTCGGGTGGTAGGCGGCCAGGATCAGCGCCGACGAGCCGGCCATCGATAGACCGACCGCCGCGTTGTTGGTGGACCGGACCTGCTTGTTGGCCGACAGGTACGCCGGCAGCTCGCTGGTCAGGAAGGTCTCCCACTTGTAGGTGGTGCAGCCGGCCTTACCGCAGGCGGGCGCATACCAGTCGGAGTAGAAGCTGGACTGCCCGCCGACCGGCATCACCACGGCGATGCCCGACTGGTTGTACCACTCGAACGCCGGGGTGTTGATGTCCCAGCCGTTGTAGTCGTCCTGCGCGCGCATGCCGTCGAGCAGATAGAGCGCCGGCGCGTTGGCCCCACCGCTTTGGAACTGAACCTTGATGTCGCGGCCCATAGCGGCCGAGGGAACCTGCAGGTACTCCACCGGCAGACCCGGGCGCGAGAACGCCCCGGCGGTCGCCGAGCCCCCCACGGCGCCAATCAGACCCGAGAGCAGGGCCGCGCCAACGGCCCCCACCACGAGTCGTCGTGGCATGCGAGCCACGGCGCCGCGAAACCTGTCGACAAGCGTCATCCTTGCTTCCTCATCCTTTCGGCGCGCCCTTAGTACAGGCGCATCGTCGAATTGGGTCGTACTGCATACGATCTGCGCAGCAGTGCTCGTGTAGTCAACCACACCATCGGCCATCCCCTCTCATCGAGCAGGTCAGGCAAACAGCCATTCGGGGCAATTTTGCAACGATTTTCGGGCCGAACGGTCCGGTCGAGAACCGCGTTTCCGCATGTGCTTGGCCGCGGTCGATCACTGGTGAGAGCACAGATGTGAAGTTGCTGGCAATGTGCCGCACAGTCGCCCGCAGCGCCGGTTTGGAGATGTGCCGAAAAAAATCAGGATGCGACGCCTCATTCGCCGGGAGGGCGCGGGATCGCCTGCGGAACCGGCAGCCCACACCTGGCGAGCTCGTAGAGCGGAACGCGATCGATTCGGTACTTGGTGAACTCGAAGCTGTGTACGACGTTGGAAACGAAGCGATGCAAGGTCATTGGGGCTCGCACCGAGCTCAGCATCGCCTTCGTCTCGGGGCATTGCAGCGCCGCGACGGCCTGCGCGACCCAGTTCACGTCCAAATAGCCTGGAATTCCCGGATACAACTTCACCCACGGGCCGTCGGCGATCACCCAGTCCGGGAAGAGGTTCTTGTCGTGCCCGATTCGGCCGTGCTTCAGCCGCTCCGTGTGCTGGGCGAGCGGGTTTGCCAGCCCGATCTGGTCGATCACCCGCACATCAAGCCCGACGTTCATCCCCAGCATGCCCAGGTTGGTGAAAAACACGGCGTGTTGCGGTTTTTGCGGCGCCTTGGCGTCCCCGGGTGCGGGCTGCAGCATCGGCACCAGGTCCCACTGGGTGTAGTTGCCCGACGGCAGCAACAACGCGCCCTCCGGGGTGTTGTCGAGCGCGGTCAGGACGGCGGCCATCCTCGGGTAGTCCAGGTAGTCGGCGGCCGTCAGCGGGTGCGCATGCCCGGTGGCCTGTGCGTAGAAGCGGCGCTCGTCGACGATGCCCGAGTAGGTGACGTGGGTGGCGTCGTCGCCCATCCCGGGTGAGTTTGCTGCCCACAGCGACCAGCCCGCGACGCCCAGCCACAGGGCGCCGGCGGCACCGGCCGCCCAGTAGCCGGTCTCCCGCGAATAGTCCTGCCCGTCGGGCAGCGCAACCGGGATGACGGCCACCGGCGCCAGCAAACAAAATAACGGCGCCAGCAACACCCTCGCGTGCATGAAATCGCCGCCCTGCCGGATCCAGTAGAGCCCCTGCAGCAGGCCACTGACGAGGACGAATGCGACGACCGCCGACGGGCTCTGCACCGCGCGTGCCAGGCGTCCGTAATCCGGCGACAGCGCCGGGCGCAGGAACGACGGGCGCCGCCGGGCCACCACCACCAGCACGCCGAGCGGCACCAGCAGCAGCACCGGAACCCACACGGCGTAGGGAGCATTGAAGTTGGCCAGGTAGATCATTCCCTGCGACCACTTGTCGCCGGCCGCGTCCTTGGCCAACGCCGTGCCGGGCACCAGCAGGCCGTAGTAGCCCATCCGGAAGATCTCGTAGGCGACCGGCAGAAAGCCGCCGGCCACCACGACCAGCGCCCGGCGCCGCCAGTTGCGGGCGGCGATGAGCATCATGATCAGCGCCAGCCCGCCCATCAGCGCCAGCTCGGGTCGGACGAGAACGCTGAACCCGGCGACGAAGGCCAGCGCACCGACGAAGACCGGGCCACCCGGACGCCCGCGCACCGGCTGCGCCCAGCACACCATCATCCACCACAGCAGCCCCAGGTAGGCCAGCGCCAGGCCGCTCTCCAGGCCCGATGTGGCAAAGTCGCGGGCGGGCGGCAACGCGATGTAGACCAGCGCGCCGGCGGGCAGCATGATCGCCCGGCGGCCCCGCAGGCTGGGCGCGTACAAGCGGCCGGCGCCCAGCATCAAAAATGCCACGCCCAGCACCGAAAGCGTCAGGGCCAGCGCCAGAGCCACGTACTCCATGCGCATCGGGCCGCCGACCCAGCTGCCCAGATACATCAGATAGGTCCACGCCGTGGAGGTGTTCGCCTCGACCCGTTCGCCCTGGTTGAAGACCGGGCCGTTGCCGGCCAGCAAATTGCGCACCGTGCGCAGCACGATGAGCCCGTCGTCGGCGATCCAGCGCCGCTGCCACGCGCCCCACCCGAACAGGACGGCGACCACCGCCACGCTGATCCACAGGCTGACCCGCACCGCGGTGACGTAGGGGAACTTGACCGTTTTCCAAGGCCGGCCGGGCCGCCTGATCACCGGCCGGCGCAGCACCCCCACCCCCAGCGCCTTCAGGCCTTCCAGATGGGGGCTAGCCGAAGGCAACGGCGGCCCCAACTGTTGCGATCCACGCCAGCGCCAACAGCTGCAGCACCCGGTCGCGCAACGCAATGTCTTCGGGCTCCCCGGCCAGCCCGCCGTCGACGTCGACCGCGTAGCGCAGGATCGCGATGGTGAACGGGACCATGGACACCACGAACCAGCCCGCCTCGCCGTGTTCGCGCTCGAATGCCCACAGCCCGTAGCACAGCACCACCGCGGTGGCCGACATCGTCCAGACGAAGCGCAGGTAGGTGCTGGTGTAGCTCTCCAGCGCCTTGCGGATCGCCGCGCCGGTGCGTTCGGCAAGTTGCAGTTCGGCGTAGCGCTTGCCGGCCACCATGAACAGCGACGCGAATGCCGCCATGAGCAAAAACCACTGCGACAGCCGGGTGTCGGTGGCCGCGCCCCCGGCGATGGCCCGCAGCAGGTACGCCGACGACACGATGCAGATGTCCATCACCGCCTGGTGCTTGAGGCCGAAGCAGTAGCCCAGCTGCATGGCGATGTAGACCGCCATCACCACCGCCAGGTTCGGCGTCAGCCACCACGCCAGGCCGAGCGACGCCACCCCGAGCACCACCGCCAGGCCATAGGCCAGCCATTCCGGCACCACGCCGGCGGCGATCGGGCGGAACCGCTTGGTGGGGTGTTCGCGGTCGGCCTCGACGTCGCGGACGTCGTTGATCAGGTACACCGCGGAGGCCGCCAGGCTGAACACCGCGAAGGCCACCGCCACCTGAATTCCCAGCTGGCCGTAGTCATATCGGTGGCCGCGTCCCGCCGCGCTCAGCGGCGCCGCCAGGACGAGGACGTTCTTCACCCATTGGCGCGGGCGGATCGCCTTGACCACCCCGACGATCAGGTTCCCCGGAGGCCCGACCACCACGTCTTCACTCATTTGGGCACGCCTCTCGCGCTCGGTCGGCGATCCCCGCGACGGCGGCACCGAGGGCGATGCCGAAGACTACGTCGCTGGGATAGTGCACGCCCAGCAGTATCCGCGACAGCGCCATCGGAGGGACGAGCAACACGGGCAACGGGAGCCCGGTTGCGCGACTCATCAGGATGGCCGCGGCGGTGGTGGAGGTGGCGTGTGCGGAGGGGAAGCTCAGTTGGCTCGGCGTTCCGACGTTCACCGCGACCGCCGGGTGATGGGGCCGCTTGCGCCGCACCAGGCGCTTGACCAGCACGGCGGCGGCGTGCGCGACGAACGCGCCGGCCCCGGCCACCAGCCACTCGCGGCGACGGCTCGGCATCAGCACCGCACCGAACAGCGCCACCACCAGCCAGCCGATGCTGTGCTCGCCGAAGTGGGACAACCCCCGCGCCGCGCCCAGCACTCCGGGCCTGTCGGCCAGCGCCGACTGGACGGCCACCAGCGCGGCGACCTCACCGCGCGGGGCGGCCGATTCAACCATGTTTTGACTCGCCGGCCGGCAACAACGCCGTCTCCCACTTCTGCTTGCTGGACAGCACGGGCAGCGCCTCCCGGTAGACCCGGCGCATTTCGTCGAACCGGCCCAGCAACTTGCGCTGGCGACGTAGCGATTTCAGCAACAGCGACATCATCTTTCGACGGTCGCGCTGCCGGTAGACCACGCCGCACCCGTCGGCGGTCGTGACCGTCACGCCGTCGACCGTGCAGAGCCGGAACCAGCGCGCGTCCTGGGTCGGCACGTTGTACTCCGGACGCGTGTGGGCTTCCGGGTCGGCCGCTGTCATGTTGTGCAATATCCCGCGCGCCAGCCGGTAACTGATGGAAACGGGGTTCACCGGCGGCTTCATCGCCTTGGTCTTGTTCTGCGGCGGCGGCAGCTCGCTCGCGGCCGGCAGCACGACGGCGTCCGGGTACTCCTTGCGGATGCGGTGCACTTCCGGCAGCGCCGATTCCAGGATCGAGAAGATGTGCTCGGGACCGGCCAGAAAGTCGTCGATCGCCCTGTTCTGGATCGCGACAGTCGAGTATTCAAGGCAGGCAAGGTGTTTCAGCGTCGCCTTGAGGTGGCTGCGGACCAGTCCGGTGATATCGCCGTCCCAGTGCAGCGCCGCGACCACCAACCGGTTGCGCAAGTGGAAATAGGCCTGCCAGTCGATGGCGTCGTCCTTGTCGCTCCACGCCATGTGCCAGATCGCGGCCCCGGGCAAGGTGACCGTCGGATAGCCGTGCTCGCCGGCGCGCAGGCCGTATTCGGCGTCGTCCCATTTGATGAACAACGGCACCGGCTGGCCGATCTCCTCGGCGACCTGCCGCGGGATCATGCACGTCCACCAGCCGTTGAAGTCGACGTCGATGCGCCGGTGCAGCAGCGCGCTCCGATCGTTGTTGTCGTTCAAGGGGAATTGCGCGAAGTCGTGGTCGTACTCGGCGTGCGGCGCGGCGGTCCACATGAAGTTCGACTGGTTGACGACCTCGCCCATGATATGCAGGTGCGACGGCTCCTGCAGGTTGAGCATCTGACCGCCGATCAGCATCGGGGTCTTGGCGAAGCGGTTCAGCGCCAGCACCCGCAGGATGGTGTCCGGCTCGATGCGAATGTCGTCGTCCATGAACAGGATCTGTTGGCAGTCCGTGTTTTTCAGCGCCTCGTACATCACCCGGCTGTATCCGCCGGAACCGCCGAGGTTCGGCTGGTCGTGGATCGACAGCCGGTCGCCCAGGCCGGCGGCGGCGGCCGGAAAGTCGGGGTGGTCGCGCACCTTGCGGACGCCCTGGTCCGGCACGATTACCGCCCCAATCACCTTGTCCACCAATGGATCTGCGGTGAGGTCGGCCAGTGCGTTGACACAGTCGGCGGGACGGTTGAAGGTGGGGATACCGACGGCGACGTTGGCGGTGCCCGGAGCGGGCTCGGTGGCGTACCACCCACCGCTGAGCAGGCTGACCGCCGTGTCGGTGGTGATGTCGAACCAGATCCAGCCGCCGTCCTCGAACGGCTTGAGCGGCACCTCGATCTCGATGACCGCCGGCTGATCGTCGGTGCCGACGAACTGGCGGCCCTCCACCGAGATCCGCACCCCGGTGGCCTTGGTCCGGTACATGTCGACGCGTCCGGTTCCGGTCAGCTCGACCCGCAACACCACCGACGTGCAGATCGACCAGCGCCGCCAGTAGCTGGCCGGGAACGCGTTGAAGTACGTCGCGAATGACACCTCCGACTCGGCGCCGATCTGTAGCGAGGTGCGCGATGTCGCGTGCGCGCGCCGCGCGTTGGTGGTCGACTCCTCGAGGTAAAGCTTGCGCACGTCGAGGGGTTCGCCCGGACGCGGCAGGATGATTCGGGACAGCAGACTGACCGCGCTCATGCGTTCGCCCCCTCGTCTTGCATGAGTGGTGCGCCGTCGCGCAGGTGCGGCGCAAGGATGTTGTCGTACATGCTCAGCGCGCTGGCGATGGCCATGTGCATGTCCAGGTATTGGTAGGTGCCCAGCCGGCCGCCGAACAGGACCTTCGACGACGCCGTCTCGGCCCTCGCCCGTTCTCGATAGGCGGCCAACAGGGCGCGGTCGGCCTCGGTGTTGATCGGGTAGTAGGGCTCGTCATCGTCTTCGGCGAAGCGGGAGTACTCGCGCATGATCACCGTCTTGTCGGTCGGGTAGTCACGCTCGAGGTGGAAGTGACGGAATTCGTGGATCCGGGTGTAGGGCACGTCGAGGTCGTTGTAGTTCATCACCGGTGTCCCCTGGAAATCCCCGATCGGCAGCACTTCCACCTCGAAGTCCAGTGTGCGCCAGCCCAGGCGGCCCTCGGCGTAGTCGAAGTAGCGGTCCAGCGGTCCCGTGTACACGACGGGGGCGTCCGGTGACTCCGCGCGCAGTTGGTCGCGCACGTCGAACCAGTCGGTGTTCAGCCTGACCTCGATGCGGTCGTCGTCGGCCATCCGCTGCAGCCACGCCGTGTAGCCGTCGACCGGCAGGCCCTCGTAGGTGTCGCTGAAGTATCGGTTGTCGAACGTGTAGCGCACCGGCAGCCGATTGATGACGGCGGCGGGCAGCGTGGCGGGGTCGGTCTGCCACTGCTTGGCCGTGTAGCCCTTGACGAACGCCTCGTAAAGGGGCCGGCCGATCAGCGAGATCGCCTTCTCCTCCAGGTTTTGCGCGTCCGCGGTGTTGATCTCGGCGGCCTGCTCGGCGATCAGCTGCCGCGCCTCGTCCGGGGTGAAGTACCGGCCGAAGAATTGCGACACCAGGCCCAGCCCCATGGGGAACTGGTAGGCCTGCCCGTTGTGCATAGCGAAGACGCGGTGGCGGTAGTCGGTGAAGTCGGTGAACTGGCGCACGTAATCCCAGACCCTCTTATTAGAGGTGTGAAACAGGTGGGCGCCGTACTTGTGCACCTCGATGCCGGTCTGGGGCTCGGCCTCGGAGTACGCATTGCCGCCCAGATGCGGGCGCCGGTCGAGGACGAGCACGCGCTTCCCGAGTTGGGTAGCCGCGCGCTCGGCAATGGTCAGGCCGAAGAATCCGGAGCCGACGACGAGGAGGTCGAAACGAGCTGTCATCGGTTGCTTAGGGTATCCGACCGCGCGGGCCTAACCCATTTGGCGAGGCCACGGCGCCCGGGTTAGTCGAAATAGCGACCGCTTGGGCATGGTCGGAAACCGCGGTCACAGTCGGACTCTCAATTACCTCACGATTCAATATCAGCACTCTAGTCACAGCAATCTCACTCGTACCATCGACTCTGTGTGCATCACGCCGGATACGACGGGCAGGGCACGCCGACACAACAAGCAGTTCAAATAGTTGTCCAGATACGAGGAGACTTCCGTGCCGAATCGACGCCGACGCAAGGTTTCGACAGCCATGAGCGCGGTCGCCGCTGTGGCAGTGGCGAGTCCTTGCGCATACTTCCTGGTCTACGAATCGACCGCCGGCAGCAAGCCGGCCGAGCACCACGAGTTCAAGCAGGCCGCGGTGATGTCCGACCTGCCCGGCGAGTTGATGGGCGCGCTGTCGCAGGGCCTGTCGCAGTTCGGCATCAACCTGCCGCCGGTGCCCGCCCTCAGCGGAACCGGTGCCACCACACCGGGTCTGACCAGTCCGGGCCTCACCAGCCCGGGTCTGACCAGTCCAGGTTTGACGAGCCCGGGGCTGACCAGCCCAGGCTTGACGAGCCCCGCGCTGACCAGTCCGGGGCTGACCAGCCCGGGCTTGACGAGCCCCGCTTTGGCCAACCCGGGCCTGCCGCCCACGACGCCGGGCACACCCGGGGTCGCCACGCCGGGCGCGGTGCCGACGACGCCGGCCGCGGGGCTCAACCCCGCGCTCGCCAACCCCGGGCTGACCAGCCCGGCCGGGGTCACACCCGGGCTGGCGAGCCCGACGCTCTCGCCCAGCGAGGTGCCGATCGACTCGACGACGGCCGGATTGGACCCGGGCGCCGGCGGCACGTACCCCATCCTCGGTGACCCGTCGACGCTGGGCGGCGCCTCGCCGATCGCGTCCGGCGGCACCGGCGGGACCGGCGGCACCTCTGGCGGCGGCGGCGGTCTGATGAACGACCTGATGCAGGCCGCCAACCAGTTGGGCGCCAACCAGGCGATCGACCTGCTCAAGGGCCTGGTGATGCCTGCCATCACGCAAGGTATCCAGCAGAGCGCCGCGGGCGCCGCGCCGGGTGCCGCGTTGCCAGCCGCCGCGGGTGCGCTGCCGGGTGCGGCCAAGGCCCTGCCGGGCGCCGCCGCTGCCCTGCCGGGCGCTGCGGGTGCCCTGCCGGGTGCCGCCGGTGCGCTGCCGGGTGCCGCGGGTGCCCTGCCGGGCGCTGCCGCCGGTGCGCTGCCGGCTGCCGCGGGTGCCGCCGGTGCCCTGCCGGGTGCCGCCGGAGCGCTGCCGGGTGCCGCGGGTGCCCTGCCGGGCGCTGCCGCCGGTGCGCTGCCGGCCGCCGCGGGTGCGCTACCGGCCGCGACCGGTGCCACCGGCGCTTTGACCGGCGCCGCCGCGCCGGTTCTACCCCACTAGGACCGCGAGGAACCTGTCCCCTGACGGCACCGCAGAGCCCGCCCTCTGCGGTGCCGTCGAACAGGTTTTCGTGGTCTTTCAGTGTGCCAGATCGTGTCGCCTCATAAATAACACCAGAAACACAAGTAACATCAGCTGGTGTCCCGGAGTCGCGCGCCGACGATGTTGCTTACCGCCATCGCGGCCACGGTCGTCATCGTCTGCTGGGTTGGCGACGCGACGCGCGACCGGGGAGCGCCGAAACCCCCGCGGCCGCCCGAGACCCAGCTGGCCGAGCAGCCACTGATCGGGCTCGGGGGTGGCGTTACGGTTCGCGAACTCAGCCAGGACACCCCGTTTTCCTTGGTGGCCCTTACCGGGGACCTCGCCGGCACGTCCACCCGGGTGCGCGCCAAGCGTTCCGACGGCTCCTGGGGCCCCTGGTACCAGACCGAATACGAGACCGCAGCCCCGGACGTCGGACCCGCGAGCGCCGGAGCCACCGAGGGCCCGCGCAGCACCGATCCGGTGTTCGTCGGCACCACGACGACGGTCCAAATCGCGGTCACTCGACCGCTCGATGCGCCGACGACCCAACCGCCCCCGGCCCCGGCCAACGACGCGGGCCTCGGATACAAGCCGGCGTCCAGGGAACAGCCCTACGCGGAGAACATCTCGGCGATCCTCATCTCCCCGCCGCAAGCGCCGGCCAGAACCCAGTGGACGCCACCGTCGGGCGTCATGATGCCCGGCCAGCCGCCCGCCATCATCAGCCGGGCGGAGTGGGGCGCCGACGAGTCGCTGCGATGCGGTAGTCCCCAGTACGACAACGGGATTCGCGCCGCCGTCATCCATCACACCGCGGGCAGCAACGACTACTCCCCGCTGGAATCGGCCGGGATCGTCAAGGCGATTTACACCTACCACAGCAAGACCCTGGGCTGGTGCGACATCGCCTACAACGCGCTGGTCGACAAGTACGGTCAGGTGTTCGAGGGCAGCGCCGGGGGGCTGACCAAGGCCGTGGAGGCCTTCCACACCGGCGGCTTCAACCGCAACACCTGGGGTGTGGCGATGATCGGCAACTTCGATGACGTGCCGCCCACCCCCATCCAGCTGCGGACCGTGGGCCGGTTGCTCGGCTGGCGGCTGGGCATGGACGGCGTCGACCCCAAGGGCACGGTGGCCCTGGAGTCGGCCGGTAGCCACTACACCACCTTCCCGGCCGGCGCCGTCGCGAACCTGCCGACCATCTTCACCCACCGCGACGTCGGCAACACCGACTGCCCCGGCAACGCCGCCTACGCGCTGATGGACGAAATCCGCGACATCGCATCGCATTTCAACGATCCTCCGGAGGAGTTGATCAAGGCGCTGCAGGGCGGGGCCATCTACGAGCACTGGCTCGCGCTCGGCGGCATGAACAGCGTCCTCGGCGCACCCACCTCGCCGGAAGACGACGCCGAAGGCGGCGCCCGCTTCGCGACCTTCGCCAAGGGTGCGATGTACTGGTCGCCCGAGACCGGCGCGCAGCCGGTTACCGGCGCCATCTATGACGCCTGGGCCTCGCTCAGCTACGAGCGCGGTCCGCTCGGGTTGCCCACCAGCGCGGAAATCCAAGAGCCGCTGCGCATTACGCAGAATTTCCAGCACGGGGTGCTGAACTACGAGCGGCTCACCGGAAACGTCGCCGAGGTCGTCGACGGCATTACGACGCCGCTGCAGTCGCCGAGCGGTCCCGAGGTGCCCTCCGAACACTTCTCGCTACCGGCGCACCCCACCGCCACCTGACGACACTTTGACCGCCATTCCGGGCCGGCTGTGGGCTCCGTCACACTAGGCTCGGCTTTGCCTGGCAATCACCCGGTTGATACCGAGTCGAGGGGAGACGGCGATGTCATTCGTGATCACAGAACCGGAGCTGGTGACGGCGGCGGCGGATGACCTGGCGGGTATCCGCGCCAACCTGAGCGAGGCGACCGCCGCGGCGGCGGCCCCTACCACCGGGATCGCGGCCGCGGCCGCCGACGAGGTGTCCGCGGCGATCTCAGAGGTGTTCGGCACCTATGGCCGCGAATTCCATGCCGCCGCGGCGCAGGCGGCGGCTTTTCACGACGAGTTCGTGAGCCTCTTGAACGGTAGCGCGGCGGCGTATCTGGGCACCGAGATTGCCAACGTCGAGCAGGGCCTGCTGAGCACGGTGAACGCGCCCGCCCAGGCGCTCGGCAGCGCGGCCGCCGCCTTCGTCCCGGGTGGTGCGTACGGGCAGCTGATCGCCACGACTTCGGCGAACCTGCAGTCGGTCTTCGGCGCCTGGGCGGCCGACCCGTTCCCGTTCCTGCGCCAGGTCATCGCCAACCAGATGGGTTACTGGCAGCAGGTCGCGGCGGCGCTCACGTACACCATCCAGAACTTCCCGACCGTGCTGGCGAACCTGCCGGCGGCCCTCCAGGCCGCCATCCAGCAACTTCTGGCGTTCAACCCGGTCACGGCCCTTCAGGGGTTCGTCACCACCCAGATCGGCTTCGCCCAGGAGTTCTTCATCAACCTCTACGCCGCGACGACCGGCATTATCGCCGGCCTGCCGGCTTTCGGCGCGCAGCTCCAGGTGGCCCTGCAGGCCGTCCTGGCGGGCAATTACTTCGGCGCGGTGCAGGACGTGGCGCAGGCCTTCGCCAATCTGCTGGTGACGGGGACCGACCCGGGCACCCCGGTGATCAACATCGGTCCGATTCCCCCATTTCCGCCCACCGTGACTGCGACGGTGACCCCCACCCTGCTCGGCCCGCTGGGCAATCTGTTCGCGCTCGCCAACGTTCCCGGGCAGGAGGCGCAGTACTTCACCAACCTGATGCCTCCCTCGATCCTCCGCCAGATGTCGCAGAACTTCACCAACGTGCTCAATGTGCTTACGATTCCCAGCATTTCGGCGACCGCCACCTTACCGCTGGCCAACCCCACAACCGGTTCGCTGAGCGCATTCTTCGGGTTGCCGCTGGTGATCACCTATTCCGCGGCGGGTGCGCCGCTCGCCGGGCTCACGGGACTCGCGACCAGCGCGACCGCGGTTCAGACGGCCCTGTTGGCCGGCGACCCGGTGGGAGCCCTCGGTGCGCTGGTAAACGCCCCGGCCGTGGTGGCCAACGGCTTCCTGAACGGCGAAACCATCGTGGACATGACGATCCCCGTGCCGATAAGCGTGACAGTGCCGATCATTGGCCCCGTCAGCACCACCCTGCCGATCACTCTGCACCTGCCCTTTGACGGCATTCTCGTTCCGCCCCACCCCATTACCGCCACGGTAGATTTCAGCGGGTTCCCGGGCGGTGTGCCCCTACTCGTCACCATCTTCGGCACGCCGTTCATGGGATTGGTCCCGCTGATGGTCAATTACCTGCCCCAACAACTAGCGGCCGCAATCACGCCAGCCGGCTAGAGCCACCAGCGTTCCAGCACGCGTCCCACCCCGTCGTCGCTGTTGGGCATGGTGACCTCGTCGGCGGCGGCCAGCACGTCGGGATGCGCGTTACCCATTGCCACACCGTGGCCCGCCCACAGCAACATCGGGATGTCGTTGGGCATGTCGCCGAACGCCACCACCTCGTCGCTGGTGATCCCCTGCGGCTTGGCGACCTCTTCCACACCGCTGGCCTTGCTGATCCCCAGCGGCACGATCTCGACCAGGCCGTTGTTCGTCGAGTAGGTGATATCACCTTCGATGCCAACATGTTTGGCGAGTTCGGCGGCCATGTCCGAACTGCGGGCGCCGGCCTTGCGGATCAGCAGCTTGATCGCCGGGGCGCTCAGCAGATCGGCGATCGACACCTCGGTGTTGTCCGGGTTCAGCCACGCGTGCTCGTAGCCCGGCGAGCTGATGAACTGGGGCGTCGCCGTGTCGTGGGCGCGTTCGCCGATCCGCTCGACGGCCAGCCCCGCGCCCGGGATGACGCGCGTCGCGAGCTCCGCCAACTCGGCCAGCGTGTCCACCGCCAGCGTTCGCGACGAGAGCACGCGGTCGTTCGCGGGATCGTACAGAACGGCGCCGTTGGCGCACACCGCGATTGGCGCGAAACCGAGCGCCTCCACCACGGGCCGTATCCAGCGCGGCGGCCGGCCGGTCGCCACGACGAACTGTGCCCCGGCGGCGACGGCGGCGCGCACGGCGTCACGGGTGCGCGGGGAGATGGTCTCGTTTTCGTCGAACAAGGTGCCGTCGACGTCGCAGGCGATCAGCGCCGGCAAGGTCATCGAGAGAATCCGCTTTCTCTCAGTGGATTCCGCTTTGGGTCTGGCCCGGTCGCGTCACGCCGTCGGTGCCGGATCGTTGGATCCGCTCCTGCAATTCGGCCAACCGGATCGCCCTGGAATCGTCCTGGTTTGGCGCGGAACCGCCCAGCCGGCGCGGGACCCAGAACTCGCCCTCGGGGTGTGGATACTCCTCCTGCACCCGGTAGAGCATCGCGTTCATGGTCTGGCGCACCGCGGCGATGAGCTGCTCGGCGTTGCCCTGCGGTGCCAGCGGCCGCCCGGCGGCCACGGTGATCGGAACCTTGTTGCGAAACACCTTCTTTGGATGGTCCTTGGGCCATATTCGGTGGGCGCCCCACACGATCATGGGGATGATCGGCACCCGGGCCTCCAGCGCCATGCGGGCCGCTCCCGACTTGAACTCCCGCAGTTCGTAACTGCGGCTGATGGTGGCCTCGGGATGGAGCCCGACGAGTTCACCCTCGCGCAGCTTCTGGACGGCCACCGCGTACGCCTCTTCCCCGTTCCGCCGGTCCACCGGAATGAGCTGGCAGTGCTTGATCACGAAGTTGACGGCCTTCACGTCCGCCATCTCGGCCTTGATCATGAAGCGCAGCCGCCGCTTACGTTCGTGGGCGGCGATCGACGCGGGCATCCAGTCCAGGTAGCTGGTGTGATTGAGCGCGATCAAGGCGCCGCCGCGCGCCGGAATGTTCTCTAAGCCTTCGTAATTGAGCTTGGTTCCGTTCATCGCAGCGAACGCGGGAACAACGATCTCCGCCAAGCGGAAAAACGGCTCTGCCATGTTCCTTCCTTCCCCCTAACGCGGCTGATGCGGGGCACGGTGGGCGGCCCTCCTGGCCGACCGTGCCGCCGCCTCGTCGGCCTCTATCTGCGCCGCCTCCGCCAAGGTCGGCGCGCCGCCGCCGAGCCGGCGCGGTACCCAGTAGGCGCCGGCGGGGTGCGGATAGTCTTGCTGCGCCCGGTGCAGCAGCGCCGTCATCGATTCGCGCAGCGCGGCATTGGTGGACTCGATGTCTCCGGCGGCCCGCAACGGCGCCCCCACTTGCACGCTGATCGGCAGCTTCTTGCGGCCGACGTTCCGGGGATGGTCCTTGGTCCAGATCCGATGCGCACCCCAGACGATCACCGGGACGATCGGGACGTCGGCCTCGGTGGCCATCCGGGCTGCGCCCGTCTTGAACTCCTTGAGCTCGAAGCTGCGGCTGATCGTGGCCTCCGGGTAGACACCGACCAGCTCGCCCTCGCGCAGCCGCCGCACCGCCACCGCGTACGCGTCCGCCCCGGCGCCACGGTCCACGGGAATGGTGCGGGTGTGCTTGATCAGGAAATTGACCACCTTCACCTGCTGCATCTCGGCTTTGATCATGAATCTAAGCCGACGGCGGCGGCGATGCACGGCTAATGCGGCGGGAAGAAAGTCGACGTAGCTGGTGTGGTTGATCGCGATCACGGCCCCGCCGCGGTCGGGAATGTTCTCCTCGCCGCTGTAGCTGATGCGCGTGCCGGTGGCCAGGACGACGAGCTGGGCCAGGATCTCGAGCGCGCGAAAGGTCGGCTCCGCCATTACTGCTCCGGTGGTGGCCCGGCGGCCCGGGCGCGGCGGGCGGCCCTCTCGGCGGCCTCCTCGGCGTCCATGCGGGCCGCCTCAGCTAACGATGGGGCGCCGCCTCCCAACCGGCGCGGCACCCAGAATTCCCCGGCCGGGTGGGGTCCATACTGCTCCTGGGCCCGCTCCAGCAAATGCTGCATCCGGGAACGCAACAACCCCTTCAGTTCCTCCACGGCCAGCGTCGGCTCGATCGGCTCGCCGGCGAGCACCACGATCGGCACCTTCGGGCGCCACAGTTTCTTGGGGTGCCCCTTGGTCCAGATCCGCTGCGCACCCCAGACGATGTGCGGAACGATCGGGACGCCCGCGTCGACCGCCATCCGGGCCGCCCCCGACTTGAACTCCTTGATCTCGAAGCTGCGGCTGATCGTGGCTTCCGGGTAGACACCCACCAGCTCACCGTCTTTGAGGTTCCTGACGGCGGCTTCGTAGGACGCGGCCCCGTCCTGCCGGTCCACCGAGATGTGCCGCAGGCTGCGCATGATCGGCCCGGTGATCTTGCTGTCGAAGACCTCCTGCTTGGCCATGAACCGCACCTTGCGCCCGAGGCCCTGCTTGTAGGCGGGCAGTCCCGCGAAAGTGAAGTCCAGGTAGCCGGTGTGGTTGATCGCGATGACGGCACCGCCGGTCTTTGGCAGGTTCTCGACGCCCGAGACGGAGATCTTGAGACCCTGGATGCGCCAGACCAGGCGGGCGAGCTGGATGACAGTCCCGTATACCGGTTCCACAGCGCTTCAGCCTAGTGCTCCGGGCTGTGCGGCGCCTCAAGCGCTGGAGCGGGGCGACGCAGGCCGCCCGAAGATGCGGCCTCGCGCTAAGCTCGGGGCCTGACAAGCCGTCAACCCACAACGTCCCCGAAAGGTATCAGTGCAGGTCACGAGCGTAGGTCACGCCGGATTCCTGATTGCGACCCGGGCGGGCAACATCCTTTGTGACCCCTGGGTCAATCCCGCCTACTTCGCGTCCTGGTTCCCGTTCCCGGACAACAGCGGGCTGGACTGGGACCAACTGGGCGACTGCGACTACCTGTACGTCTCGCACCTGCACAAGGACCACTTCGACGCCAAGAATCTGCGCGATCACGTCAACAAGGACGCGGTGGTGCTGCTGCCCGACTTCCCGGTGCCCGACCTGCGAAACGAGCTGCAAAAGCTGGGGTTTCACCGGTTTTTCGAGACCACCGACTCCACCACGCACCGGCTCAGTGGGCCCAAGGGCGACCTCGACATCATGATCATCGCCCTGCGTGCGCCGGCCGACGGCCCGATCGGCGATTCGGCACTGGTCGTCTCCGACGGCGAGACAACGGTTTTCAACATGAACGACGCCCGGCCGGTGGATCTGGACGTGTTGGCCGCGGACTTCGGCCATGTCGACGTGCACCTGCTGCAGTACTCCGGGGCGATCTGGTACCCGATGGTCTACGACATGCCGGCCCGCGCCAAGGAGTCGTTCGCCAGCCAAAAGAGGCAGCGCGGCATGGACCGCGCCCGTCAGTACATCGCCCAGGTCGGGGCGACCTGGGTCGTGCCGTCGGCTGGGCCGCCGTGCTTCTTGGACCCCGAGTTGCGCCACCTCAACGACGACCACGGCGATCCGGCCAACATTTTTCCCGACCAGGTGGTGTTCCTCGAGCAGATGCGCGCGCACGGGCACGAGCGCGGCCTGCTGATGATGCCCGGGTCGACCGCGGACTTCACCGGCTCGACGCTGAATTCGCTGACCCATCCGCTGCCCGACGACCAGGTCGAGGCCATCTTCACCACCGGAAAAGCGGCCTACATCGCCGAGTACGCCGAGCGGATGGCCCCGGTGCTGGCCGCCGAGCACGCGAGCTGGGCCCCGCCGGCGGGCGAGCCGCTGCTCGAACAACTGCGCGCGCTGTTCGAGCCGATCATGCTGCAAAGCGACGAGATCTGCGACGGCATCGGCTATCCCGTCGAACTGGTCATCGGCCCCGAGGCGGTGATCCTGGACTTCCCGAAAAGAACCGTGCGCGAACGGATTCCCGACGAAAAGGTCCGCTACGGCTTCGCCATCGCGCCCGAATTGGTGCGCACCGTGCTGCGCGATCACGAACCCGACTGGGTCAACACCATCTTCTTGTCCACCCGGTTTTCCGCCTGGCGGGTGGGCGGCTACAACGAGTACCTGTACACGTTCTTCAAGTGCCTGACCGACGAACGCATCGCCTACGCCGACGGCTGGTTCGCCGAGACCCACGACGACTCCGCGTCGATCACCTTGGACGGCTGGGAGATTCAGCGTCGATGCCCCCACCTCAAGGCCGACCTATCGAAATTCGGTGTGATCGAGGACGACACGTTGACCTGCAACCTGCACGGGTGGCAGTGGCGGCTGGGCGACGGCCGCTGCCTGACCGCGCGCGGGCATGAGCTGCGAAGCACTCGGAAATGAACGCCAGCTACGACGATGGCCTGGTCCAGCTGGATCGCGCCGCGATCACGTTGCGCCGCTACCACTTTCCCTCCGGCACGTCGAAGGTCATCGCGCTGGACGCCATCGACGGCTACAAGGCCGAGGGGCTGGGCATGTTCATGCAGCGCTTCCGCATCTGGGGCAGCTCCGACCTGCGCCGCTGGCTGCCCCTGGACGTGCAACGGCCGTTCAAGTCCACCTTGATCACCTTGGACGTCCCGGGGACCTGGCCCAGCCCGGCATTCACGCCGGCGCGCCCGGACGAGTTCGTCGCACTGCTGGACGAACTGCTGGCCGGGCGGGGCTGACGAGTCACCGAACCAGCATTCCTTGCGAATTCTCGCTCGATTTCTCGCAATGGTTGCCCGCTCGGCGAGGTACTAGCGGTCCCCCCAGCGGCCTCTAGCGGCCCAAGTCCTCCAGCGCCGCGCGGGCCGCGTTGTAGCCGGGGATGAACGTGATTCCCGGGCCACCGTGGCACCCGGCGCCGCCGAGGTACAGCCCCTGGATCGGGATCGGTTGGCCGCGAAAGCCTCTCGGGCCCGGCCGGTTCGGCCCGATCTGGTCCGAGCTCAACAGGCCGTGGCAGTAGTCGCCACCGGGGGCGCCGAACATCACGCCCATGTGCCGGGGCGTGAACGTGGTGTGCCGGATGATGCTGCGCTCGAAGTTCGGCGCGAGCCGGGTGATCTTGTCGATGACCCGCTGGCCCATTTCGACCTTCGTTTGGCCGTAGTCCGCCCCGCCCTCGATCGGGAACCACAGCGCGAACGCCGACGCGGCATGCTTGCCCGCGGGCGCCAGGTCGGGATCGTTCTGCGAGGGGATCTGCAACACCACCGTCGGGTCGGTCGGCACGATGCCGCGCCGGGCCTCCTCCCACTGCTGCTGGACTTCCTCGGGGGTGCAGAAGAGGCCGATCGAGGCCTGCATCGCCGGCTCGTTGAGCGCCTCGTACGGCGCGGCGAACTGGGGGGCCTCGTCCAGCGCGAAGTGCATCTGCAGGTAGCTGCCGCGGTGGTCGATCCCCGCGTACCGCTCGCGGATGTCGGCGGGCAGCGCCGCGGGGTCGATCATCTCGTTGAGCGTCAGGTCCGGCGCGAGGTTCGAGACGACGACCGGCGCGGTCACGGTGTCGCCCGCCTCGGTGCGCACGCCGGTCACCCGCCCGTCGGCGACCAGGATCTCGGTCACCTTGGTGCGCAGCCGGACCTCGCCGCCCAGGCTCTCCAACAGCTGGGCGAGGTGCGCGGTGAGCGCGCCGATGCCGCCGCGCAGCTTCTTCATCTGCATGGTGTCCCCGTCGGGAACCCCGAGCCCGAAGGCCAGCGCGGCCGCGCTGCCCGGGGTGGACGGCCCGCGGTACAGGGTGTTGACGGCCAGCACGGTCATCGAGCCGCGCAGCGCGCCGTGCTTCTCGCGGTCCGGCAGGTAGCGGTCCAACACGTCGGTGACCGACCCGAACAGCATGTCGTCGATCGCCGAGCGCTCGAATTCGTTGGTGGCGCAGGCGTACATCTCGTCGAAAGTCTTGGGCTCCGTGCCCGCCTCGAATCGGCCGAGCGCCCGGGTGGGCGCCTGGCTCCAGGCCATCAGGCCGGCCATCCCGTTGACGGCGTCCGCGCCGTGCACCTCGTTGAGGTGGGTGAACAACTTGATCGGGTCGCTGTACTGGACCAGCGGGTCGTCACCGACGCCGCGCACCGCGACCGACATCACCTCCAGGTCGAGCGTCTCGAGGGTGTCCAGGCCCAATTCCTCGACGACCACCGACGCCGTCGGGAACTGCACCGATCCGGCGATCTCGAATTGGTACCCGTCGAAAAGCTCGACGGTGGAAGCCATACCACCGGCATACAGCTTGGCGTCCAGGCACACCGTTCGCAGCCCGGCCTTCTGCAGCAGCACCGCCGCGGCCAACCCGTTGTGTCCCGCGCCGATGACGATCGCGTCGTATTCAGTCATGTCCCTGCCCTCCAGGAATGGAGGCTGGCATGCCCGCGAAGTTTTGTCAATTATGACGAAACCGGGGTCAGGTCCAGGCGTCGGTGATGCCGGCCCGCAGCGACTCGAGCGCGACATGGGATACCCGCGCCAGCTCGCCCAGCGACCGATCGTCGCCGAGCATCCAGAACTCCATCGCACCGAACACCGCGGCCGCGATGCAGCGTGCGGTGACCGCGGCGCGCAGCCGGGCGTCCGGCGTGGCGGCCGCGGCGCAGCTACGCCGGTGCAGCTGCTCCTGGATGGCGTTGGCGAAGTCGGCCTGCACTTCCTGGATGTGGCGGACGATGCGGCCGGGATCGATCTCGCCACCTCGCAGCGCGGCAATCTTCGTCACGGCCTCAACGTCATACGGGAACGAGAAGACGGCCGACTGCACGGAATCGATGATCGGTTCGTCGGCGGGCCGGGCGTCCAGCGCGGCGCGGAACCAGTTCAACCCGGTGTAGTCGGCAAACAGCAGGTCGTGCTTGGACCGGAAGTGGCGATAGAACGTCCGCAGCGACACCCCCGCATCCGCCGCGATCTGCTCGGCCGACGTCTCCTCGACGCCCTGCGCGAGGAACCGCACCAGGGCGGCCTGTATCAGCGCCTCCCGGGTGCGTTCGCTGCGCGCCGTCTGCGCGGGCCTGACCATGCTCAGTAAGGTACCCCAGGGTTTGTGTGTCAATATTGACAAAACTTCGGGATCAGGGTGACACTTCGCCCATGATCTGGCTCTACATTCACGCAATCCTCGGGATCGCCGTCATCGGCTGGATTATCGCGTCGAACCCGAAGATTTACGCCAAACCCGCCGACGGACCGTGGTTCTCGCCGCTGGAACTCGTGTACTACGCGGCGGGCATCGCCTCGATCGTGCTGGGCTGGTACTTCAACATCCACTTCGTGCTCGCGGCGCACGGCGAGGGCAGCATCGTCTCGGGTCCGGCCAGCTACCCGCACTTCCTGGCGCAGCAGTTCGGCAACCCGGCGGCGGGTTCGGGTAGCCAGGACTACATCATCGCGAATGTGATTCTGCTGCCGGTGTTTACGATCGTGGACGGCTACCGGCGCGGCGTGCGGCGCCCGTGGTTGTTCTTCGTGGCCAGCTTCTTCACCAGCTTTTCCTTCCCGCTGGCCTGGTACTTCGCCACGGCGGAACGGGTGCGCCGCCACGAGCGCAGCCGCGAGCCGGTGAACGCCTGACTCAGCGAGCCGTCTCGGCCCATCGCGCGGCCCAGCGCTCCAGCGGGGTCAGGGCCTTGCCGAGCGAGCGGCCCACCTCGCTCAGCTCGTAGCTCTGGTCGTCCCGTTGGACGACGAGGCCGGCGTCGGTCAGCTCGCCGAGGCGGTCATAAAGAACGCTGGGCGACATGCCGTCGCAGCGGTCGCGCAACGAGCGTGCCCCGAGCGGGCCGTCCCGAAGCTCCCACAGGATGCGCAGCGACCAGCGCCGCCCGAGCAGGTCGAGGGCGGCCATCAGCGGACGCCCCGTCGTCGACCCGCGCACTGGGGTGCCCGGGCGGACCCCCGATTGACGTTTCGATTTCCGTAACGTAGTTTCGTCTTTCATGGTTACGGAAATAGTAACGCCTCGGATCGGCGGACTCGAACCCCCCTACGAGCCGGCGGTGGCCGCTCAGCTGGACAAGATGATGCCGCCGGGCGTGCCGCCGATCGCGTTGTTTCGGACCGTGGTGCGCAACCTGCCCATGGCCGAGGCCATGACGCTGTGGGGCAGCTACGAGCTGAGCCGCGCGCTGTCGCTGTCGCTGCGCGACCGCGAGATCGTCATCGACCGCACCTGCGCGCGGTGTGCGTGCGAGTACGAATGGGGCGTGCACATCGCCTTCTTCGCGGAAAAGGCGCGCCTCGACCGCGGCCAGATCCGCTCCCTGACCCATGGGAGCCCCGACGATCCGTGCTGGGCCGCCGAGCGCGATCGGCTATTGATTCGCGCGGTCGACGCGCTGTGCGACCACCGCGACATCGCCGACGCTCTGTGGGCGGCGCTGCGCGACGAGTTCGACGAACGCGAGATTCTGGACCTCACCATGCTGTGCGGCTGGTATCACGCGATCAGCTTCACCGCGCGCGCCGCCCGCGTGCCGCTGGAGGCGGGCAGCCCCACCTTCGCCGGCGTCGGTTAGGGCTCGAGCAGTTCGGTGCCGACGAACGGCACCAGCGCGGCCGGCACCCGCACGCTGCCGTCGGGCCGCTGGTGGTTCTCCAGGATCGCCACCAGCCATCGGGTGGTGCCGAGCGTGCCGTTGAGCGTGGCGGCGATCTGCGGCTTGCCGTTGTCGTCCCGGTAGCGCGTCGCCAGCCGGCGCGCCTGAAACGTCGTGCAGTTCGACGTCGACGTCAGCTCGCGGTAGGTCCCCTGGGTGGGAACCCATGCCTCACAGTCGAATTTGCGCGCCGCCGACGAGCCGAGGTCTCCCGCGGCCACGTCGATCACCCGATACGGCACCTCGATCAGGGCCAGCATCTCGCGCTGCCAACCCAGCAGCCGCTGATGTTCGGCCTCGGCGTCGGCGGGGGTGCAGTAGACGAAGCCCTCCACCTTGTCGAACTGGTGCACCCGGATGATGCCGCGGGTGTCCTTGCCGTAGCTGCCGGCCTCCCGCCGGAAGCACGAGGACCAGCCCGCGTAGCGGCGGGGGCCGCCGGACAGGTCCAGGATTTCGTCGGAATGGTAGCCGGCCAGCGGCACCTCGGAGGTCCCCACCAGGTAGAGGTCGTCGGCCTCGACCCGGTACACCTCCTCGGCGTGGGCGCCTAGAAATCCAGTGCCCGCCATCACCTCCGGGCGCACCAGCACCGGCGGGATCATCGGGACGAAGCCGTTGTCGACGGCCAGCCGCAGCGCCAGCTGCAGCAGGCCGAGCTGCAACAGGGCGCCCCGGCCGGTCAGGAAGTAGAACCGCGAGCCGGCCACCTTGGCGCCGCGCTGCATGTCGATGAGGCCCAGCGACTCGCCGAGTTCCAAGTGGTCCCTGGGGTTTTCGATCACCGGCGGCTCGCCGACGATGTCCAGCACGCGGTAGTCGTCCTCGCCGCCGGCGGGCACCCCGTCAACGACGACGTTCGAGATCGCCATGTGTGCCGCGGTGAAGGCCGCCTCGGCGTCGGCCTGCGCGGCCTCCGCGGCCTTCACCTGCTCGGCGAGCTCCTTGGCGCGCTGCAGCAGGCCCGGACGTTCCTCGGGCGAAGCGGCGCCCACGCTCTTGCTGGCGGCCTTCTGTTCGGCGCGCAGGCCGTCGGCGGCCGAAATCGCCGAGCGGCGCGCGGCGTCGGCGGCTAGCAGGGCGTCCACGAGGGCCGGGTCCTCGCCACGGCTGACTTGCGAACGGCGCACGGCATCGGGGTCTTCCCGGAGCAGCTTCAGGTCGATCACGGCCCCGACACTACTTTTGCGGCCCCGACGAGATGGCAGAGCACCCGCCAACGCCGGCCCCACATACCACATCAGTAACTTTTGTCACCTCACTCAGGGGGCCCTGTCAGAATGGAGCCGATGTCGCAAGCGCCGGAGAAGGAAGTTTCGGAAGCCAGCGCCTCCAGTTCGGAGAACGCCGGCTCCCGCGACGACGCGACGAAACAACCGCCGAGCAGCTTCCGCTGGCCGCGCGGGTTGCAGGCGACGGCGACCAGGCGGGCGCTGTTGCTGACCGCGCTCGGCGGCCTGCTGATCGCCGGGCTGGTCACCGCGATCCCAGTCGGCGGCGGCCCGGGGCGGCTGGCCGGCTACATCGACCCGGTGCCCAGCACCGGAACCAAGAGCGACGCCGCGTTCAATCGCGCCAAAGGCGGCGACTGCCTGATGTGGCCGGACGCCACCCCCGAGTCCGCGAGCATCGTCAACTGCACCGAGGACCACAAGTTCGAGGTCGCCGAGTCCGTCGACATGCGGACCTTCCCCGGCTCGGAGTACGGGCCCAGTGCCGCTCCCCCGTCGCCCGCCCGGATCCAGCAGATGACCCAGGAACAATGCGAGCCCGCGGTCCACAACTACCTCGGCCCCAAGTTCGATCCCAACAGCAAGTTCATGGTCAGCCTGCTGTGGGCCGGTGACCGAGCCTGGCGCCAGTCCGGTGACCGCCGCATGCTGTGCGGCCTGCAACTCCCCGGCGCCAACAACCAGCAGCAGGCGTTCAAGGGCAAGGTCGCCGACGTTGACCAGTCCAAGGTCTGGCCCACCGGCACCTGCCTGGGCATCGACCCGGCGATCAACCAGCCCACGGATGTGCCGGTCGACTGCGCGACGCCGCACGCGATGGAAGTCACCGGCACGGTGAACCTGGCCGAGAAGTTTCAAGGTCCGCTGCCCGCCGAGCCCGACCAGGACGGGTTCATCAAGGACGCGTGCACCAAGATGACGGACGCCTACCTGGCGCCGACCAAACTGCGCACCACCACCCTGACGCTGATCTACCCGACCGTGTCGCTGCCGAGTTGGTCGGCGGGTAGCCGCGAGGTCGCGTGCAGCATCGGCGCCACGCTGGGCAACGGCGGCTGGGCCACGCTGGTGAACAGCGCCAAGGGCAAGCTGCTGATCAACGGCCAGGCGCCGATCGCCCCACCCGACATTCCCGAGGAGCGGCTGACGATGCCGCCGATCCCGGTTCAGGCGCCGAGCCAGCCCACCCCGGCCAGCACCGCGCCCGACGCCATACCGCCGAACAACCAGCACCTGCCCGGGCAGCAGCCGGTCGTAACGCAACCGCAAGCGCCCGCAACGCAGGCCCCGGCCCCGCAGGACGTCCCGCCCCCGCAGGACGGCGGGGCGCCCCCACCGGCCAACCCGGCGCCGCCGGCGCCCAACCCGCCGGCGGAGGCGCCACCACCCGCGCCGGCTGAACCGGCGCCGGCCCCGGCGGGCTAGCCGCGTGCCCGTGCGGATGGATCCGCGCCGGTTCGACGAGCTGGTCTCCGATGCGCTCGATTTGATCCCGCCCGAATTGGCCGCCGCGATGGACAACGTCGTCGTGCTCGTCGAGGACCGCCACCCCGAGGACGCCGAACTGCTCGGACTGTACGAAGGGGTGGCGCTGACGGAGCGCGACTCCGACTACGCCGGCTCGCTGCCGGACGCCATCACGATCTACCGCGAGGCGCTGCTGGACGTCTGCGACTCCGACGACGATGTCGTCGAGGAGGTGGCGATCACGGTGATCCACGAAATCGCCCACCACTTCGGCATCGACGACAACCGGCTGGAGGAACTGGGCTGGGCCTGACGGGCGCGGCAACCCGATTTCGTTCGGACCGGATGTTATGAACGGGTCATGAGCGCTGAGTGCCGCGAGTGCCGGGCGGGCTTAGACCACTGCCACGGCACCATCATTCGTCATTCGTTGCACCGATGGGAGTGCACCGAGCCGGACTGCGACAGCCCCGAGCTGGTGGTGCACACGTTCGTCGTCGACTGCGACGCCGTCGGCTGCGCGTGTGCGGAAGAGCCGTCAGCCCATCGGATCGGTGCTTGAGCCGACCGCGTCGGCGACCGGGCTCGCGTCGGCCTGGGGGTAGAACGGCGGCGTCAAGGACCCCCAGCGCACGCAGCTCCACCGCCCGTCGGTGATCGGGGCGAGCACCACCGAATCGGCGTTCTCCAGGTGGTTGTCCAGCGCGAAATTGCCATCCACCCCGGCCAGGACCGCGGAGGCCAGCCGGATCGCCGCGCCGTGACTGACGACGACGATGTCGCCGTTCCAGCCGTCGTCGTCGAGGTAGCGCAGCCGCAGCTCGGTCAGCACCGGCACGTAGCGGTCCAGGACGTCGTTGCCGGTCTCCCCGCCCGGCAGGGGCACGTCGAGATCGCCGCGATGCCACTGCTCGTAGATCGCGTTGAATTCCGCGACCGCCTCGTCGTCGCTGCGGTCTTCCAGCTTGCCGACCTGCACCTCGTGAATCCCGGAGAACTGCACGGCGCCCATCTCGAGTTCGGCCCCGATCACCTGGGCCGTCTGCGACGCCCTCGTGGCCACGGAGTGCGCGAGCATCGCCGGGCGCCCCGAGCCGCGGGCGAATGCGCGGGCCTGGTCGCGGCCCAACGGCGTCAGCTCGGCCCCGGGCGGCCTTGTGTCGAGCCGGCGCTCGACGTTGCCGTAGGACTGCCCGTGCCGCAACAACACCAAGCGACCGCTCATCGCTCCGACCCCCCGGTCTCGAAACTCTGCTCGGGCTTGCCTTCGCGCAGCCGCGCGAGCCAGCGCGCCGCCTCGTCCTCCGGCGGCGGCAGCACACCGGCGGCCGATCCCGTCGGCCAGGAACCCAGGTATCTCACATCCGCACAACGACGGTGCAGCGCCTTGAGTGCCTCGGCGACCGCGCCGTCGTCGATGTGGCCGACACAATCGGCGAAGAACAGGTAGGTTCCGAGTTCCGTTCTGGTCGGCCGGGATTCGATCCGGGTCAGGTCGATGCCGCGGATGCCGAATTCGGCCAGCGCGGACAGCAGCGCCCCCGGCACGTTGTCGATGCGCAGCACCACCGACGTTCGATCCGCTCCGGTGCGGGCCGGCGGCGGCCCCGGCAGCCCGATCAGGACGAAGCGGGTTCGGGCGTTGGGCTCGTCGACGACGCCGTCGGCCAGCGACCCCAGCCCCCAATGCTCGGCGGCCAGCGGCGAGGTGACCGCGGCGTCGGCCTGTCCCTCGGCCACCTGGCGCGCCGCGTCGGCGTTGGAGTAGGCCGGCCGCAGCTCCACGCCGGGCAGGTGGGCGGCCAGCCACTGCCGCACCTGCGCCACCGCCACCGGGAACGCCGCCAGCGTGCGGACGTCGGCCGCGCCGAGACCCGCCTTGACGACGATGCTGAAGGCCACGTCCAGGGTGGTCTCGGCGAACACCTGCAGGGGCGAGCCGATCGCCAGGCTATCCAGCGTGGGTATCACCGAGCCGTCGATCGAGTTCTCGATCGGCACGCACGCGTAGTCGGCGTCGCCGTCGCGGACCGCGTTCAGCGCCGCGGGCGTGCTCTCGATCGGCATCGTGCGCACGGCGCCCGGTCCCTGGTCGGGGACGAGGCCGGCGGCCGTGATTTGCAGCAGCGCCGCCTCCGTGAACGTCCCTTCGGGACCCAGGTATGCGATGCGGACCACGCCCCAACCCTAACGGCGCGCCACGTCAAACGGGTCTTGCGACGGGATGGGTCGTAAGTTAACTTAGGCTTACCTAATTCACCAAGGAGTCCGATGCTTTCGCTGAGCCACCCCGCACCGACGACCGCAGAACGCATCCGCAGCGCCTGCGCCAAGGCAGCCGGCGCGCTCCTGGCCATCGAGGGCGCGGACCCCATCGCCACCCCGGTGCACCACCTGCTGGCCGACGGATCCTTCGCGGTCGTCCTCCCCGCGTCGCGCGACCGCCTGATCTCCGGATCGCAGGCGCTGCTGGAGCTGACGGACTATGCGCCGCTGCCCGTGCGCGAGCCGGTCCGTTCGTTGGTGTGGGTGCGCGGCCGCCTCCAGGAGGTCCCGGACGACGCGGTGACCGACACGCTGGACCTGATCGCCGCCGAAGACCCGAATCCGGCCTTGCTAGAGGTGGAGACCCCGCGGTCGGCGGCATGCACGGGAGGGCCTCGGTACCGGCTGCTGCGGCTGGGGATCGACTCGGTGGTCGTCACCGACGCCACCGGCGCCGAGCCGGTCAGCGTGGCCGATCTGCTCGCCGCCCGTCCCGATCCCTTCTGCGAGATCGAGTCGAGCCTGCTGTGGCACCTCGATACCGTCCACAACGACGTCGTCGCGCGGCTGGTGTCGAGGCTGCCGCCGGGCGTGCGCCGCGGCCAGGTTCGCCCGCTCGGACTCGACCGATACGGCGTGCGGTTCCGCATCGAGGGTTACGACGGCGACCACGACGTCCGGCTGCCGTTCCACAAGCCGGTCGACGACATGACGGGGCTGCGCCAGGCGATCCGGGTGCTGATGGGTTGCCCGTTCATCAACGGGCTGCGAGCCCGCCGGTAGCGCCTGCACGTACGTTATCCGGGTGAACGGCGACCGCTCGCCCCAACGGCCGGTGCCGCCGCGCCGGCCCGAGCCGCCGCAGGCGATCCGCCGTGCCACCGGGCCGCCCGCCGACCCGCCGACCACCCCGCTGCGGCGTTCCGCGCCACCACCTGCCCCGTCGCCTCCGCCACCACGGCCGGTCGGCCCGAGGGCCCGCCGCACCCGCGGCCGGCGCCGCTGGGTCCGGGCAGTGGCGTTCACCGTCTTGATCGGTGCGCTGCTCGCCGGCGCCGGGATCGTCGGCGGCGCCATGTGGTTCGACACCACGCTGCGCCGCGAACAGGCGCTGACCGACTATCCCGACCGGCCCGCGGCCGGCCGCGGGACGAACTGGCTGATCGTCGGCTCGGACAGCCGGCAGGGCCTCACCGCCGAGCAGCAGCAGGACCTGGCGACCGGCGGCGATGTGGGCAGCAGCCGGACGGACACGATCCTGCTGGTGCACGTGCCCGAGTTCCGGTCGAGCACTCCGGCGGCGATGGTGTCGATCCCGCGCGACTCGTATGTGCCCATCCCCGGCCATGGCAAGGACAAGATCAACGCGGCGTTCGCGATCGGCGGGGCTCCCCTGCTGACCCAGACCGTGGAGCGCGCGACCGGGTTGCGCCTCGATCACTACCTCGAGATCGGATTCGGCGGATTCGCGAGCGTGGTCGACGCCCTGGGCGGCATCACCGTGTGCCCGACCGCTCCGATCAACGACCCGTTGGCCGGCATCGACCTGCCGGCCGGCTGCCAGAGACTGTCCGGCCGCGACGCCCTCGGGTACGTCCGGACGCGGGACACCCCCCGCGCGGATCTGGATCGGATGGCCAACCAGCGCGAGTTCCTGTCCGCGCTGCTGCACCGCGCCGCCAGCCCGGCCGTGTGGCTCGACCCGCTGCGCTGGTACTCGGTGCCCCGCACGGCCGCGGGCGCGATGACCGTCGATCGGGGCGACCACGTGTGGGATTTGGCCCGGCTCGGCTGGGCGCTGCACGGGCCGACGACCGCGCTGACCGTCCCGATCGGCGAGTTCACCACCGGCGACGCCGGCGCGGTCGTGGTGTGGGACCACGAGGCCGCCGGCAGGCTGTTCGACGCGCTGGCCTCCGACGCGCCGGTGCCGGGCTGATCAGATGCTGCCGTCGGCGGCGCGCGCCCGCTGCAAATAGGCCTTGGTGCGACCCGGGTGGTGGGTGGCCAGCCAGGCCACGCCGACGTCGCGGCAGAAGTCGATGTCCTCGTACTCGTCGACGTTCCAGCAGTAGACGGCCCTGCCCTGCGCGACGGCCCGGTCCACCAGTTGCGGATAGTCCTTCAACGTCGCCAACGACGGCCCGACGGCGGTGGCGCCGACGGCCGTGGCCGCGCTGCTCGCCAAGTACCGAGCCGTTTTTCCGAGCAACACCGTCGGCAACAACGGCGCGGCCCGCCGGATGCGCCAGACCGCCGCCGCCGAAAACGACATGACCACCGCGCGGGAACGGTCCGCGGATGCGGGCGCGGCTATGCCGTAGCGATGGAGCAGGGCCAGGAGCTTGTTTTCCACCAGCGAGCCGTACCGGACCGGGTGTTTGGTCTCGACGAAGATCTTGACCGGCCGGTGCCAGTCCAGGACGAGCGAAACGAGGTCGTCGAACGTCAGCAGGCTGGTGTCGCCGTGCGTGCCGTCCTCACGCCAGCTGTCGTGCCAGGCGCCGTATTCGAGCTCGCGCAGTTGGGCGAGCGTCATCGTGCTGACCAAACCGGCTCCCGTCGAGGTCCGATCCAGGCGGCGGTCATGAACGCAGACGAGGTGGCCGTCGCGGGTCAGGCGCACGTCGCATTCCACGCCGTCGGCGCCCTGCTTGAGCGCGAGATCGTAGGCAGCCAAGGTGTGTTCGGGACGGGCGGCCGAAGCACCGCGGTGGGCAACGACAAAGGGATGCCCGGCGAGCACCTCGTCGGCCCACGTCATATCCCTATGCTGCCGGTTCCTGCCCCGCCAACTCAACCGGAGCGCTCGACTTGCGGTCAGCGGGACGGTCCGGTTCGACGATCACCCAGCGGTGCGCGGGACGGGCTACCGGTTTGCGCTCGAAGCCTTCGAATACCCGGGCGATCGCGGCGACGGTGACCGCCGCGAACAGGTAGGCGAAAACCATCAGCACGGTGTTGTTCGCGATGCCCTGGGCATCGGTGGCGAAGCTGGTGGCGATGGCGAAGATCGAAACCAGGTAGCTGGCCAGCCACGCGATCCACCACTGCACGATCGGTCTTTGCGCGCGGGCGTAATGCTCTTCGACGGTCGCCAGTTCGATGACGTACACCGGCGCCCACAGCAGGTTCGCGAACGGCGCCAAGCAGCCCGCCCACAGCGCCCGGACGGAACGCGGCTCCGGCAGCCCATGGTGCGCGAAGGCGGCGGCCCGTCGCGCGATCAGCCACCGGACCAGCACCACCGCGGAGACGGTCACCGCCGCGATCGCCGCCACGCTGGCCAGCACCCCGAGCCAGTCGGCGATGACGGCCACGACCGTGTTCAGCAGGGTGTTCCGGTTGTACACCAACAACGCATACCGTGCGACGTACACCAGTGCAGCCGCGCTCAGAATCAGCACGCTCAAAAACAACGTGGTGCGCACGAGCGGTGCGGATGGCCTTGTCTGGGAAGGCTTTTCGGCCGCCGCCGTCGGCGCCTGATCGACGCGGTCCGCCAACCCCCAGCGCGGGATGACGGCGTAGCGCGGCGTGGGTCCCAGGAGCCGACGTCCGCGGCGCTGCGGCGGCGCGGCGCCGGGACGCACCGCGATCCACCGGAATCCGGGCGGCAGGCGCGGCGCCGTGCGCTGCCACGCCGGAGCCGCGGGCGGCCTGGGCGGCAGCGGGGTGCCCGCGGCACTCCATCGCGGGTCGGGTGACGGTGTGTCCGGCCCGGGCGCCATCAGCGCCCCGCGGCAGCGTGGGCACCAGTCGCGGCGCCGGTCGCGCACGTTCCACCGCGTGCCGCACTGGGAGCACACCTGAATCACCGGACCAGGGTAGCGCTGGCGAGAATGCAGGCCGCGCAAGCCGCGGGCGGAGACCTCGAGCGGTTGCGGCAACACCAACAGTTGCATATGGCTATCCACAGTTTCCACAGGTTTATCCACAATCAGACCTTGGGTATGTACGGCGTCAACACGGCCTTTACCGACTGCCGCGGACCGCATCTGTGGATAACGCGCGGGTGGTACGGCTGTGCCATAAACAACCCTGTCGGCTACCAGAGCGAAATGCATTGCCCCGCTACGCACCCCCAGATCACCCCGTCGGGATCGCCGGTGCCCGCCCGCTCCGCACTTCTCCGGCACGCGGTTACCCAGTGCGTTTTCCAACCGGAGTGCGAGGGGTTATGATCACCGTCACGAAAAATCGTTGTGACTCACCTCACTTGGGCGAGGTGGACGTGCAGGTGAAAGGCGCTTGATGGCCACGCATTCGTTTGGTCCGGGTTCGCCGGCCCCGTCGAACTCGTATTCCGGCTCGCCCGCCTGCAATCACAGCTACAGCGTCGCCGCCTTGCGCGCCGCGCTGGTCGCGCTGGCGCTGCTCGCCGTCCTCGTCGTCATCGTCTTGTCTTGAACCAACGCCCACCGGGTACCCCTCGCTAGCGGCCGTTCTTGCGGCGCGCGCGGTCATGGAGCAGGGTTGATTACGGCTGGCCGCCGCGTGGCAGCCCCGCGCAGGAGCGCCAAGACGATAACCGAAGAAAGGAATGCAGTGGCTGTATACAACTTGCCGGACTTGGATTGGGATTACGGTGCGCTGGAACCGCACATCTCCGGTCAAATCAACGAACTTCATCACGACAAACACCACGCCACCTACGTCAAAGGCGCCAACGACGCCCTGGAGAAACTCGAAGAGGCGCGGGCCAAGGGAGATCACGCCGCGATCCTGTTGAACGAGAAGAACTTGGCGTTCAACTTGGGCGGTCACGTCAATCACACCATCTGGTGGAAGAACCTTTCCCCGAACGGCGGTGACAAGCCGACCGGAGAGCTCGCCGCGGCGATCGACGACGCGTTCGGGTCATTCGACAACTTCCGGGCGCAGTTTCATGCCGCTGCCACCACCGTGCAGGGGTCGGGCTGGGCGGCGCTCGGCTGGGACACGCTGGGTAACAAGCTGCTGATCTTCCAGGTGTACGACCACCAGTCGAATTTCCCACTCGGGATCGTGCCGCTGCTGCTGCTCGACATGTGGGAGCACGCTTTTTACCTTCAGTACAAGAATGTCAAGGTCGACTTCGCCAAGGCGTTCTGGAACGTGGTGAACTGGGCGGATGTGCAGGACCGCTATGCGGCCGCGACCTCCAAGACCCAGGGACTGATCGCTGGCTGACTTCATCTCGAAACGGCGGGAGCGTCGCGCGGATTGCGCGGCGCTCCCGTCGTTTATCGGGCGTGAATTTGGGCACTTTGAAAAGATGTACGCCAGTGACCGTGTCGGGTTGCAAGGCGCCGAAGGCGCAGGCATGCTTAATTATTCGAGCTACCAGCGTGGTTATTCGAAACGAGGCGTCGCGCGGAGGTCGAGATGGAAACCGGGTCGGATCGACCGATAGGGGTAGCACCCTTTCATGCCCGCGGTGCCCTTAAGGGGTTTGTGATCTCCGGGCGTTGGCCCGATTCGACCAAGGAGTGGGCCCAACTGCTGATGGTGGCGGTCCGGGTCGCGTCGCTGCCCGGATTGCTTTCCACCACAACGGTGTTCGGTGCCCGCGAGGAGTTGCCCGACGAACCCGAACCGGGCACCGTGGGCCTGGTGCTGGCCGAGGGCACCGTCTTCGGCGAATCCGCCATCCAGCCAGGGTATTTCGCGGACCATCAGCCCCCGGCATTGCTGATGCTGCATCCGCCGTCGGAAACCACGCCCTCGTTGCCGGAATGCAACGGTGCCGCGTCCGGGTGCGTGCTGCTGCCGGGACTGCCGTACCTGGGATTGGAGCACCGGGCCGCGTGGGTGGAGGCGGAGGCCGACGGAACCATCACGTCGATGGTGAGCCGGGTAGGCGTCGACCCGATCAGCCATCCGGACACGGCGATCCTGGCGATGCTGCTTGCCGCGTAAGGGAATTCAAATCCCAGAATACGGCTGGCCGAAATCGGCCGCCTTTCTTCCGCTCGCCCGACCCGCCCGCTAGCCTGTGAACCGTTAGCGAAGGGGAGTAGCCCCAAATCGTCGAGTCGACATACTGGCGCATAGCCCGGCCGGCGAACCGGTCCCTCTGGTCCGGTGGGCGAGACCTTCGACCGATGTTCGGTGACCCGCAAGGCACCGACACGTGTCGAAAGGTCGCCTGCCATGCTCGCCGCCACGCTCTTAACCCTCGGGGTGGTTTTCCTCGCCGAACTCGGCGACCGCTCCCAGCTGATCACCATGACCTTCGCGCTGCGCTACCGATGGTGGGTGGTGCTCACCGGCGTGGCGATCGCGGCCTGCCTGGTGCACGGGGTGACCGTGGGGATCGGCCATTTCCTCGGCACCACCCTCCCCGCGCGCCCGATGGCGTTCGCGTCGGCGATCGCGTTCCTGATCTTCGCCCTGTGGGCCTGGCGCGAGGGGACGGCGGGCTGCGAGACGGTCTCGACGAAGGGGGAATCCCGTTTCGCGCTCCTGACCGTGGTGTCGTCCTTCGTGCTCGCCGAGCTGAGCGACAAGACGTCGCTCGCGACCGTCTCGTTGGCCAGCGATCACGACTGGACCGGCGTCTGGGTCGGCTCCACCTTGGGGATGGTTCTTGCCGACGGACTGGCGATCGCGGCTGGGACGTTGCTGCATCGGCGTCTTCCCCAGCAGCTGCTGCATGCCATGGCCGGGCTGCTGTTCCTGATGTTCGGCCTCTGGATGCTGTTCGACACCGCGCTGGGACTGCGCTCGGTGGCCATCGCGGTGACCGTCGCCATCGTGCTGGTCGCCGCCGCGGTGGTCGCGGCGCAAACTCTGCGGCGGCGCCGGAAGGAGGCCGCACCCGCCGGGGGGGCACCGGACGTCGGCTAGAGTGCCGTCGGCGCCACTTCCCTACGCTGTCGCGACCCCGAATCGCCCCAGGGGTACCTTCCGGGGGCAATTAGGTGCACCCACGGCCCGTTTTGCGGGCGTGTCACCGACTTGACAGCAAAGGTTGTCGGCGACGGACGGGCGTTGCGCGCTGGTTGCCGTGCAATCGCCTAGCATCCTCGGTCGAGGCGCGCGTCCCTCCGTGGTGCCGAGCGCCCGCCACGCCCGGCCGGACCCCGAACGCTGCGGATAACCTGTGAGTTTCGGTTATTTAGTGGACACCCCAGCGAATTAGTTAGACGCTCGTCGAGTGGGTATTCGGCAGCTGTCAGCAATGCCGGTACCCAACCACCCGGGGTTTGCACCTGGATGCGGCCCCAAACCGCCGGTACGATGATCAGCAAATACACCTCGGCAATAGTTCACTTCTACAGCCAAGTGGAGGTCATATCGATGAGCACGACGTTCGCCGCCCGCCTGAATCGCTTGTTCGACACGGTGTATCCACCAGGGCGCGGGCCGCACACCTCGGCGGAGGTGATCGCGGCACTCAAGGCGGAGGGCATCACGATGTCGGCTCCCTACCTGTCCCAGCTACGTTCGGGCAACCGCACCAACCCTTCGTCGGCGACCATGGCCGCCCTGGCCAACTTCTTCCGGATCAAGCCGGCCTACTTCACCGACGACGAGTACTACGAGAAGCTCGACAAGGAGTTGTCCTGGCTGGCGACGATGCGCGATGACGGTGTGCGCCGCATCGCCCTGGCCGCCGTCGGGTTGTCCCCGCAGGCACAGCAGGACGTCGTGGAGCGGGTCAAGGAGCTGCGCCGCGCCGAACACCTGGACGCCTAGCGGACGGTCGGGCCCGGCCGGCTGCACGGCCCCGACCTGAACGGCTGCCGTCGGCGCATGCCGATTAGGGTTGGCTTTCGGATCGCGCACACGCGAGCGATGGACGACGAAGCCAGCGAGATTATCGGGAGGCGGCCGGCAATGGGCCTGTTCCGCAAGCGAAAGAGTCGCGCGACGCGTCGCGCCGAGGCCCGAGCGATCAAGGCCCGCGCCAAGCTCGAGGCCAAGCTGGCCGCCAAGAACGACGCCCGCCGGCTCAAAGCCGACCGGCGCGCCGCCGAAAAGGCCCTCAAGGCACAGATCAAATCGCAGCGGGACAGCGACCGCACGGCGTTGAAGGTCGCCGAGGCCGAGCTCAAGACCGCACGGGAGGGCAAGTTGCTGTCGCCGACTCGGATCCGCCGGGTGCTGACCGTATCTCGGCTGCTCGCGCCCATCCTGACGCCGCTGATCTATCGCGGCGCCATGGCCGCCCGCGCGGTGATCGACCAGCGGCGCGCCGATCAGCTGGGCGTCCCGTTGGCGCAGATCGGCCAGTTCTCCGGACAGGGCGCCCAACTGTCGGCCCGGATCGCCGGGTCGGAGAAGTCGCTGCGGGTGGTGCAGGAAAAGAAGCCCAAGGACGCCGAGACCAAGCAGTTCGTCAGCGCCATCACCGAACGGCTCAGCGACCTCTCGGCGGCCGTCACCGCCGCGGAGAACATGCCGGCCGCGCGACGGCGGGCGGCGCACGCGGCGATCTCGTCGCAGCTCGACGGCATCGAGGCGGACCTGATGGCGCGCCTCGGACTGACGTGACCGCCGCGCGCGTCCTGATCGCGGTCGCAGCGCTCTATCTCGCTTCGGCGGCGGGCATCCCGACGGCGTGGGCGCACGTGCACGCCAGCAGCGACAACCCGGTCCGCGGCGCCATGGCGATCGTCACCTTCCAGGTGCCCAACGAATCCAATACGGGTGCGGCGACCACCGCGCTGACCGTCGGCCTGCCTAACGTGGCCGCGGCGAGCACCGAAACCGTTCCCGGATGGACGGCCCGGCTGGACCGCGACGTGGCGGCCGGGACCGTCCGCTCGGTGACCTGGACCGCCGCGCCCAACGCCGGGATCGCACCGGACCAATTCGCGCTGTTCCGGATCTCGGTGCAACTGCCCGACTCCGACACCGTCAGCTTCCCGGCCACCCAGACGTATTCCGACGGCACGGTCGTGAAGTGGGACCAGCCGCCGCTGCCAGGCGGCGGTGAGCCGGAACACCCAGCACCCGCGTTGACGCTCAGCGCGACGGCCGTGGCACCGCACGACCACCACCCTGCGGCCGCCGCGCCGCCGAGGTCATCGGACACCACCGCGCGCGTGCTGGGCGGCGCGGCGCTGGCGCTGGCCGTCCTGGGTGTGACCCTCGCCCTGGTCCGCCGCCGGGCATGACGCGCCGGGCGCTCGCCGCCTGGGCAGGCCTGCTGCTGGCCGCCATGATGTCGACCGCGATCTTCACCGCCCAACCGGCGTCCGCGCACGCGGCGCGGTTGTCCGCCGACCCTCCGGACAATGCGGTTTTAACGACCGGTCCCGCCCGGGTGACCGCGACGTTCAACGAGCGGTTGCAGACGACGTTCGCGGCCATGACCGTCGTCGGACCCGACGGCAACCAGTGGTCGAGCGGGGAACCCAGCGTGCAGGGCGCGGTCGTCGGCGTCGGCGTGCGGCCGCTCGGCCCGGCCGGCACCTACACGGTGAATTACCGCGTGACGTCCGCGGATAGCCACGTGGTGTCGGGGTCCTGGTCGTTTCGGCTGACGGTCCCCGGCACCGGAACGCCCGGACCGCCCACGGCGGGTCCCGACGGCGGCGGGGGCATTCCGGCATGGCCGTTCGCGGTGGCGGCCGTGGCCCTGGTCGCCGCCGGCGGCTGGTGGGCGGTGCGCCGCAGACCCTGAGCGCCCTGGCCGGCGAGGCCGTCCCGCGCCTCCTGGCATGATGGGACGCGAGCAACCCGGCCCGCGCGAAAGAACTCTAGAGAGCTGCAAAGGAGCGGCCGCATGGCAGACCCGCAGGACCAACCCAACAGCGAACCCGACGGCGCTTCGACACCACCGGAGAAGAAACCTCCCGCCAAGGCCGCCAAGAAGACGGCGAAAGCGCCCGCTAAAAAGGCACCTGCGAAGAAGGCCCCGGCGAAAAAGGCGGCTGCCAAAAAAGCGCCCGCCAAGAAGGCCCCCGCCAAAGCTGCGCCGCCTGCGCCGCCCCTCGGCATACAGCAGCGGATCGAGACCAACGGTGAACTCGCCGCCGCCGCCAAAGACGCTGCCGCACAAGCAAAGTCGACCGTGGAGGGCGCCAACAACCCGGTCGCGCCCCAGGCGCCGCCGGCCGCACCCGGCCAATCCCCGGTGCCGCTGATCGTGGCCGTGGCGCTCAGCCTACTGGCGATCCTGCTGATCCGGCAGCTGCGGCGCCGCTGAGGTGGCGGTTTCATTTCGGCCGACCGCCGACCTCGTCGACGCCATCGGCCCCGACGTACGCAGCTGCGACCTTCAATTCCGCCAGTTCGGCGGCCGCTCGGAATTCGCCGGGCCCATCAGCACCGTGCGCTGCTTCCAGGACAACGCCTTGCTGAAGTCGGTGCTCTCGGGGCCGGGCAACGGCGGGGTACTCGTGATCGACGGCTCCGGTTCGCTGCACACCGCGCTCGTCGGCGACGTCATCGCCGAATTGGCCCGCTCCAACGGCTGGGCCGGGCTGGTCATCAACGGCGCGGTGCGTGACGCCGCCGCGCTGCGGGGCATCGATATCGGCATCAAGGCGCTGGGCACCAATCCCCGCAAGAGCAGCAAGACCGGCGCTGGGGAGCGCGACATCGAAATCAGCCTCGGCGGAGTGACTTTCGCGCCCGGCGATATCGCCTACAGCGACGACGACGGCATCGTCGTCACCGCAGCTGCGGGCTAAACCGACACGACCGCGGGGCTTTTGGCGAACCGCAGGCCCTCGTCGGCGATCTTGCCGCGGCGGATCAGCCGGATGTCGCGCACGTAGTTCTGGTTCAACCGCCATGGCGTGCGTGAACCCTGCTTGGGCAACTCGTCGAGCGAGCGGAGCACGTAGCCAGGAGTGAATTCCATGAACGGACGCTCTTCGACGTCGGAACCCGGGTGCTCGACCACCACGATGTCAAACCCGTTGTCGTCCATGTAGTTCAGCAGCCGGCACGCGAACTCGGACACCAGGTCGGCCTTCAGCGTCCACGACGCGTTGGTGTACCCGACGGTGTAGACCATGTTCGGCAGCCCGGAAAGCATCATGCCCTTGTAAGCCATCGTCTTGGTCAGGTCTACCGGCTGCCCGTCGATGCTCACGGTCGCGCCGCCGAACAGCTGCAGGTTCAAACCCGTTGCGGTGATGATGATGTCGGCGGGCAGCTCCTGACCCGAGTTGAGCCGGATGCCGGTCGGGGTGAATCGGTCGATGGTGTCGGTGACCACGTCGGCCTTGCCCTTCCGGATGACGCGAAAGAGGTCGCCGCTGGGGACGAGGCACAGCCGCTGGTCCCACGGGTTGTAATGCGGGCCGAAGTGCTTCTGCACGTCGTACCCCTCGGGAAGCTGGCGCTGCACAAAGCCGAGCAGGATCTTTCGCATCCGCTGCGGCCACTTCTGACAGGCCGCGTAAAGCGCCGCCTGGCGCAGCACATTCCGCCAGCGAATCGCGGTGTACGCCTGCTTCTCCGGCAGCAAGCGGTTGAGCCGCTCTGCCAACTTGTCCCGCTTCGGCTGCGAGACGATGTAGGTCGGTGACCGCTGCAGCATCGTGACGTGCTTGGCACCCGACTCCGCCATTGCCGGAATCAGGGTGACCGCGGTCGCGCCACTGCCGATCACGACGACGTTCTTGTCCGTGTAGTCGAGGTCCTCGGGCCAGTGCTGCGGGTGGATGATCGGGCCCTGGAAATCGTCCGAGCCGGCGAACTTCGGCGCGAACCCCTGTTCGTAGTTGTAGTAGCCACTGCACAAGAACAGGAACGTGCACGTGATTGTGCTTGGCACGCCGTTGTTTTCGACCTGCAGCGTCCAGCGGTTCTCCGCGTTGGACCAGTCGGCGCTGACCACCCTGTGGTTGAGCCGGATGTGCTTGTCGATGCCGTACATGGCCGCGGTGCCCTTGACGTAGTCGAGGATCGGCCCGCCGTCGGCGATGGCCTGGCGCTCGGTCCACGGACGGAAGCGGAAGCCCAGCGTGTACATGTCCGAGTCGGAACGGATGCCCGGGTAGCGGAACAAATCCCAGGTGCCCCCCATGGCCGCGCGCTTCTCCAAAATGGCGTAGCTCTTGGTCGGGCAGCGGTCCTGCAGGTGCCAGGCGGCGCTCACGCCGGAGATGCCGGCCCCCACGATGACGACGTCGAGGTGCTCAGTCATGGGGCCACGCTATCAACACACTGTTGAGCCAGTCAACGGCATGTCGAAACTTTCGACTGCATGTAAAGTAACGCCCGTGACTGCCGTCGGCCCGACTCGCGCCCTCCGCGGGCGCCGCGCCCTGCGTCCCACCGGGGACGAACGCGAGCAGGCGATCCTGGCGACCGCCGAGCGCCTGCTCGAAGAGCGCGGGTTCAATGCCATCTCGGTCGACGACCTGGCCAAAGGCGCCGGCCTTTCCCGGCCGACCTTCTACTTCTATTTCAAGTCGAAGGAGGCGGTGCTGCTGTCGCTGCTGGAGCCGGTCATCGCGCGCGCCGACTCCGAATTCGACGGCGCCGTGCAGCGCCTCCCCGAGGATCCGCGCCGCGTGTGGCGTAACGGCATCAAGGCGTTCTACACGGCGTTCAGCACGCACCGGACGTTGGCGCGCGCCGCGACGGAGGCGCTGGCCACCAGCTCCGAGCTCCGGTCGGTGTGGCTGGGATTCATGCAGAAATGGATCGACCAGACCGCGGCGATGATCACCGCGGAGCGGGCGCGCGGTGCCGCCCCAGAGACCATTCCCGCCGTCGACCTCGCGACGTCGCTGAACCAGATGAACGAACGCACGATGATGGCCGCGCTGGCGGCGGAGAAACCGGCCGTCGACGAGGACCGGGTCGTCGATACCCTCACCCACATCTGGGTCACCAGCATCTACGGCGAAACGGGTTAAGTGGCGATCGCAAGCGCGGCGTAGCCGGGCGAAGCGGGTCGCCACCATCGGACAGTGGCGATCGCAAGCGCGGCGTAGCCGGGCGAAGCGGGTCGCCACCGTCTGATTCCGTCGTAGCCCCGTGCGAACATATGTTCGTGCGGTGTGATGCGTCCATTCTGCACGCGGACCTGGACTCGTTCTACGCGTCCGTCGAACAGCGCGACGACCCGACGTTGCGCGGCCGCCCGGTGATCGTCGGCGGCGGCGTGGTGCTGGCCGCGAGCTATGAGGCCAAGGCGTACGGCGTGCGCACGGCGATGGGCGGGTCCCAGGCGCGGCGGCTGTGCCCGCACGCCGTCGTCGTGCCGCCGCGGATGAACGCCTACAGCCGCGCCAGCGACGCCGTGTTCGAGGTGTTCCGTGACTGCACACCGGTCGTGGAGGCGCTGTCGGTCGATGAAGCGTTTCTGGATGTCGGCGGGCTGCGCCGGGTCTCCGGCACCCCCACCCAGATCGCGCACCGGCTGCGCGCCGACGTGCGCAGTCGCGTCGGGCTGCCTATCACTGTCGGGATCGCGCGGACGAAGTTTCTCGCCAAAGTGGCCAGCCAGGAGGCCAAGCCTGACGGGCTGCTGCTGGTGCCGCCCGATCAGGAGTTGGCGTTCCTGCGCCCGTTGCCGGTGCGCCGGTTGTGGGGCGTCGGCGCGGTGACCGCCGAGAAGCTGCATGCGCACGGCCTAGCGACGGTCGCCGACGTCGCCGAGCTCAGCGAGTCGACGCTGGCGTCGCTGCTGGGGTCCGCGATGGGCCGCCAGCTGTATGCGCTGTCCCGCAACATCGACCGCCGCCGGGTGACCACCGGGGTGCGGCGGCGGTCCGTGGGCGCGCAGCGGGCGCTGGGCCGCGCTGGCAATCGCATGTCGGCCGCCGAGATCGACGCCGTGGTGGTGAACCTGATCGACCGGGTCACCGCCCGGATGCGCACCGCCGGGCGCACCGGCCGCACAGTGGTGCTGCGCCTGCGTTTCGACGATTTCGGCCGGGCGACGCGCTCGCACACCTTGCCGTGGGCGACTTCTTCGACGCAGCCCATCCTGGCCGGCGCGCGGCAGCTGGTCGCGTCCGCGGCTCCCCTGATCGCGCAGCGCGGGCTGACGTTGGTGGGGTTCGCGGTATCGGGGATCGACCGCAGCGGCGCCCAGCAGCTGATGCTGCCGTTCGGCGAGGAGGCGGGCCGACTTGAAATCGACGACGCGATCGACCGGGTGCGCCGCCGATATGGGAAATCCGCGCTCACGCCCGCCGTATTGATCGGCCGTGACGCGGGCTTCGAAATGCCCCACCTACCCGACTAATTCTGCTTCTACGGTGCGGTGTCATTTCTCTGCCTATGCAGCCACGACATATGCGCCTTGGCGTCGATTGCCAGTTTGCCGTTGAACGTGTGAGCGCCGCCGGTCGTCAATACCGCAGCAGTGTGGGGCCAAAAGTCAAATAAGGTGGCGGGGCTCCGCGGTTGCCTGCTTTATTTCGGTCAAGGGCTTCGCGCAACGAACCATCAGCCGACGCGATCCGGCATTCGTCACGCGCCGGCCCAGTAAGCCATTTCGCGAACCATCCATCCGACCGTGGTGCCACAACAAATTCGACGCAGTTTGCTAAGCGAAAGTGCTTCCAAACTCCGAACTGAAAGCGTAGATTTTCGGCTACCCGTGGATCTTCGTGGCAGTTCCCTTACAAAGGAGCCGTGCATGTCGTTTGTCTTGATATCTCCCGAAGTCGTCACCATCGCTTCGTCGGATTTAAGCGGGATCGGATCAGCGATCAAATCCGCCCACGCGGCAGCGGCAGGCTCGACGACATCGGTATTGGCCGCGGCCGAGGATGAGGTTTCGGCGGCGATTTCTCAGGTGTTCGGCAATTACGCCCAGGAGTTTCAGGCGCTCAGCGCCCAGGCGACGCTATTTCATGACCAGTTTGTGCAGTCGTTGACGGCGGGTGTGGGGCAGTATTCGGCCACGGAGGCGGCCAACGCGGACCCGCTGACGACATTGCTCGGTGAAATCCAGAGCCTGGGGTTGCCGCCCGGTCCGGTCAAGCTGCTGACGGGCCGTCCGCTGATCGGCAACGGCGCCAACGGGGCGCCGGGAACCGGGCAGGCCGGCGGTGACGGCGGCTGGCTGATCGGCAACGGCGGCAACGGTGGATCCGGCGGGCTCGGCCAGGCGGGCGGGGCCGGCGGGTCGGCTGGCCTGTGGGGACATGGCGGTGACGGCGGGGCCGGCGGAAACGGCAAGCCGCTCACCAGCCCCGCAGGCGGGAACGGCGGGGCGGGAGGGGCCAATGGATGGCTCGGCGGCGGTCCGGGCG